>JALFBL010000068.1 GCA_022773395.1 Prevotella sp.
TACAAAGGGTGAAACCTACATTATAGGTGAAATCGGACAGAACCATAATGGCTCTGTAGATATTGCAAAACTTATTGTTGAGTTGATAGCGCGTCCTGTACATGAGAAAACATTCAATCTTGACCTCAAGCCGATGAATGCTGTAAAGATGACACGTCGTGACCTGAATGAGGAATTGACAACGACCCAAATGAATCGTCTATATGATACTCCAAATTCATTTGGCCGCACTTATGGAGAACATCGAGCTTTTCTTGAACTTGACGATTATGCTCATTTCGAGGTTTATAAATATGCTAAAGAGAAAGGACTTGATTTTGTAGAGACTCTCTGTGCTAAGGGATGTCTTTCTATGTTAAAACTTTTTACACCTGATTATTTGAAAGTGGCTAGTCGTGATCTTACCAATCTACCTCTTCTTGCTGCTATGGCTGAAACCCAAATTCCCATGATACTATCTACAGGTATGGCTGGGAAAAAGGAATTAGATGATGCTTTGGAGGTTATAACTCAATATCATAATAACATTTCAATTTTGCATTGTGTTTCTCAATATCCAACGGAACCTGATAATCTAAACTTGAAAACAATTCTTTATTTAAAGAAGCACTATGGCCAATACCATATCGGTTTTTCAGACCATACTATTGGTATATCTGCTCCAGCAATAGCAGTTGGCATGGGGGCTGAGATTATTGAGAAACATATTACTATAGACCGCCATATGAAAGGAACTGACCAGCCAGGATCTCTGGGACCAGATGGTGTAAACCGTATGGTTCGTGACATTCGTATGGTGGAACGTTGGTTGGGGACAGAAGATATTTATATCGATAAGAGTGTTGCTGACTCTAAAGTGAAGTTAGAGCGGTCAATAGCCTCTAAATATGATATAAAAAACGGAGAGATTATTACTGAAGATAAAGTCCACATGTTAAGTCCTGGAGATGGTTTTAAATGGTCACAAAGAAGTATGGTCATAGGACACAAAGCAATCGTTGACATACCAGCCAATGAGATTATTTATTCGAAATATATTAAGTGATGAATAATAAACTTCCAAAATTAATATTGACCGACATTGATGGTGTTTGGACTGATGGTGGAATGTATTATGATCAGACTGGGAACGAGTGGAAAAAGTTTCATACTTACGATAGTGCTGGTGTGCTTTTTGCACATCAGGCTGGTATTCCCGTAGGTATTCTTACGGGAGAGAATACTGAAATTGTTGCTCGGCGGGCGAAAAAGTTGCGAATAGATTACCTTTTTCAAGGTGTGAAAGATAAATTGTCTGTAGCCGAAAAGCTCTGTAAAGATATAGGAGTTTCATTGCAAGAAGTGGCCTATATTGGTGATGATTTAGGCGATGTCCAATTGTTGCAAAAAGTAGGCTATGCTGGAGTTCCGATAAGTGCACCGACATATATCCAAGTATTAGCCACAGTACCGTTGACAAAGTCTGGTGGAGATGGTGTATTTCGAGAGTTTGTTGAGTCTATTTTGCATGATTCTTTAGAACAGATTCTGTCCGTAAATTATTTTCCACAATGATTTACTGTATTATGTTTTGGTGGTGTTAAAATATTAATGTACATGGGAAAGCTATTCTGTCTTATATTTATTGTAAAAGGTATTCATAATTGATATGACGTTATTATTGTGTAACTCAAATATGTTTGTTCCGATAGTTTTAACGCAGGTGTTGTCGGAACCGAAAAAACAATTTATTATATTTACAGATCAAAATAATATTTCTATATTATTCAGTGAACTTGCTCTTACAAATATAATAGTGAAGTTTTTCAAAACAGAATTTACATTGGGGAAACTAAAAGTTCAAAGACGTGAGTTACTTACTGATTTACAATATTATAATATACATGATATCTTTTTTTATCATACAGAATATGGAGAGGCTGCCAATTGGTTATTATTGTATTTTAGAGATAAGGCGAATATTTATTTTAGTTCTCCCTTTGGTTCATTCCCACTCTCTAAAACATATTCCTTAAAATCCCTTTTGATGAATCTAAAAAGATATGTCTTGTATGGGTATTTTTCTGATATGTTAGTCTCGGGAAATAGAGTTATTCCATCATTACCAAAAGCTTTTTATAAAAAAATTAAAGCAAAAAGAAAAAACATTACAGTAAAACAAAATTTAGTAAACAGTGCTGTATTCCCTTTGGTAAAGAACATCGGGTCTTGTAGAGATACTGTTCTTTTGGTAGGGGGTATAGATTGTACAGGAATAGACACGACAAAGTACTTGGATGTTGAAAATCAGATAATTAAAGCTATCGGAATTGAGCGTATCGTTATAAAATGCCATCCAAGGTTTAATGATTTGTATGGATTAGAAAAAGATTTACCTGCAATACCAAGTTATATTCCCATGAATTTATTAATCCCCTTTTTCAGGTGTTTTGTGGGATATGGTTCTACTGTTCTTTCCGAGGCTGCAAAGTTGGGTGTAAAATCTATTTCCACAATAAATATTATACCAGCAAAATCAAAATCAGAAAGTATAAAAAAAGTCTTGGATATGAAACTATCAAACAAGGGTATAATCTATTACCCGGAAAATGTTAATAAACTAAAAGAATTGTTACAATAAAAGAGACTCTTTATTATCTTGTTGGAAAAAAATAGAACAGTTCAAATTATGGATAAGAAAGATTCGATTCTAAAAAATACAATATTTCTCTATATACGATCATTCTTTACACTAATTATTTATTTGTATACGTCGAGGTTAGTACTAAAAGCGTTAGGAATAGAAGAGTTTGGTGTATACCAATTAGTTGGTGGCATTGTGGCAGCATTATCTTTTATAAATAGTACAATGACTGTAGCTACACAGCGCTTTATTTCTTATGAAATCGGTATAGGGGATAAAAGTTCCATACAAAATGTTTTTTCAACGGCAATCAATGTACATATGATATTGTCGTTGATAGTTTTCATTCTTATAGAAGTCGTCGGAATGTATCTACTTCATACACATTTAGACATTGGTAAGGTAAATGTCTTGACGGCAGATTGGATTTTATTGTTTACAACATTATCTTTAGTACTTACCATAAATAGTGTACCGTACAATAGTATGTTGGTGTCTAAAGAAAACATGAGTTACTTTGCTTATGTTGATATTTTAGGTGCGATTTTAAAATTAGGCATTGTATATATACTTTTTCTTATTCAAGCAGAAAGATTAATTCTCTACGCATTCTTGATGTTTATTGTTTCATTAATAATACGGGTAATTTATGTAATTGTATGTAGAAGGGTTTATACGGAGGCGAGATATATAAGGGTCTGGGATAAAAAACTTAACCGAAAAATATTAACATTCTCAGGTTGGACTTCTTTGGCAGCTTTTACTTATATGATAAAAAATCAAGGTTTGGCAATTATTCTCAATTTATTTTTTGGCCCTTTGTTGAATGCTGCGATAGGTATTTCTGCTCAAGTAAATTCTGCTGTCCGAACCTTTTCTCAGAACTTTCAGATGTCTTTTTCTCCCCAGATAGTTAAGACATATGCACAAAACGATTTTAAGAATATGAATTCACTTATATATTCTGGTGCAAAATTGTCTACATATTTATTGTTAGTAATATCTTTACCAATTATAATAGAAACCGAATATATACTTAATTTATGGTTAAATGTTGTTCCACAATATGCTGTTGTGCTGGTTCAATTAACTCTTATAGAAACAATTGTTCAAACAATGACGTGTACAGGTAATCAGGCAATTAGAGCTACAGGTAAAGTGAAATTCTTTGAAATTGTATATAACTTTACAGAGTTAATGGCACTTCCAACAATTCTATTTTGCTTGTATGTTTTCAAAGTATATTATTTACCTTACATTATTCTTCTTATATTTATTTTTATTTCAAACTGTGTTAAAATATATTTTTTAAAAAAACAAATTGATGGGTTTGATGCTTACCTTTATTTCAAAGATATTGTACTTATAACTTTCCTTATTTCAGGGCTGGTATTAATTCTACCAATGTATATAAAAAGTACATTTGTTCAAGGACTATCAAGATTTATTGGAAATTGTTTTATTATAGAAATAAGTTTATTTGGATTAATATACTATTTGGGTATGAATAATTTGGAAAAGAATTTATTACTCTCCGTATATAGAAAATGCTTACAAAAAATAAATAAGTAAACTTACTTTTACTATAATTAGTGTACATATGGTATATAGGATATTGTCATGGATTTTTAAGTATTGTCTGTGAAGTATCTGTAATTTTTTTATTTTCTAATGTTAGAATTTTTTTTCTTATTGATATTATTGCTCTATGGATGTTTTAGAGAGTTAGATCAAAGACCTAAACAGTCCCAAAGATTGTATTGGTTACTCTTTGTCTTATTGAGTATGTATTCGGGGTTAAGGTACAGAGTGGGAACTGACTCTTTTATGTATATGGAATTATTCCACTATTTCCCTGTGTTAACGGAACTGAAATTATCTACATTGAATACTTATAGCGTAGAGCCTTTGTGGATTATATTAAATTCTTTAGTTAAGACTGTTTATGACGACTTTATTCTGTTACAGTGTGTGTGTGCTTTAATAATAAATTTAGCCATTTTTAAATTTGTATTAAAACACACAAAGTATAAATTCCTTGCAATCACCATATATTTTCTCTGTGATTATTTTTTATTAAACTTTGAGTTTATGCGTCAATCAACTGCATTGGGATTATATTATCTTTTTGTTCATGAATATACTTATAAGAAAAAGAATTTATTGTTGTGGATAATAGGGACTCTTATTTTGGCAAATATGCATAATACGATTTACATTTGTTTATTAATCCCTATTTTTCAAAGGATTAAAGTTACAAAAAAAATAATAATCTTGACTGTATTTATCTGTTTTCTTCTTATTTCATCTAATGATATATTTGATTATTTGTCTCTTATTGTTCCATCTTATTCTGCCAAAATGAAAATTTTTGCTTATCAAAGTAGGGATGTTGCATACAATTTTACTTTTTTCCTTATAAAATTCTATTCTTCTTTTCTAGCTTTATTCTGTATAATTTACAATAAAGAGTCACCATATAGAGGTGTTATATTATTGCTTTTCATTATTGCTGCACTTACTGTTACTAATGATATTTTTGACCGTTTGCATTATGAAATTTCTGTTTTCTATTATATTGTTTATGCAGAAACTATAGTTAAATTGATACGGAATACATCAAAAAAAATATTACCTGTTGCGTTATTTTTTATTAGTTTTACTACAATTACTTATATGCTACATAATTATAAAGGGACAAAGTATTATGTATATCATAAATTCTTCCCTTATTACTCTTGTTTTGATCCAAAACGTTGTCCGGAGCGAGAAGCTCTTAATAGAGGAGAAGACAATTTTAATTTTATTATTAAGTAATTATTTTCGACGATCCATGTGTTGAAGAGAAAAAATGATGTATATTCTAAATATAATGTAAATGGTTGTAATTGCACCAATATTAACAGTTCATAATAGAAAGCAAAAAACTTTAAGAAGTCTTGAGTGTTTGTTCTCTAGTGTAGGAGAATTTAAACTTAAAGTTTTTATAACAGATGATGGATGTACGGATGGAACTTCCGAAGCTATTTTTGAAAAATATCATTCTGTTTACTTAATAGATGGAGATGGTAATCTCTATTGGAATAGAGGTATGTTAAGAGCATGGAAGGAAGCAGCCAAATGTCAGCCTGATTATTTCTTGTGGTTGAATGATGATACATTATTGATGAATGATGCGATTTCTCGTTTGATAAATTGGGCTCGAAAAACCAATAATGAAAGTGTCATTGTTGGTTCTACTATTTCAAATATAAATAATGGGGTTTTTACATATGGTGGGATGGATGATAAAATAAAACACCGTTTAATTATGCCAGATGTGACAGAGTTGAAACCTTGTGCTACTTTTAATGGTAATATCGTGTTAATACCAATTAAAGTTTTTGAGAAAATTGGATACAATGATAATTTTTTTCATCATTCTTTTGGGGATATAGAATATGGCCTGAGGGCAACGAAACGTGGTTTGATAAATTATATTGCACCTGGTTATTATGGATATTGCCAAAGAAATAATCCCATACCTCCATTTCGGAGAAAAAGTAATAATATTATTAAGCGTTATAAGTTATTGTATTCTCCATTAGGGGCAAATCCTTTTGAGGCCTTTTATCTTAATATCAAATATTATCCATGGTATAAATGTTTTTGGCTTTTTATAAAGCTTCATCTTAATGTTTTATTCACCGTGGATCATAAACAATTTGAAGAATAATAATGGCAATGAAAATACTTGTTCTAACATCTATATATCCCGCTCTTGATGTAAAAATAGCAAATAATACTAATGTAGTACATTATTTTGCTTATGAATGGGTGAAGGAAGGTCACGAGGTTATAGTAGTTCACAACTATCCTGTGTATATGCGCATCTTCCATTGGATAGCTCGCTTTGCGGCGAAGATGATATGTAGTAAATTCAATACGGCTGTTACTGCTGTATATCAGAATAAACCTGTTGAATTTAACTTGGATGGAGTAAAAGTGATTCGATTGCCACTTTATAAACCTTTTCCGCATTTTGCTGTACCTTCCAAAGTGATGAATAGGCAGATTGAAGAAATTGGAATATGGTGTAAGAAATATAAATTCATTCCGGATATAATTACTGCACATAACTTTTATCCGCATATTCCAATGGTTAATCGTCTTAAGGCTGATTACTTTCCTAATGCGAGAACTTGTATAGTGGTACATAAACAAGCTTGGAAGATGCTTCGGTTTTGTGGTGCAGATTATAAGACGGAAATTGAGAAAATAGACGTATTTGGTTATCGTTCTTTGCCATTGAAGAGAGAATGGGAAAGATATACTGAAACTTCACCCAATAGTTTCATGTGCTATAGTGGAGTTCCTGTATGTTTTTTGAATCGAAAGGATTTGTGTGTTATTAAAAAACCAATTAGTCGAATTATATATGTAGGATCGTTTATTCGTAGGAAGTTTCCCGAAAAAATACTAATTGCCATCAAAAATAGTAGTTTAGGTAATAATTTTACTCTTGATTATGTTGGCGATGGCATAAATCGCAAAATCATAGAAAAACTTATTGCAGAAAATCATTGGGAAAAACAGGTTACGCTGCATGGATTTGTACAACGAAATCAGATACCTTTGTTAATGGCACGGGCAAATCTTTTCATAATGATAAGTGAGGAGGAGACATTTGGTTTAGTTTATCTCGAAGCAATGTCGATGGGATGTATTGTGATTGCTTCTCGAGATGAAGGAATGGAGGGAATTATTATTGATGGGGTGAATGGATTTTTATGCAAAGCTGGTGATGAGAAAGAATTGGCTATTATTATTGATAAAATAAATATGATGAGTCAAGAGGAATTAAATATAATTTCAGACAAAGCAAGGGCTACAGCTATTCGCCTGACGGATTGTAATGTGGCAAAAAAATATATTGAAAACATAATATCACGAACATGCTAACTGTTTCTATCGTTACTTATAAAACAGACTTGACAGAGTTAGAAAAATGTTTTACTTCTCTGGAAACTCCCATTGTTTCTACAATATATGTCGTGGACAATTCGAACGAAAATTATATCAAAAACTTTTGTTCCCAATATTCCAATGTTGAGTATATAGGAAAGGATAACATAGGATATGGTGCTGGACATAATGTTGGAATAAGGAAATCTATTCAAAGTGGTGCTGATTTTCATTTGGTTTTAAATAGCGATGTGTATTTTAGGCCAACTGATTTGGAGAAAATCTATAGCTATATGTCTAGTAATAAACAAGTTGGACAACTTATTCCTAATACCATTTATCCAAATGGAGATATGCAATATGTCGTGAGATTGTTACCCACCCCAATGATTCAAATATTTAGGCGCTTTTTCCCCGATATTTTTTTTAAAAAATACAATGATAAGTTTCTTTTGAAGGATTGGAATCATAAGTCACCTCTTAACATTCCTTTTCATATAGGATGTTTTATGTTTTTTTCCAATGATGCGTTAAAAGAAATTGGATTATTTGACGAAAAAATATTTATGTATATGGAGGATATTGATTTGACGCGGAGGATGCATAAAAAATATGAAACTATTTATTGGCCAGAAGTTACGATTATACATGACCACAAACGCGAATCTTATAAGAATACAAAACTATTAAAGATTCATGTGAAAAGTGCTATTACTTATTTTAATAAGTGGGGATGGTTCTTTGACAGAGAGAGAAAAGTTTGGAATAAGGAAGTGCTTGATAAAATCAAGTCTATGTGATTTTACTTGCATGATTGAATGTGATTTATTTACCAAAAGATGGATTTAAACAAATGTTATAATGGATTTTATTGGTAAAGTTGGATATGAAAATATTTAAAACAATCATTGAAGATGTTGTCATCATTGAGCCAAAGGTGTTCTTTGACGATCGTGGATATTTTTTTGAGAGTTACAATGAAAAGGTCTTTAATGAAAAGGTGAGACCTGTGATGTTTGTACAGGACAACCAGTCGAAATCTTCTTACGGCGTGCTGCGCGGGTTGCATTTCCAGAAAGGGAAGCATGCGCAAAGTAAATTAGTAAGAGTGGTGGAAGGTGCCGTATGGGACGTGGCGGTGGACATTCGCAAGGGGTCGCCAACGTTTGGAAAGCATGTGGCGGTGGAACTGACGGCGGAGAACCAACGGCAGTTCTTTATTCCTCGGGGATTTGCGCATGGCTTTTCGGTGTTGAGCGAAACGGCTGTGTTCCAGTATAAGTGTGACAACTTTTATTGTCCTGAGAGTGAAGGAGCCATTGCCTGGAACGATCCTGCGTTGGGGATTGACTGGAGAATACCGGAGGATAAGGTGATCCTTTCACCGAAAGATGCCCATCACCCTTTGTTGAAGGATTCGGAATATCTGTTTGATTATCATGAGGATTTGTATGGGGGCTGAAAGAGAGGGGATTGTGGCTGTGAATGACATTTAGACATAAAGATATTGGTTGACACGAAGAAATGGGCATTGGTGATACATCATTGCTCATTTCTTTTTTTATCAGTACCCGGACAACTGCATTTCCAAACCGGATTCGGCAGGACTGTCCTTGTGATGTCTTTGGGGACAGGGAGCGCTATTGAAGCTTGTCGGGTTGCTTGAGAATGAACTTGGAGGGAATCTTCTGCCATTTTCCTCTCACGGGAAACTTGAGTGTGCTGCCGCCGAGGTGCTTGAACGTGAGTGAACCATCCTTATTGGGAGTGAGCGTGGCTTGAAAATCCTCACTGCCATAGTTGTTGACAATGTCCAGCGTTGCGGTATTTCCCCGGATGGTGGAAGAGACGACTGCCCAGACGTGGTTGCATTGCGTGGAGCCGATGAAGCCATCCAATTTTCCAAGGACATCCTGTCCCGGTGCCGTGATGTCTTTGTGGGTTAAATCTATTTTGAGGTATATCTTGTGTTCCTCGTTGCTGAATGTGCCGATGTAGGTGGAGTCGGCTGTTTGTGCCATCATGCATGCGGCATGAACCATACAGATGTAGAGAAGGGCCAATTTCTTCATTTTTTTCGTTTTTTCTTGATGTGTGCAAATATAGATAACTTTTATCAAGAAATCAAATGAATCGGACAAAAAAAAAGAATGATTTGTTGGCGTTCCATGTTTTTATGTTATCTTTGCACGCATACAATAGGATAAAATGGTAAAAAAGGTATTGGTTCCCGACTATGTTTTTGAATCGAGTTGGGAGGTCTGCAATAAGGTAGGAGGTATATATACGGTTCTTTCCACGAGAGCGAAAACGCTTCAAGAAATCATGACGGACAGAGTGATTTTTATTGGTCCGGATTGTTGGAAAGAAAAAGTGAACCCTTGTTTTTCAGAGGATGCAAATCTGTTGGGTGAATGGAGGGAAGAAGCTGCTTCGGAAGGACTCCACGTAAAGGTGGGCAGATGGAATGTTCCGGGGAAGCCCATCGCCGTATTGGTGGATTCCGAACCCTTTTACGAAAAGAAGAATGCGTTGTATGGCTGGTTGTGGGAAAACTACCGGGTGGATTCCTTGCATGGCTATGGCGATTATGACGAGGCATCCATGTTCTCTTATGCCGCTGCCAGGGTAGCAGAGAGTTTCTACAGAAAATATCTTGACCAATCGCAGCGTGTGATCTATCACGGAAACGAATGGATGACAGGACTTGGGTTGCTGTATATCAACAAGGTGTTGCCGGAGGTGGCGACCGTTTTCACCACCCATGCCACCAGCATTGGGCGAAGCATTGCTGGCAACAACAAGCCTTTGTATGGTTATTTGTCTGCCTATAACGGTGACCAAATGGCCCTGGAACTGAACATGCAGAGTAAGCATTCGATAGAAAAGCAGACCGCCATGTATGTGGATTGCTTTACGACGGTGAGCGACATTACTGCCAACGAATGTAAAGAACTTTTGGACAAGCCTGTGGATGTGGTGTTGCCCAATGGCTTTGAGAATGGCTTTGTGCCCCGAGGAAGTGCATTTGCCAAGCAGCGGAAAGCAGCCAGAAAACGTTTGATGGATGTGGCTCACGCATTGACGGGTGAGCATTTCTCGGACGAAACACTGATTGTCTCCACCAGCGGAAGATATGAGTTCAGGAACAAGGGAATAGACGTGTTCATCGAAGCCATGCATCGCTTGCGGAATGATGCCGATTTGCAGAAAAACGTTTTGGCTTTTATAGAGGTCCCTGCCCATGTGGGCGAACCCCGGAAGGATTTGGCAGAGCGTTTGAACGGAGCATCCCCATACGACACACCGCTGGAAATGCCAACAATCACCCATTGGTTGCACGACCCGTCGAACGACCATGTACTGAACATGATGAGTGGTTTGGGCATGCACAACCGAAAAGGGGATAAGGTGAAGCTGATTTTCATACCTTGTTATATGGACGGAACTGACGGGATTTTGAATAGAACCTACTATGATTTGCTTTTAGGCAACGACCTCTGTATCTATCCTTCTTATTATGAACCTTGGGGGTACACACCGTTAGAGGCGGTGGCTTTCAAAGTGCCCTGTATTACAACCGACCTGTCCGGATTTGGTTTGTGGGCCAACCGGGTAAAGGGTGAGTACAGTGAAATAGAAGACGGAGTGAAGGTGATTCATCGAACGGACGACAACTATGGAGAAGTGGCGGACATCATTGAGAAGACTGTGGTGAAATTTGCCAACATGACTGCCCAAGAGGTGAAGAATGCCCGTTCAAATGCAGAGGAACTGTCAAAAAAAGCCCTGTGGAGTCAGTTCATACGCCACTATGAAGTGGCTTACGATCTGGCTTTGAGGAAAGCGGAAAAAAGGAAATAACTACAAAAAAACGGAATATAAAACTGGAGAGATTATGAAGATTAAAGCTGATTATGCAAACGCTCCACAATGGAAAGAGTGGGCGGTAAGGTCAAGATTGCCGGAAGAGTTGAAATGTCTTGACGAGCTTGCGCACAATATGTGGTGGGCATGGAATTATGAGGCCCGCCAGATGTGGAAGAGTTTGGACAAGGATCTCTATGAGGAGGTGAGCCACAACCCCGTGCTTTTGCTGGAACGTCTCAGTTATGAGCGCAAGGAAGAGATTGTAAAGGACAAGGAAATCATGAAGAACGTGAAAAACGTTTACCAGCTTTTCCGCGGATATATGGATGCAGAACCTGATGCAAGCCGTCCCTCTGTTGCCTATTTCTGTATGGAATATGGTCTGAACCAGGTGCTGAAAATTTATTCGGGAGGGCTTGGCATGCTTGCAGGTGACTATCTGAAAGAGGCTTCCGACAGCAATGTGAACATGTGTGCCGTGGGGTTCTTGTATCGTTACGGATATTTCAAGCAAAACCTGAGCATGGACGGACAGCAAGTGGCGAACTACGAAGCGCAGAATTTCAATTCTCTGCCTTTAGAGCGACAATTGGATGCCGACGGCAACCCGATGGTGGTGGCTGTGCCCTATATGAATTATCAAGTGCATGCCTACGTGTGGCGTGTCAATGTGGGACGCATTCCGTTGTATCTGCTTGATACGGACAATGAAATGAATTCGGAGTTTGACAGACCGATCACCCATGCGCTTTATGGCGGCGATTGGGAAAACCGGTTGAAACAGGAGATTCTTTTGGGTATCGGAGGCATCCTTACTTTAAAGAAACTGGGCATCAAGAAAGATATTTATCATTGTAACGAGGGACATGCGGCATTTTGCAACCTGCAACGTCTTTGTGACTATATCCAAGAAGGACTCACCTTCAACCAGGCCATTGAATTGGTTCGTGCTTCGGGGCTTTACACCTGCCATACCCCGGTGCCTGCAGGCCACGACTATTTTGAGGAGGGGCTGTTTGGAAAGTATATGGGCAAATATCCTGAAATGCTGGGAATCAGCTGGGATGAATTCATCGGTATGGGGCGAAGCAATCCCAACGATAAGAACCAGAAATTCAGCATGAGCACATTTGCCATCAATACTTGCCAAGAAGTGAACGGAGTGAGCAAACTGCACGGATGGGTGAGCCAGAAAATGTTCTCGGAAATTTGGAAAGGCTACTATCCTGAGGAGAATCATGTGGGGTATGTTACCAACGGCGTGCACTTTCCCACATGGACTGCCACGGAATGGCGCAGGCTTTATGCCAAGTATTTCGACCCCTCGCATTTGAGCGACCAGAGCAATGAGGCCATCTGGCATGCTATTTACAATGTGCCCGATGAAGAAATATGGAACACCCGAATGGCTTTGAAAAACAAGCTTACCGAATATATCCGGTCGAAATTCAGGGAAACGTGGCTGAAAAACCAGGGTGATCCCTCGCGGGTGGTTTCACTGCTCGACAAAATCAATCCCAATGCGTTGATGATTGGTTTCTGCCGTCGTTTTGCCACCTACAAGCGTGCACATTTGCTTTTCACGGATTTGGACCGCTTGGCAAAGATTGTGAACGATCCACAGCGCCCCGTACAGTTCTTGTTCTCCGGCAAGGCCCATCCGGCAGACGGTGGAGGACAGGGACTCATCAAGAAGATTTACGAGATCAGTCAGCGTCCGGAGTTCCTTGGGAAGATTATCTTCCTTGAGGACTATGACATGCGACTGGCCCGTCGGCTGGTATCGGGTGTGGACATCTGGATGAACACACCGACCCGTCCGCTTGAGGCATCTGGAACTTCGGGCGAGAAAGCGGAAATGAATGGCGTCGTCAATCTCTCCGTGCTTGACGGCTGGTGGCTTGAAGGTTACCGTGAAGGTGCAGGATGGGCATTGACTGAAAAGCGTACTTACGACAACCAAAACTATCAGGACCAGTTGGATGCGGCTACCATCTATGGTCTTCTTGAAAACGAAATCATACCACTCTATTATAAGAAGAATGACAGTGGCTACAGCGAAGGGTGGATTAGGGTGATTAAAAATTCGATCGCTACCATTGCCCCACACTATACGATGAAACGTCAGTTGGACGATTATTATGACAAGTTCTACAACAAAGAGGCGGCACGTTTCAAAGTTCTGTCTGCCAACGGATGCCAACAGGCGAAGGAGTTGGCCTCGTGGAAAGAAGCGGTGGCAGAGCGTTGGGATGCCATTCATGTTGTTTTTTCTGAAAATGATGTACCTTCAGAAGGAATGGAAAGCGGTGTGGCCTACAACTTTAGGTTCGTCATTGACGAACAGGGATTGGATGATGCCATAGGTTTGGAGTTTGTGGCAGTGAAGGCCGATAAGAACGGTGAAGAGAAAATTTATAGCGTCCATCCTTTCGAAGTGGTGAAGCGTGAGGGAAATCTTTACACCTTTGAGGCAAAAATAGCATCGGATGAAGCGGGATTCTACAAGACGGCTGTCCGCATGTACCCGAAAAATGACATGTTGCCTCATCGCCAGGACTTTGCTTACGTGAAATGGCTTTAAGGAAAATTCAACCATCATTAACAGCCTGCTTTGCAAACATTCTTTGCAAGGCAGGCGTTTTTTAATAAAACGAAGAGACATTCGTATGAAAATCAGTGAGCCATGCTTGACATTTCATTAAATTTTGTAACTTTGCAGATATAAATACTGATATGCTATGACTCTGATTATAATCACCATTGTGCTGATAGGTTATGTACTGATTGCCACCAGCAGTATGACGAAAATCAACAAGGCCGCCGCCGCTATCTTTGTGGGGACTGTAGGATGGGTTCTGTATGTCAGTTATGGTACAGATTTCGTGATGAGCCAGCATGCCGAAGAATACGCATATTTCTTGAATGGCACACATCCGACAAGTTTGTCGGTGAAGCAATATATTTCACAAAATATCTTCCTGAAGCATGTGGGGAAAGGGGCTGAAATTGTCCTTTTTCTGCTGGCCACCATGTCAATCGTTGAGATTCTCAACAACAATGGCTGTTTCGATTTTTTCAAGCAACTGATGAGAACGAGGCAAAGCAAGAAGTTGTTGTGGATTATGTCGTCGCTCACTTTCCTTCTGTCGGCCAATTTGGACAATCTCACCACAACGGTCATGATGCTCGTGCTGATGCGCGAAATCATTCCATCGAGGAGTCAAAGAATGATTTACGGTTCGGCCATTGTCCTTGCTGCAAACTGTGGAGGGGCGTTGACTGTTATCGGCGATCCCGTTGGTTTGCTGCTGTGGAACTGCGGGGCGGTAACTGCCACCAATTTCTCGGCATCATTGGCCATTCCGTGTCTTGTTTCTTGGCTTCTGCCCACTTGGTGGATTTCAAAAGGTTTGCCGAGAGGAATAGATAGCCAATGGACTTCCATGCCTTATAGAGGGGATGAAACGAATTTGAAAGTATGGCAACGGTTTGTCATGTTGATTGTAGGTATCGGAGGGCTTTGGTTTATCCCCTCCTTTCGTGCGATAACAGAATTAAGTCCGTTTCTTGGTGCTTTGTGCGTTCTGTCTGTCTTGTGGATAGTCAACGAAATCTTCAACAGAAAATTGATGAATGTTGACCAAATGATTCAGCGTCGCACGCCCCGCGTCATGCAATATGGAATCATCCAGCTGATGTTGTTTGTCATGGGCATCATGTTGGCTGTAGGAGTTGCACAGGAAACGGGTGCTGTTGATTGGGTTGTGCATCTGTGCAACGAATATATATACAATGTATGGGTGTGGGGTGCTGTGGCTGCAACGACAAGCAGTGTCCTCGATACCTTTGCCACCTCATCCAGTTTTATTGCGCTATATCCGGATTTGCCCCCCAACGACATCTATTGGAAAATTGTTGCCTATAGTTCGGCTATGGGAGGCAATATCTTGTTGCTGGGAAGCACAAGTGGGCTGGCATTGATCAAGATGGAGCGCATCCATGTGGGCTGGTTTTTCAAAAAAACAGGAGTTGCAACAATCGTCTCTTGGTTGATGGGAATGCTATCATTGTGGTTGATCGGTTGATCAGGTTATATTGGGAAAATCATTTAAAGTATGAAAAAGATAAAAACGATAGGAGTGCTCACCTCTGGCGGTGATGCTCCGGGAATGAATGCGGCCATCCGTGCGGTTACACGTGCCGGTATATACAATGGTTTCAGCATCAAAGGCATCTATCGTGGATGGGATGGACTGATTCATGATGATATCAGGCCGTTCACCACAGAGAATGTCAGTGGTATCATCAATATGGGAGGCACGATATTGAAAACTGCCAGAAGCGTTGGGTTTCTTACCCCTGAGGGTCGGCAACAGGCCTATGACAACATGCTGAAAGAAGAAATCGACGCACTTGTGGTGATAGGTGGCAATGGATCGCTCACCGGAGCTCGTTTGTTTGCCGAAGAGTTTGACGTGTGCTGCATTGGTTTGCCGGGTACCATCGACAACGACCTCTATGGGACAGATTCTACCATTGGCTATGACACGACACTGAACACCATTATGGAATGTGTTGACCGCATCCGCGACACGGCACAAAGTCATGAGCGGATATTCTTTATAGAGGTGATGGGGCGTGATGCCGGGTATCTCGCTCAGAACAGTGCGATAGCGAGTGGTGCCGAGGCAGCCATCATTCCGGAAGATTCGACGGATGTTGACCAGTTGTCGCGATTTATGGAGCGAGGCATTCGTAAAAGCAAGAAAAGCTGTATTGTGATTGTATCGGAAAGTCCTAAATGCGGCGCTCTTTATTATGCCGACCGTGTTCGGAAGGAATTTCCCAACTATGATGTGCGGGTTTCTATCCTGGGACATTTGCAGAGAGGCGGTAGACCAACTGCCCACGACCGGATTTTGGCAGGGCGTTGTGGGGTAGGAGCCATTGAGGCCATTATGCAAGGGCAGCGCAATGTTATGATAGGTACAAGATACAACGAAGTGGTATATGTTCCATTCAGTGACGCCATTCGCAGTGACAAGCCTTTCGACATGAAACTGATTCAGGTTTTGGATGAATTAAGTATTTAGATTTGAAAAAGTTTCAAATATGTTTGCACCGTTCATAAATTGTTTTTATCTTTGTGGCCTAAATTTATAAATATGCAACAGACAAAAGACAAAGCATACGAGAGGCTTGTGCAATGCGGTATTCGTCCATCCGTCCAGCGAATTGAAATCATGAATTACCTCATGACACATTTTACGCATCCTACAGTTGAGACGGTATATCAAGGACTCATCAGTCAGGTTCCTACGTTAAGCCGCACAACGGTATATAACACGCTGAGACTTTTTACGGAACACAATGCTGCCCAGATGATTACGATTGACGAGCATCGTGTTTGCTATGATGGTGACACACATCCCCATGTACATTTTTATTGTAAGCACTGCGGGAAGGTGATTGATTTTATGGACGAGCCTTCGCCAGTGATGGATCTGCCGAAAATGATAGAAGGGAATTTCGTTGATGAAACCCAGCTATACTATAAAGGTATTTGTGCTGACTGTAGGAAGGGAAAGTCTTCCAATTAAAATAAAAAAGCGGGTATGGGCAAGCGGCATCGTCATGATTGATGAATGCCGTTTGTTTTTTATCATGTCGCATCCTTGAAAATCTCCCCAATGTTTTGTATGCTGAAAAAAATATTTCTTATCAATCTGTTTCTTTGCTTTATCGGAATGGGCATGGCTACGGGGCAAGTGCTGGAAGTTGGGAAACTGTGCAAACAGCGTCATTTCAATTCCCTTGTCCCTGCCGGTGATTATAGCGGCATTACATACCTCGGAGACAATATGTATGCCGTAGTTTCGGATAAATCTCCTGTAGATGGTTTCCATGTCTTTAAGATACTTCTGGATTTGAACAAGGGAGACATCAAGAAAGTGGAAGATCGAGGTTTTGTCACAACCCCCAACACGAACAGAGACAGTGAAGGCATTGTGTTTTTTCCTGATTCCAACACGGTTTTTATTTCTGGCGAGGCGGACAACAGCATATTGGAGTATCGTTTGGATGGTGAGCCAACGGGAAGAAAACTCAATGTCCCAATGGCATTTGTCACCCGGTCGGGTGGCAACTTAGGGTTGGAAGCATTGGCGTACAATGCCCATACCCATCTGTTCTGGACAACGTCTGAAAGTACATTGAAAGGGGATGGAGAACGGGCCACCCACAGAAACGGAGTAAAAAACAGGTTGCGGCTACAGTCGTTCAATGAGCAACTTCAGCCCGAAAAACAGTATCTGTATGTCATGGATGCCCCTCGAAAGCATAAAAAGGCGAAAGGTTTTGTTACCGGTGTGCCTGAACTGACGGCTCTTGACGATGGATGTCTGCTTGTGTTGGAACGAGAGTTGTACATTCCGTCCATTCTCCTCGGGGCAAATGTCCACAACAGAATCTATGTGGTTGATCCTAAGGAAGGTGCAGAAATCAATGTGCCAGAACTGTCGGACAGTACACCCGTCTTAAACAAGCGACTTTTGTGTTGTTGGAAAACGCGGATGAATTTGTTTTCCCGTTCTTTTGCCAATTATGAAGCAATGTGTTTGGGGCCGAAATTGCACGATGGCCGGCAAGTCTTGATTTTGATAAGCGACTCCCAGCACCAATTTGCCGGCATGTTGAAAGACTGGTTCAAATCAATTGTTCTCCAATGAGCATGTTTCAGGTATGTAAATTTGGTTGGTGTACAAAAAGTTTGTAATTTTGAACCCAAATTTAAATAAGATCAAAACACGGTACCCCATTTGTTGAAATCTTCTACAAGCCAAATGTTTTTCAGGCTTTTTGTGGGTGAACAGAATAAGAACATCATGATATATCCAAAGACGTTTGAATATAAAATAGGTTTCGATGAAATACGCACGTTGCTGAAAGGACGTTGTCTCAGTACGCTCGGAAAAGACCAGATTGATGAAATGGGCGTTTCGGCCAATGCCGGCGAAATCAACGAGTGGCTGTCACAGGTAAGGGAGTTCAAGCGCTTGCAAGAAGAGGCGGAACAATTTCCATTGCAATATTTTTTTGATGTAAGAGCATCGGTTTCCCGCCTTCGGTTGGAAGGTACACATTTGGAGGAAAATGAACTCTTTGACTTACGGAGGTCGTTGGAAACCATTGGTGGAATTGTGAAATATTTGAATGCCGGAGAGGGTGACGATTATCCCTATCCTGCATTGCACAGGTTGGCAGAGAACATTATGACTTTTCCAAAATTGGTGCAAGGTATCGACCGGATATTGGACAAGTTTGGGAAGATAAAAGACACTGCTTCTACGAATTTGGGAGATATCCGCAGAGAATTGGCGAAGACGGAAGGTTCCATTTCTCGCGCGCTATACAGTATCTTGCGTTCAGCGCAAAGTGAAGGGCTCTTGGACAAAGACGTGGCACCTGCCATCAGAGACGGGCGTCTGGTAATACCCGTGGCCCCGGGTTTGAAACGCAAGATAAAAGGAATTGTCCATGACGAGTCGGCTTCGGGAAAAACCGTTTTCATTGAACCTGCTGAAGTGGTGGAAGCCAATAATCGTATTCGGGAACTTGAAGCTGAAGAGCGCAGGGAAATCATTCGGATTCTCACTGACTTTTCCAAAGAAATTCGTCCGTTTGTCAACGACATATTAGAGTCGTACCGATTCTTGGGAAAAATAGACATGATTCGGGCCAAAAGCGAGTTTTCCCGTCTCTCTCACGGCATTGAACCTGTTGTGGAACCCTATCCGCACATCGATTGGGTGCAAGCCGTGCATCCACTGCTGCAACTTTCGCTGGAGAAACAGGGAAAGCAAGTGGTACCCTTGGACATCATGCTGACAAGCAACCGCCGTATACTGATTATCAGCGGCCCCAATGCAGGAGGAAAATCGGTTTGCCTGAAGACAACCGGACTGCTTCAATACATGTTGCAATGTGGATTGTCAATACCCGTGAGCGAACGAAGCAAGGCAGGCATTTTCAAGAACATACTCATCGATATTGGCGATGAACAAAGTATAGAGAACGACCTGAGTACCTATTCGTCGCATTTGCTGAACATGAAAAACATGATGAAGGCTGCCGACGATGAAACGCTGATATTGATCGATGAGTTTGGAACGGGAACTGAGCCGCAGATCGGAGGTGCCATTGCCGAAAGTGTGCTCAACCGATTTTGCGACAAAAAAGCCTGGGGAGTCATTACCACCCACTACCAGAATCTGAAACATTTTGCCGATACGCATGTTGGCGTGGTGAATGGGGCGATGCTCTATGACCGGAAAGAGATGCGGGCATTGTTCCAACTTCAGATTGGGCAGCCTGGCAGTTCGTTTGCCATTGAAATCGCCCGTAAAATCGGTTTGCCCGAACTTGTTATCCAGCAGGCCAGCGATATTGTCGGCAAGGATTATGTGCAGAGCGACAAATACTTGCAGGATATTATCCGAGATAAGCGTTATTGGGAGAACAAGCGCCAGAACATTCATCAGCACGAGAAGTCCATGCAGCAAACCATTGCTCGCTATGAGGCCGAAATCAAGGATTTGGAGCAGCAGCGAAAGGACATTTTGCGCAAGGCAAAGGAGCATGCAGAAGAATTGTTGAAAGAAAGCAACAAGCGTATTGAAAACGTCATTCGGGAAATCAGGGAGAGCCAGGCGGAAAAAGAAAAGACGAAAAAGATCCGTGAAGAACTGAACGCATTTAAGCAGGATATCTGTGATGTGGATTCCATGGCCAATGATGAAATGATTGCCAGAAAAATCCGGCAGATTCAGGAGCGGAAGGAACGGAAAGAAAAGCGGAAGAAAGAGAAGGCGGAAAAGAAACTAACCGAGGTGGGATTGCCGAACGGAGACAAGGACACTTCTGGAGCATCCCCGGAGGCGACATTGGCTGTAGGCGACACGGTGAGGATAAAAGGTCTTTCCTCCGTAGGAAAAGTGGAATGGATAGAAGGGAAAATGGCAACGGTCATTTTCGGTGACATGAGAACAAAAATGCGTGCGGAACGTCTGGAACGCGCCACTGCTCCGAAGAAAGAAGAACCGAAAACGTATGTTACGGTGGGCAGGCAGACGAGGGAAACGATAGACAATAAAAAACTGAACTTCAAGCAAGACATCGACGTGAGGGGTATGAGGGGCGATGAGGCCTTGAATGCCGTCACCTATTTTATCGATGATGCCATTCTTGTGGGAATGGCACGTGTGCGCATCTTGCACGGAACGGGTACAGGTGTGTTGCGGCAACTCATACGCCAGTATTTGGCAACTGTTCCCAATGTTGCCCATCTTTCCGACGAACATGTGCAGTTTGGGGGCTCGGGCATTACCGTTGTGGATCTGGAATGAGTAAAGAACATGTGACGGACATCAAGAAGATTGCTATTTGGCATCATGAAAATATATACTAAAGAAGAAGCAATCCAACGAATAGACCGGTTGGCAAATGCGAAGAAAACCTTTGTCTTTGCCATCAGTTATGATAGACGGCAGGCCTATGTGGAGGAGGTGGGCAATATCCATCCGGACGAGTGCCTTTTCTACTTTCCCGGTCTGACCAATGCCCCTAAGTGTGCTGGTGAAGGCCACGACACCGTGGAATGGTCGTTTGTACCGCCATCCCAAGATGCCTACCGTAGACAGTTAAAGATTGTACAGGACAATATATTGGCAGGCAACAGTTATTTGGTGAACCTGACTTGCCGTGTGCCCATCGAAACGAACTTGTCGTTCAAGGACATTTTCTTTTGTTCCAAAGCAAAATATAAGATGTGGATAAAAGATCGTTTTGTATGTTTTTCGCCAGAAACGTTTGTCACTGTCAGCCATGGTGTCGTCCGTTCCTATCCTATGAAAGGGACGATTGACGCTACCGTTCCAGATGCTGAAAAAAGACTGATGGAAAACGAAAAAGAGGCAGCCGAACATGCCACCATTGTGGATTTGATAAGAAACGACCTCAGTATGGTGGCCGACCGGGTGAGGGTGAACCAATATAGATATGTGGAAAGGTTGAACACCAACAAAGGAAGCATTCTGCAAACGAGTTCCGAAATTTGTGGGGAGGTAACGCCCTATTACCTGCAACACATTGGCGAACTGTTGTTTTCGCAACTGCCGGCAGGTTCCATTACGGGTGCACCCAAAAAGAAAACCGTTGAAATCATTGCCGAGGCTGAAGACTATGAACGCGGATTTTACACGGGTGTCATGGGCTGTTGCCACGATGGAGAGATGGACAGCGCGGTGATGATCCGATTCGTTGACACCGAAAACGGGCAATTTTACTATAAAGCCGGAGGGGGAATCACTGCCAAAAGCATTTGCAAGGACGAATATCAGGAGGTTCTTGAAAAGATATATGTGCCGATTTATTGAAACCATACGCATAGAGAATGGAGAAATCTGCAACCTTCCTTGTCATGAACGAAGGGTGGCGGACACTTGGCAGCATTTCTGGGGGGGGGCTGCCCGTCTGAATTTGGGCGAGGTGCTTTCTGGCATGGTTCCGCATGAACAGGGTCTGTTCAAGGCAAGAATTGTTTACGACCGATACGGACTTGTTGAAAGATCTTGCGACCCCTACACGATGCGTTCCATCAAAACGTTGCAAATGGTTTGCGGAAATCAGGTGGATTATACCTACAAGAGCGAGAACAGGGAGGTACTGAATAGTCTTGGCAAGAAGAAAGGCCATGCAGACGAAATACTGATCGTGAGGAACGGAATGGTGACGGATACCGCTTTTACCAACGTTGCCTTTTTTGATGGAAACGAATGGCTTACACCCGAAAGTCCGCTCCTTTGCGGAACGATGCGCGCAAAACTGCTGGAGGAAAAAAGAATAAGGCCATGTGCCATACATGTTGACGACATCTCTCGTTATCAATCTATTTCGCTGTTTAATGCAATGATTGATTTGGGAAAAATTGTCCTTCCGGTTTCAGAATGTCATGATTGATAAACGCAAGAGGAGACACTGTGTAAACAATGTCTCCTCTTGCATTTTTTGAGCCTCTTGTCGGATTCGAACCAACGACCCCGAGATTACAAATCACGTGCTCTGGCCAACTGAGCTAAAGAGGCAGGTGGGCAAGCTACTTACATCGCGCCGCTACAACCAACTACCTTTGCTACGTTCCCGTCCTGGAGGATTCGAAGGGAGCTGGCCGTGTAAGACTTGCCCATGTCTTTAAAAGCAGTGCAAAGGTACTATAAATAATTGAGAATCCACCAACACCCATCGATAAAATTTGCAAAAACGTAAAAAAGATGGTGATTCGTCCATTATATGAAGGAAAATGAGTAATTTTGCAACAATTATGACTGCATACCAGAATTTTGAGCAAGTACAGGCATTCGCACGGATAGACGGGGCTTTGATGGCAGCTTTGTGGGTTGCCAGTTTTGCTTGTTTCATCGGCAATTTTTCCTATCCCCTTCTTGGCACTGTAGGTTTTTTCATAGGGGGTGCTTCGTTGGTGTACAATACGCTGCGCCTGAAAAATTTTCGCGACCATGTGCTCGAAGGCATCATTTCTTTCCGGAAGGCGTTCTCCTACAGTTTGCTCACTTACCTTTACGCCTCCTTGCTTTTTGCCGTGGGGCAGTATGTGTATTTCCAGTTTATCGACAATGGCTTTTTGGTGTCGCGATACACGGCCATCATGTCGATGGATGAGTTCAAGCAAATGATGAGCGTTTATGGTATGACGGCTTCCGATATGCAAATGGTCATCGGCAATCTGACACAGCTCCGCCCGATAGAGATTGTTTTTCAATTCTTTACGATGAATGTTCTGATGGGCGTTTTCATCACACCACCAGTGGCTTTGATTATGAAAAGGACACGTAAAAGATTTCAACATTAGAAGCACCAAACATAATGTCATGGATATATCAATTGTAATACCATTATACAACGAGGAGGAATCACTGCCGGAACTCTATGCGTGGATAGCCCGTGTGATGAAAGAAAACAGATATACGTATGAGGTTATTTTCGTAAACGACGGTTCTACCGACAATTCCTGGAAAGTGATCAACGATTTGAGTACCCAGTCGGAATGCGTGAAGGGCATCAAGTTCCGTCGCAATTATGGCAAGAGTCCGGCACTCTTTTGTGGATTCAAGGAGGCGCAGGGTGACGTGGTGATAACGATGGATGCCGATTTGCAAGATTCGCCCGATGAGTTGCCGATACTCTATCGGATGATAAAGAATGACGGCTATGACCTTGTTTCGGGCTACAAGCAGAAACGCTACGACCCGTTGTCAAAGACACTCCCCACCAAATTGTTCAATGCCACTGCCCGCAAAATAAGTGGAATCAAGAACTTGCACGATTTCAATTGCGGACTGAAGGCGTATCGCAAGGAAGTGGTGAAGAACATCGAGGTGTATGGAGAAATGCACCGTTACATTCCTTATCTTGCCAAGAATGCCGGTTTTAGCAAGATAGGCGAGAAAGTGGTGCAGCATCAGGCGCGCAAATACGGCAAGACCAAATTCGGCCTGAACCGTTTTGTGAATGGTTATCTCGATTTGATTACACTTTGGTTTTTGAGCAGTTTCGGAAAGAAGCCCATGCATGTTTTCGGTTTCTTGGGCAGCATCATGTTCCTTATCGGGCTTGTTTCCGCCATGGTGATAGGTGCCGACAAGTTATGGGCACTCTCGCATGGCATTCCGCAACGGCTGGTCACAGACTCACCCTATTTCTATATAGCGCTGACCATGATGATGATTGGGACGCAATTGTTTCTGGCCGGCTTTTTGGGCGATTTGATCAGTCGCTCATCGGCAGGTCGCAACGACTACCAAATAGAGGAGGAACTGAGATGCAGAAAATCGTAATTCCACTTTTCGTTGTCAGTCTGATTCTCAGTGCTTGTTCGGCTGTGGATTGTCCGCAGAACAACACCGTGGATTCCGTTTACCAGTTGAAGAGGGCAAACGGAATGGCCGATACCCTTACCGACACGCTTTCTGTTATCACCTTGATGCACAACGAAAAAGAGGATCCTGTACTGATCAACAGAGACACGAAAGTGACATCTTTCAATGTGGCGATGAGTTACAGCGGCTCGGAAGACATTCTCTATTTCTTGATTCGTGCACCGAGAACGAAGAAAGACACCATTGTCAGCGGCAACGACACCACCATTACGGAGAAAAACTATTTGGTTGAACTGTTGGATACGGTGGTGGTGGGCAAGGAAAATCACAAGCATTTCGAGTCGGTGGAGTGTACCCCGTCTTTTTTCCATACCATCACGGGTGTGAGGCACACGAAGAATGCCATCGACTCTATTGTTATCCATAACCGAGAAGTGAATTATGATTCGTCGAAAGAACATTTCCATTTGTATCTCAAGTCTGGCTATTAGTCTTCTTTTCATGGCACCGGCCACGGTCAAGGCGCAATTCATGAAAAAGAAGATGAAAGAGCACATGGTTGACACGGTGCCTTTTTTCAGAGGTTTTGCTGTGTCGGCCGATTTGTTGGGGGCGGGGATGCTTTTGATGAGTGATTATGGAAGTGTGGAAGGGGCACTGCGCATCAACTTGAAAGACAGGTATTTTCCTGTCTTTGAGGCAGGTTATGCCGAATGCGATAAAGCAGATGCCGGAACGCATGTTTCCTATAAAACCCAAGCACCGTATGGAAGGATTGGGATTGACTTTAATCTCCTTAAGAACAAGCACGACATTTACCGGCTGTATGCTGGTGTGCGCTATGCTTACACTCGCTACCAGTTTGATATTGCCTCGCCTGCGGTTAAGGATCCTGTTTGGGGCGACAATGTGGATTTTTCGACACAAGGTGTGGACGCTTACTGCCATTGGGCGGAAGTTGTTTTCAGTGCAGACGCTTCCATTTGGGGGCCGTTGCATTTGGGATGGAGCGTTCGTTACAGGAACAGGCTGGTGTCCAACGAAGGGGAATTGGGAAAATCGTGGTATGTACCTGGGTATGGAAAGTCGGGCAAATCAAACTTCGGCGGTACGTTTAATGTAATCATTGACATTTGATATGAAAAAAAGAAAACTTCCCTTTCAACTCGCATTCCTTGCGTTTTTGATCATTGGTACGGTACTGATTGTCAGACATCAACGTAGCATGCCTTATCAGCACAACAAAGGTTTTGTTTTTGGAACCGTTTACAGCATTACCTATCAAAGCGACCGGGACTTGCAGAAAGAAATAGAGGCGGAACTGATGAAGGTGGACCAATCGCTTTCAACGTTCAACAAAACTTCGGTAATATCAAAAGTCAACCGCAATGAGAGGGTGGAGTTAGACGATATGTTTATTGAGGTTTTTGAACTTGCAGAGAGCGTATCGGAAGAAACCGATGGGGCTTTCGATATGACTGTTGCTCCTTTGGTGAATGCGTGGGGATTCGGATTTAAGTCTGGTAATATGCCTACCCAACAGGAGGTTGACAGTCTTCGTCAGTTTGTCGGCTACCAGAAGGTTTCGCTTGGCAGGAGAAAAGAAGTGAAAAAGCAGGATTTGCGCACGATGCTTGATGGCAGTGCCATAGCCAAAGGTTATGGAAGCGATGTGGTGGCACACTTTTTGGAATCGCGCGACATCAAAAATTACATGGTGGAAATTGGCGGGGAAGTTGTGGCTCATGGAATGAGCGAGAGCCGTGTGCCATGGAAAATAGGTGTGTCGAAACCCACCGATGATACGCTGAGCGTGAACCAAGAATTGCAAACTGTGCTCAATGTGACCGACATCGCGATGGCAACGAGTGGGAACTACAGAAACTTCTACTATAAAAACGGAAAGAAATATGCGCACACGATAGACCCGAAAACGGGACGACCCGTTCAGCACAACATACTGTCGGCCACTGTTCTTGCCAAGAAATGTGCTGTGGCAGATGCATATGCCACGGCTTTTATGGTGCTGGGACTGGATGGTGCGAAGCGCATTTTGGACAAGCATCCCGAATTGATGGCTTATCTGATTTATACAGACGACAAGGGGCAATATGCTGTTTGGTATTCGCCGTCATTGAAAGGGAAATACCTGAAATAAACCTTTACCGATACGATTTTTATGCAGAAAAACAGTTTCTATGACCATTTGCAGGAACTGCCTCTTTTTCAGGGATTAAGTAGAAACGATGTGAGTGAGATTGTGGCTCGCACAAAGTTCAACTTTCTGAAATTTCCCAAGAACAAAATCATTGCCGAGGAAGGTGATGAGTGTCGCCATCTCTTTTTTTTGGTAAGTGGAACGGTGGGAGTTGAGAGTTGGGCAGACAACCGTAGGTATGCTGTGGTTGAAGAAATGCAGGCTCCTGACATTTTGCAACCTGAGCGCATTTTCGGTCTTTCTCAACATTTCACCTCTACGTTTAGTGCTGTTACCGGTTGTAATATTATTCAGTTGGACAAGTTTGAGGTATTGAGATTGTCTGAAGAGTATGCAATTTTCCGCATCAACTTGCTGAACGTTATTTCAACAAGGAGTCAGCGGTTGGCTCGATTTCCCTGGCGTGCCATCCCACAAGACATCCGCCAGAAAATTCTGCGTTTCATAGAAATGCGCTGTTTGCGCCCGGCCGGCAGCAAGACGGTTGTCATAAAAATGGAAACGCTGGCTCACGAGATTCATGAAAGTCGCCTGAACGTTTCGCACACGCTGAACGCCATGCACAATCAGGGGGAGATTGAATTGTCGAGGAATACCATTCGTATCCACTCGCTTGAGAAATTGTTGATGTAATGACTTGTCATGCCGTGGGCTTGTTGGCTGGCTGCAAGCGACTGACTACGGAGAATGGCATTTTGGTGTAGAATAGCCAACTGGTGCAAGATGGGGGCA
>JALFBL010000005.1 GCA_022773395.1 Prevotella sp.
CTTTGGTCAGGAAACTGCGTGTCGTTTCCTCCTTCTTGATTTCATACTCGCGGAACGGGTCGCGTGTCAGCCACTCGTTGTTGATGGCGATGAACACCATCGTCCGTAACGGGCAGACGTACAGCCACACGGTATTGGTGCAGCAGTGCTTGTCCGTGCGAAGGAACATCTCGAAGTCGGAGATGAAAGCCGGGGTAAGCTCTTTCAGGGCGATGTCCTTCACATGGTAGCGGATGTCAAGGAACTCTTGCAGGTGCTTGTAAACGATACGGTACTTTTCCAGTGTACCTTTGGCTTTCATGCCTGCCTCCACCTGTTTCTCATAGTCCTCGTTGTGCTGGCGGAACACCTGCATCAGCGTGTGGTAGCGGTGTTCCAGTCCGAGAAAGGCATTTTTCACCTTTTCCGCCGTGACGAAGTTGTCACGCTCCATGATTTCCTGATAGTGTCTGTTGATGCGTACCCGCATTTTGTCAAGCATACGGTTCGCTTCGAGAGCCGCCGTGCTTCTGCCCGTGACACGTCCCCCTTTGGTGTCCCACAGTTTCGGATCGACGGTCAGCTTGCAACTGAACTGCGTCTGGCTGCCGTCCACCGTGATGCGTCCCATGACGGGAACTGTCCCGTCTTTCTTCACTACCTGACGTTTGAGGTAGTAGATTACTGAAAATGTACTCTTCATCGTCCTTAATTTTTTTTGGTTTCAAAATTAGTTGGTGAAGAGTCCGGTATCGGTACGCAAAACGGGGAGGAACGGAGCAATCTTTTTCCGTAACCGGATTTTTCGCGTGAGTTGTGAGTAACTCACTATAACATAGTGCCTTGTTTCGCCATTCGTGCCCGTTTGTCGCATTTTCGGGCATGGTTACGAACAAGTAACGTTGCGGCGTCAAGATTTGGCTTCGGCAGGGATTGTAATGGCTTCACGAATTATCGCCACTTCAACTAAAACCCTTGTAACTCAATTCTATCACTATATCTTTCCGCATTTCACTTTTTTGTAGTAACTTTGCAGTTGTAAAATTAATTTTTATGCAAAACGGATACATTAAGATAGGGGCAGCCATCCCGTCGGTGAAGGTGGCAGACTGTGCATACAACGTGCAGCAGATTGAAGAAATGATAGCCCAGGCCGAAGAACAGGGGGTGGAAATTGTTGTTTTTCCCGAATTGTGCATTACCGGTTATAGTTGCCAGGACTTGTTCTGCCAGCAGGCATTGATGGAACAGGCTGAGGCGGGCGTTCTCAAACTGATGGACTTCACTCGTCAGATGGACATCATCTCTATTGTAGGCTTGCCCGTTTGCGTAGGCGACTTGCGATTGAACTGTGCGGCCGTCATCCAAAAGGGTGCATTGGTGTCGCTCGTTCCCAAAACTTACTTGCCTAATTACAGAGAGTTTTATGAAAAACGGTGGTTTGCCTCCGCGCAGGATTTACGCCCGGCTGACATCCGCTTTGCAGGCAACATGGTCACGGTGTCGCCCGATCCCACGTTGTTCCGCACCTATGGCGATGTGCTGTTCGGCATAGAAATTTGCGAAGACGTGTGGGCACCTGCACCGCCCAGCAACAGGCTTGCCCTGTCGGGTGCAGACCTCGTTTTCAACCTTTCTGCCAGCGATGAGCTGATAGGGAAGCACGAATATCTGAAAAGTTTGCTGGCGCAACAGAGCGCGCGAACCATTGCAGGCTATGTGTATAGCGGATGCGGCTTTGGCGAGAGCACGCAAGACGTTGTCTATGGCGGCAATGCCCTGATTTTCGAGAATGGGAAACTGTTGGAAGAGGCCGACCGCTTTTCCTTGAATCCGCAAATGAAAATCACGCAAATTGATGTGGAGATGCTCCGTGCCGAGCGCCGCAACAACAGCACCTACGTGAACGCACAGCGAGGGTTTGTTGCACGCACCATAGACATGCACTCTGTTCGTCAGCGCGATTTCCAACTTGTTCGGCACGTCAACCCCCATCCGTTCATTCCGCAGAAGGACGATATGAAGAAAAGCTGCGACGAGATTTTCAACATCCAGGTGTGCGCTCTTGCCAAACGCATGGTACACACCCATTGCCAAAAGGTGGTGGTAGGCATCAGCGGCGGACTGGACAGCACGCTCGCCCTGCTTGTGTGTGTGAAGACTTTCGACAAACTGAATCTGCCCCGAACAGGCATTATCGGTGTCACGATGCCCGGATTTGGAACCACCGACCGCACGTATCGCAATGCCCTTAGCCTGATGAGCAGCCTGGGTATTGCCGTCCGCGAAATCAGTATCGTCAAGGCGGTGAAGCAACATTTTGAAGATATCGGGCACGACATCAGTACCCATGACGTGACCTACGAAAACGCACAGGCAAGAGAGCGCACGCAACTGCTGATGGACATCAGTAACCAAGTGGGCGGGCTGGTGGTGGGAACGGGCGACCTGAGCGAGCTTGCCTTGGGCTGGGCCACATACAACGGCGACCACATGTCGATGTATGGTGTCAATGCCGGCATTCCCAAAACCCTCATTCGCCATCTGCTGCGTTTCGTGGCCTACAGCGGCATCGACGAGCAGTCGCGGACCACGCTGCTCGATGTCATCGACACACCTATCTCGCCCGAACTTACGCCTGCCGACGAGCATGGAAACATCCAGCAGAAAACCGAAGACCTTGTAGGCCCTTACGAACTGCACGATTTCTTCATCTACTATTTCCTCCGTTTCGGGTTCTCTCCCCGGAAGATATTCATGCTTGCCCAGAAGGCCTTCGATGGAACATACGACAGCGATGCCATAAAAAAATGGCTTACGGTGTTTGTGCGCCGTTTTTTCGCCCAGCAGTTCAAGCGCTCTTGTCTGCCGGACGGCCCCAAGGTGGGCAGCGTAAGCCTGAGTCCCCGTGGCGACTGGCGCATGCCTTCCGATGCGTCCTGTGCACTGTGGCTGAACGAATGTGAACAGCTTTAAGGCAATATATTCTGCTTTGGAGCGTTATCAAAACATGAAATGCGGAACCGTTCGCGTAGTCCGGTTCCTTGACGTAAAGACATGAAACGTTTACACATTTATATATATATAGTTTGTATCATGTCCGTTTGCATGCTTCTGTCGTGTGCGGACGATGATACCTTTTCCACATCCCCCCAACGCCTGCTCACGTTCTCTGCCGACACGGTGAAGATGGACACGGTGTTCTCTCGTGTTCCCACCTCAACCCGCACTTTCTGGATCTACAACCGGTCGGGCAGTGGCATCAGATGTTCTCAGGTGAGGTTGAAAAAAGGCAACCAAACCGGTTTTCGCGTGAATGTGGATGGGACATATCTGGGCGAAACCACGGGATTCCAGACACGAAACGTGGAAATCAGAAATAAAGACAGCGTCCGCGTGTTTGTGGAGCTAACTGCTCCCGCAAACGGAAAGGAAACGCCCCAACTGCATGAGGACGAACTGGTGTTCACCTTGGAGAGTGGTGCAGAACAACGGGTGAATCTCATGGCTTATACGTGGGATGCGCAACTGCTCAAGAATGTGGTCGTCAGCAAAGATACCCTGATAGGTGGCGACAAGCCCACCGTGATATATGGCGGTATGAAAGTAGATAGTGCCGTCACGCTGCGCATTGCGGCCGGGACCACCCTCTATTTTCATGGCGATGCCGCTCTCGATGTCTATGGCACGTTGGTCACAGAGGGAACTGCCAGCCGCAATGTGGTGTTGCGCGGCGACCGCACCGACCGTATGTTCGACTATCTGCCCTACGACATGGTGAGCGGCCAGTGGAAAGGTATCCGGTTTCACGCCTCTTCCTTTTACAACGTGATTGACTTTACCGACATTCATGGTACATACACCGCCATCGACTGCGATTCTACCGATGCCTCCCGACAGAAACTTACGCTCAGCAACAGTATTGTGCACAATTGCCAAGGGGGAGGAGTGGTGCTTAGAAACGCCAAGGCCGACATCAGCAATTGCCAGATTTCCAACGTGCTCACCGCCTGTCTGGCAGTGACGGGCGGTGATGTCTTTGTCAGCCATTGCACGCTGGCACAGTTCTACCCCTTCGACAGCAACCGCTATGCCGCCCTTCATTTCGAGGATTCCAAGGCCTATCCGCTGAGACGCTTCCTCTGCGTCAATTCCTTGGTGACGGGATATGCCGACAATGTGGTGTTTGCCGTTCAGGAAGACACCACCGCCACGTTCAACTACCAGTTCGTCTCATCCATCCTGCGCACGCCAACGCCCAAGGATACTTCCCGTTTCCGGCAGGTGGTCTTCGAGGACATGAAGCAGTTGCGCGATGCAAAGGCGGACGGAGAAACAGTGACGGGCGACAAGCATTTTCGTCTTGCCGACTTGAGCAAACAACGGTATGATTTCCGGCTCGACAGTATTTCAACGGCCATCGACAAGGCTGCCCCCGAATATGCCTTGCCCCGTGACCGCGATGGGGCTGAGCGAGAGGGACTGCCCGATATAGGGTGTTACGAATACAGAAAAAATGAGGCCAAGCACAGACGTTAAAAAATACGACTAAAAAGATAGAAAATGAAAGATATAAAGATAGAAAGCAACGTGAAACTGTACCGGATGGACGAACTCGAAGACAGCGAACAGCGCTTGGTGAAGAAGGCCATGGAGGCCACGAACAACAGTTATTCGCCCTATTCCCGTTTCCGCGTCGGGGCGGCACTCCGCTTGGAAAATGGGACGGAGGTGATAGGTGCCAATCAGGAAAATGCCGCTTTCCCCGTAACACTTTGTGCCGAGCGCACGGCTGTTTTCGCAGCGCAGGCCCAATATCCCGACCAGCCCGTGCTGGCACTTGCCATTGCTGCGCAAAATGAAAGCGGATTCGTCAACGATCCTGTTTCTCCCTGTGGTTCGTGCAGGCAAGTGGTGTTGGAGATTGAGCAACGGTACGGCCGTTCTGTCAAGATTTATCTTCATGGGAAGCGAGGGGTGTATGTAATAGACGGCATCAGGAATCTTTTGCCCCTGTCGTTCATCGACAGTTCCATGCGCTGAAAGCATTCATGCCATAAAGGCGGGGCAAAAAACGCCTTTTTATGGTCAGGGTTGCCCTGTTCCGGTAAACGTCTTTTAACGGAGAAAGAGGCTCGATTTAACACGAAAACAGGCTTTTTTGAAAAATTTTCTCTTCAGTTTGAGAAGATATGATATTATATTAGTTTATAAGTTGTTGATAATCAGGGTCTTTTTTGCTTTTTTTGGAAGGTGGGTTTTCTGCGGATCATCCGTTGAAGGACATTGCATCATCCGTTGTCCGCCAATGGCCGATTCGTTGGATGCCCATGCCATGTCCGTTGCTTTCCAAAGAATCATCGGATGGCTTGAAAACCCTCATCTTTTCAGAAACGAAAGAAAGTGGAATGCATGGAAAAGGGCGATGGGGTGGTGGAATGGAGACGTTTTTCGTGTTAGATTGCATCGGTTTCATGAAGAAAAAAACAAGGCGATTTTAACACTGGAATATTAAAAAAAATTAATTGTTTGCTCCCTGTCATGAGTTTGTATGTCTATCTGCTTAAAAATCACTACCTTTGCATCCGCTTTCACGAGATGGAAGCATAAAATTCAAACCTAATTAACAACATTTTAAACAAATGGCAACAAAAATCAGATTACAGCGTGGCGGTCGCAAAGGCTATGCTTTTTACAGAATCGTTATCGCTGACGCAAGAGCACCACGTGATGGTAAATTTACTGAGAAGATTGGTACTTACAACCCCAACACCAATCCCGCCACAGTAGATTTGAATTTCGATCGTGCACTTTACTGGGTAGAGACAGGTGCACAGCCTACAGACACTGTCCGCAGCATTTTGAGCGGTGAGGGTGTTTACCTCATGAAGCATCTCCGCGTGGGTGTGAAAAAAGGTGCATTCGACGATGCTGTCGCTCAGGAAAAGTTCAATGTCTGGAAGCAGGCAAAAGTGAAAAGTGAAGACGCAGCCCGTGAAATGGTGGTGAAAGCCAAGAACGAAAAAGCCGCTAGAAACTTGGAGGCAGAGAAGAAAGTGAATGAGGCCATTGCCAAGAAAGTGTCCGACAAGAAAGCTGCCATCGCTGCTGCCAAGGCCGAAGCTGAGGCTGCTGCCAAGGCAGAAGAGGCTCCGGCTGCAGAGGAAGCTCCGGCAGGAGAAACACCGGCAGAGGCTTGATCTCATCCCTCGGAGAATAAACAATTAAATTAAGAATCTTTTTAAAAACAGATAGACATGTCTAAGATTTGTCAGATTACGGGAAAGAAAGCCCAGACGGGCAACAACGTTTCTCACTCAAAGCATCGCACAAAAAGAACGTTTGATGTGAACTTGTTCAGCAAGAAATTCTACTATGTGGAAGAAGAGTGCTGGATTCGGCTGAAAATTAGTGCAGCAGGACTGCGTATCATTAATAGAGTTGGTCTTGACGCGGCTTTGAAAGAAGCGGTGAGCAAAGGCTACGTTAATTGGAAAGACATTAAAGTAATAGGAGAATAATTACCATGGCAAAGAAAGCTAAAGGAAATAGAGTGCAGGTAGTGTTGGAGTGCACTGAGATGAAAAACAGCGGTTTGCCTGGAACAAGTCGCTACGTTACGACAAAAAACCGTAAGAATACTCCTGAGAGAATGGAATT
>JALFBL010000021.1 GCA_022773395.1 Prevotella sp.
ACAGCAATATAAAAAGTCCAAAATCTTTTTTCGTCATTTCGAACGTTTTCTGGCCTGCGAGGGGGTGATATTGTAGGTTTTCTTATACATCCGCGTAAAATGCGACGGATCGTTGAACCCGCAAAGACATGCAATTTCGGTGATTGGAGTGGTTGAATCTTCCAACATCCGGCGCGCTTTTCCCATTCTCACCTGTAGCACAAAATCGGAAGTATTCATACCCGTGAGGTTGAGCACACGCCTTGACAATTGCGACCTGCTGATGTACATGCTCTCTGCAAGACTGCTGACGGAAATTTCTCCCGCTTGCATCTTCACATAGATCATGTTCACCAATTTGTTCAAGAATTCATTGTCCTCCGCACCCAAATTTGTCTCCGGTTCGGCACCTTTTTCCATCGATTTTGTAAACTGCTCTCTCAGTGCCTTGTATCGCTTTGAGCGAACATTCCACATGTAAAGCAGTATGCCGGCGAACGTAGCAACCAACACCAAAGCCAGCGTCACGGCAATAATGGTGGTGCGCATGAGTTTGCTTTCGGTGTTGTGCATCTCTTCTATCGCGCAGATCTCATTCCTGTGCTTCTCGTTCACATACCTTATCTGATAGTTTTTGACGCTTGTCAGGTTTTCCGCAGCCATAATGCTGTCTTCCATTTCCTCAGCCAGCCGATAATACCGCAATGCCTCCAGGTAATTGCCCTGCTTTTCATAAATCTTGTAATTCAGCATGGCAACCTCTGACATGTGCTCAATCGAATTGATTTCATCAGCGACCAGCTTTGCCTCGTTCACATATTTTTTAGCCTCTTCCAGGTCTCCTTTCATAATATTGACGTTGGCCAATGCCTTGATTGCCTCCAGCCAATGCCAATGGTCACTGGAATTTTTCATGATGCCGTAGGCTTTCCTGTACTCCAGGATAGCCCTGTCCCACTGCCGGGAACGCTCATAGAGATGCCCGAAACTGATATGGCAAAGACATATCCCCAGTTCCGACCCGGCCTTCCGGTTGTGCTCCATCGATTTGCGGTAGTACACCCACGAAGAATCCAGTCTGCCCCTTTTCTCAAAAATAGCCCCCAGGTTGGCATAGTTGATGGCCTGCCCCAAATGACTGTTCAGCGCGGCCTCGTCGGCCAGCGCTTCTCTGAACAGACTGTCTGCCGTGCACAAATCCTTCATCGTCAGATAGGCATTGCCCAGTCCGTTGAGTGCTGTCACACGGTTTTTCTTGGCATCGTAAGTTTTCTTGTCAGAACATTTTTCGCACAAGATGAGCGCTGCATAATGATTTTCCAGGGCATCTTTCAGCGCACCGATTCTTCTAAAATCCGTGCCCACATTATTATATGCCTTCACCATCTCTATCGTATCGTTGAGCAAAGTTGCATACTGCAGCCCATTCTGATGGTGCCTGATGGCCTCGATGAACTGGCTGTCGTCTCTCAACATCTTTCCTATATTCTTTTCAAGAATGGCAAGTGTAGGAAAATCCTTTTTCTTTTTCAAACTGTCTGCATGACGCAGCAACAGTTCCAAATCGTCCGTTTCACCATAAATGCTGTCCTTTTGCCGCTTTTCATGAGAAGTCAGCACTTCCGGCGACTCCTTGCAAGCGTCCAAAACGAACAACATGGTCAGAATGAGGGCAAAGCACTTGCCTATATGTATAATAGAAGACAGATTCATGCCAATTGATTTTTTTCATGTAAATGGCCGTAAGGTTTCCCGCTGGAACTGCTACAGATAGAGGGGATCAATAGCAGTGTTGCAAGTTCCGGTATAATGTATTCCTTTGCAAACATACAAAAAAAATATATAATTCAAACGAACCGAAGTGAAAAATTGTATTATTTTTTTCACAAAGCCCGCCACTCATTGTGAAACTCAAGGGGAACGCCAACTTCCGCATTCCCTTAAACAAAGGCTTTTCTCCCTGCAACAATGACAAATTGACACAACAAAAGACAAAATGACACAACGCATCTGTTGGTACATTTGTTGCAGAGATATAGACGAAAGCCGACGAGAAAACGGAGGCAAGAAACAAAAAGGTTAACAATTAAAAAATAAACAGGAGGAAGAAAAATGATGTATCCAACATTTGCAAGACGCAGTTCATGGTTGCCGGAAGTGTTCAACGATTTATTCGAAGCCGACCTCATGCCGAAAGCCAATTGCACGGCACCGGCCATCAATGTGAAAATGAACGACAAAGAATATGTTGTGGAACTGGCTGCACCTGGTATGAAAAAGGAAGATTTCGAGGTAAACATCAACCACGAAGGAAACCTTGCCATCAAGATGGAAAACAAGCGTGACATGAAGGAAGAGGACAAGAAAAACCGCTATCTGCGCCGTGAGTTCAGCTACACGAAATTCGAGCAGACCTTGATTCTGCCGGAGGATGTGGACAAAGAAAAAATCACCGCCAGCGTAAACGATGGAGT
>JALFBL010000025.1 GCA_022773395.1 Prevotella sp.
CCATACACTCCATTGCAGATACAGCATGGAAAAACAAACAATCACAACTCGAAGCCATCAGTACTATCCTGGCGTTATAGGATAGGACTGAGGCCTACCCATTGACTATTGCTGTATAGTTACGAGTGATGCAGTTGCGCCATCATTCGATTTCACTTCGACAGGTATCAGAGAATTGGCATCTCTGACAAAGAAATCCATTTCGAGAGCGGGCTTGTCGCTGTTGTAATAATAAAGGGTATATCCTTGTTTGACCAGCATGTCACCCACGATATTCTCATAGATAGCTCCCTTGTAGGTGCCAAGATTCTTGTTGGCTCTCAAGTCTTCTTGCGCTTCTTCGTCGAGCGATGCTATAAGCAGTCCGGTGTCTTTGTAATAGATTTTATAAAGTTTAGGGTCGTAGTTGCCCTTCAGGGGAAGTTCGGGGTGGTTCAGACAGTAGCATAGATTGACAATTCCTGCATCGGCAAGCCATTCCACACAACTGATGTAATCCCTGTTTCGTGCATTTCTGCCGATTTTTGTGATTTGAAAACGCTTGTTTTCCTTGGCAAGAAAGGTGGATATATGGTTATACACAGCCTTTACCTTAGCTTTGTCCAATCCCTCCACATACTTTGTAATATCCTCTTCGTAGTCTTTCAGCAACTGTTGCTGAATAGCCAACGTACCACTGAAATTTTTATTTCTGATATAGGTATTCACCACTTCGGGCATACCTCCGATGGTTACATAATCGCGGAAAAGCTCGAAAAGAACATTCATTTGCAGCGTGGCAAGCGGTTTCACTTCTATCATTGATTGGTAGAGGTCGTCTATAAAATGCTCGTCATATCCCTTTGCCCACAGAAACTCCTCGAAATCCATGGAGTGCATCTCATACTCTTCTTTGTAGCCTACGCTGTTAGACTCTATTTCTTGGTAATTGATACCCATAAGCGAACCCGAACAAATCACATCGAAACGCCCGTCAAGTTTGAAAAACTTCAACGACGTGGCACAATTGGGGCATGCCTGCAGTTCGTCAAAGAAAAACAGCGTTTCCTTTGGCACAAACTCAAATGCCGGATTGAGCAGAGAGATGTTTTTGAGAATCGTATCCACCTCGAAGCCATCGTTAAAGATTTCCCGATACTTTATTTGTTCTACAAAATTTATCTGGATAACGTGCTTATAATGTTGGGTTGCAAAAAAATCAATGGAACGAGTCTTTCCTATCTGGCGAGCCCCCTTCACGATAAGCGGTTTCCTCTCAGGATTCTTTTTCCACGACACCAGAAAAGCATCTATCTTTCTTTTGAGAAGTTGTTCCATATCTAAGTCACCTATATTAGTATGGTGCAAATATAATTGTTTTTCACGGAATCCGATATGAATAACGTATCGAATTTCACATTATCCCAATATGTTTTATGGGTTAATTTCACGTTACCCGTATTTTGAACTTGTTTTTGCCATATAAAGTATTACCGCACACCATAAAGATAAAGTGCAATACTTAGCCTTTTAATAGGGTTATTTCCCCGTAACCAGCCTACAGGGATAATACTCCAATTAGATGGCTATTTACCGCTTTAGAACCATACGTTCGCAGCATAGACACAAGAAACTGGTTGCACGACTGAAGTGCTATGTTCGTGGTTACAAAAATAGTATATTTTGGCTGAAATCTCATATTTTTAATGAGGAAAAAGTCGGACGACTTGATTTTCAATTGAATTTCCAGTGTTTTCCTATACATTCCCGTCATTTCCCTCGTTCAAAATCGAAGGGTTTATACTTGTCACTTTGCTGTTCGACAGCGATCTGTTCACTCAGCAACAGGAAAAGCCTCTTCCCCTTTCTCCACCAATAGTTCCATCAGATATTTCCGCAGGTCTTGTCCTGGTGGCACATTCAGTTTCTTGCGTATATGGGTGCGCACCACACCAATGTTCTTTTCCGTCTTGTCGAGCAGCTGGCCTATTTCGTTCATCTTCTTGCCCTGCAGGATGAGGTTGCATACGTCCACCTCAGATTTCGTGAGCATGGGGAAGAGGCGGGCGAGGTCATTGTCGTCCATCAGGTGGCTCTTCAGGTGCTGGCGTATGGCGTGGATGAGGTTGTGCTGTGACTTCGGTCTCAGCATGCCGAACAGGCGGTCGGTGTCTTCGGGCAACGGGTGGTCGTTGCTGCAAATGCGCAGATAGGCCTCTATCTCCCGTTCGTTCAGTCTGACGGCTTGCATCAGTGCCGTCTCTCGATCGTGCAAATTGGTGTTTTCTGTCTGCACATTCCGTACATTGCGGCGCAGAATTTCGCCCAGTATGCAGAGGAAGAGTTCCAAGGGGAGGAAAAAAGCAAAAAGATTCCACAGGGCAGGCTCCCTCAGATAGGCGGCAGCTCCTCCGTAGGTAGTCAGACTGATGGCGGCGACCACAAACGGTGTGTATCTCACGAAACACATCACAAGGAACACCACAGCCAGCAGCGAGATCATCTGGTTGACAAGGATGAGTTGCAGGAAGTGATCGGGGCGCATGTGGATGAAATAGACAAAGCGACAGACGATGGCAGCCTGTGCCACAAGAGCCACGACCGAGAAGGCAACGGGCAGGGAAATTTTCCGTAAGAGATAGAGCGACAAGGCCGTGAGGCACGCTGTTAAGTGGACACCGCTCATTGACATTGGCAGCGCATCGTGCGAGCCGCCCAGTCCAGTGAACTGCATTGTAATGACAATGGCGACGATGACGGAGTGGAGCAGATAGACAATAATCTGGTGGCGGCCGATGGCGTTCTCGGCTCTCGATGCCATGAAGGCCTTTGCCTTCTCTTTGAACTTCTGGCAGGTTCTGGCAGTTGATTTGTTTGCTTGTGAAGCCATGGCTGCAAAGTTACGCATTAGTTTTCAGCAGTTAAAACTTTTTTAGATTGTTTTAGAGGCATTTTTGGGTTTTTAGAGCCTGTAAATGCCAAAAGAATGTCTATATAATATGCTTTTGTGGCGCAAGTCCGCTTGTTTTCCGTTAAATTTGTCCTACATCTTGTTGCTTATGGGCAGAACGGCTACACCAGTCTGGATAGCAGCACTCATTTTCCCTACATGAAGGTTATGAAAAATGCTGCCCGGTTTGCCTGTAAATCTGTGAAATCTGAATATCTGTTGAAAATGAAGAATCTGATTACATTGCTATTTGTCATTACACTTTCCATAGGAAAGGTGTGTGCCATCACTCCGGCAGATTCCATCCGGAAAGAGATGAAACATCTCAAAGGGGAACAACTTTTGCAGGCATACGGAAATCTTTGCCGGCTGGCAGCAGCTGAAGATAACATGGTCTATGAATTGCGCTGCATCCGTGAATATCTTGAAGAAGCCTTACGGCAAAAAGACAAAGAGGAGGAAGCCCAGGCACGTGTCACTCAGTTGTATTGTTATTACAACTATAAAATGACCGACAGCATAAACCATTATTTACCCGAAGTTCTCAGTTCCCTGAAAAAGAACGGGGCATGGGATTATTACTATAATGCGTGGAACGTGCTGGTCGAAAGTTATCTGTATGAAGACAAATTGCAGACAGCATTGCTTGAAGCTCATAAAATGTATGCCGTTGCTCAAAAAACAAAGTGCAACTATGGATTAGGAGTATCCACATACGGTATGGGATGTATTTACCAAACCATGGGACGTTTCAAGGAAGCCGAAAAAAACATAGAAGAAAGCATAGCCGCCCTTTCTAAAGAAGAGGAAATATCTCAATTGCTCTCCGCCTATCATGTTTTGGGAGAAACACTCGATGGGCTGCAAAAATATGAAAAGCTAAGAGTGAAAAGTGCAGAGTGGAAAGCTGTTATCGATAAATACAAAAAAGAAGCTCTGCAAAAAGGGTACACACCGTCACTTAATGGACGCTATCTCTACTGCACACTGGCAGCCACCATAGCAGAATTGGAAACAGGCCATTACGGTCGGGCCAAGAGATTGCTGCAGTTGGCCGAAAAATATGCCGAAGGACGCAAATCCATCGCCCGGTTCAAGCTCCTTCAAGTGAAAGCCCGCTACTATGCAGCGACAAAACAGTATGGCCGGGCCATTGCCTGCAACAACGAAAACATGGACATTATCACCGCTGCCGGCGATTCCGTCAGTTTACTCACCGTACAGATCCAACAAGCCGATTTGTATACGGAGGTGGGGCGATATAGAGAAGCGGCCGAAATGTACAGAGCCGTCATCCCCCACAAAGATAAACTACGCAATACCGAGCTTGCCAATCAACTTGACGAATTGCGCACAATCTTCGAGGTGGACAAACTCACCCTCCGGAATGAGGTTGTCACAACACGTCTCTACCTGTCAATCATTATCGGTGCGTTATTGCTTGTCGCCGTTATCTTGTACATTATATACACCCGCCGTTTGCACCGCAAAAACAGGGCTTTGTACGACTCCATCCTGTTATACCGAAAGGCGGAAGACAATATGGAAACCGCAGCGGGACTTGTTCCCGAAGAAGAACTTGACAGGGAAGGGAAAATCTACCGCCGGTTGTGTAATTTGATGCAGAATGAGGAAATCTATAAAGATACTGAGTTGAACCGGGATGTCCTGGCAAAACGGATAGGAACCAATGCCGTCTATATCAGCAATGCCGTGCGCAAGTATGCCGATGGAGCCACCATCAACGAATTTATCAACGGTTACCGGCTGCGGCATGCCGCTTCACTGCTCACCGGCAATCCTGGTTTGAATATCAATGAAGTGGAATACATGTCCGGATTCAATTCCCGCTCCACGTTCAACCGCTGTTTCCGCGCCTTCTACGGAATGTCTCCCTCTGAATATAAATCTATTTCCAAAGAGAAAAAGAACACCCGAAAGGATTTGTTCGGTGATATGCCGTAGAAGTCCTGAATATTTATAACACACTGATTGTTGTTCAATTACAAATATGATACAGGTTTTTGCAAATATGAAACGCCCAGCCGGGCTTCGCTTGATAATTTTGCAGCAAAATTAACAAACAGCAAAGATGAAGAAAACCTGTTGGGGATGTAATGGCAAGATGAAAGCGAAGCAACGCATACGATTAATTTCCTGGGATCGGATGCGCTCATTCGTTGGATATTCCCTCTGGCAAAACAAATAACATTCTTAATTAATTTATAATTCTCAAATCAAAATGAAACAAAAAACAATTATTCTGAGGCTCTGCCTCTTCCTGTTGGCCATAGTGCTGACTGCGCCCGCATGGAGCAAGAGCGAAACATGGCAGGCCCGCAACCGCAACAAAGGCGAGAACGAAGGCACAAGAACATCCGCCGACGGTATTGTCACTGTATCGTGGAGCAACTGCAAAACGGGGCGAGCATTACTGCCAGCCAACCGCAACTGGGTCATGGCGCCAGGCTCTACAGTTACCATCACCTGTCAGGCAGGTTGGCGAGTGCGTGCGCTCTACATCAGCGACCAGCTGAAAAACGAATCAAAACTTATCTGCGAGAACCCTGTATATGTCGGAAATGGCTCTACAGGCATCAGAAACTATGAGGCACCTCGCAACAGCATCACGCTCCGCGCAAACAACAGCAAAGTGGAGTTTGCGAAATACACAGTGGAATATGTGCAAGAGTCTCCGCTAAGCTTCAAGAACGATAGCTATACAATAGGTGTGGACAGGATTACGGACCCACTTGATGGCTATATGATTCACAATCCTGATAATCGCGTCATTTCTGTTAGCATTGACAACACCGATGTGGCATTTGTCTGGGCTAGTAGAGTAAAAGGCAAGAAAGTTGGTCAGACTATGGTTAATGTCTATGCGCACCCCAACGATGATTACGCCGCCTCATCCGCTACCGCAATAATAAAAGTTGTTCGCAACGACATTGACCCCACATTGGAATGGACCTCAAATACCATGAAGGCGTGGGAGATACTGCAGATGCCTAAAGTCAGCAATATGCCTTGGGACTATCCCACGGATTTTTCTTTATGGACGTTCACCAGCAGTGACGAAAACACCGTGAAGCCTGTAGCAAGCAGCAATACCCTCACCTTCGGCGGCTCGGGCTACGGCAAGACGGCTACAATCACTGTCAACATTCCGGAGACCAACAGTTATAACGCCAAAACGCTGACCTACACCGTAAGCGTGGACAACGAAATGCGAATAGCGTCAAAGGAAGACTGGCAGACATTCTGCAACCAGATTCGTCAGGGCAATAAAAGCATCAATGCCACAATGACCGCCGACATAGACCTTGGCACGACAATAACCATGGCAGCCACATCTGAAACAAATAAATACTCTGGCACATTCGATGGGGCAGGACATAGCATAAAAATGAATTGGACAGGAAGCGGTTGGGTGGCACCATTCAATCTTTTAGAGAATGCCACTGTCAAGAATCTGCGGACAAGAGGGCAAATCACTATGTCGAAGTATTATTTTATGTCAGGCTTGGCTTTGGAGGCTTACGGCACAGTCACAATCTCCAACTGCATCAGCGAGGTAAACCTTACCTCCAACTCAAATGGCAGTGCACATGGTGCGGGGTTGTTGACGAATGTCAGGGATAAGGCCAACGTTACCATAAACGACTGCATAGTTTCGGGTACGTTCAACGGAACTACCGAGAATAGTGTCAGAAATTGGGCAGGATTTGTAAATCACAAAATAAGTAGCAGCACGTTGAAGCTGAACAACTGTCTCTATACAGGCACTAATAATGCTGGAAGGAGCAACACCTTTGCGAACAGTGATGCAGAACTCAACAACTGCTACTATCTCAACCCATGCGGTTCGCCACAAGGCATTCAGGTAAAAAATGAGCAGCTGAAGAACGGCTACACTGCCAAGGGATTGCAGGGCAACCGCACAGACAAGTGCCATTGGGCGCAGGTGCTGGGCGAGAATCCAAGTTTTTATAACGAAGCCGACAAAACAAAGACCAATTATGTGTATTACGATGTGGAAAATGCCCGTTGGACTTGTGACAAATTCCAGATTACCGACGGCGTGGCCCGGGCTATAGGTATAGATTTCATTGCAGGTTACGCTGAGAGTTTACGTGGTTTTCCTGCCAGCTCCGACCACGGCTATACAGTGTGCCTGCCTTTCGATTATCCTATTGAGTATGGTTTCAAAGCCTACACCCTCTCGGGCGGCACCGGCACTCAACTTCATTTTACGGAAGTAACTGGCACAATGGAAGCCTATAAACCTTATTATATAGTTCCCGACGGTTTGGCAATGTTTACAGGCAATAACTTGCAGGTGCGCGCTTTCAACACCGATGCCTTGAAGATAACCGCAGGCGATTACAGCTTCATGGGCACAGTGTCGGGCATGACAAACTCCGGTGCTGTTGCTGCCAACGCCTACATATTGCAGGACGATAATCTTTGGCACAAGGTGACGATGGACAACACCTCTGCCTACATTCCCGCCTATCGTGCTTACATCACCTCCGCCACAGCTGGCGCAAAGGCATTGAGTTTCACGCTCGGCAACGAGGCAACAGGCATTAGCACTGTCGTAACCACCGATGCAGACGGCACGCAGAGGGTGTATGACCTCAACGGTCGCCTCCTCGATTCCAATATCAACAACCTGCCCAAGGGCGTGTATGTGGTGAATGGAAAGAAAGTGATGAAGTAGGGACAGGCCAGCAGTCTGTCAGAGAAGATTGGACGGAGTGACAGAAAGACAAAAATATGTTCATTATGTCCTTATGTCGAGAAAAAACAAACTTGCTACACCGTAGCAAACGCCAAGACGAACGTCCGGAGAAATGCTACGCTGTAGTAAGAGTGTCTAAATAATAATTATTTTAGTATAAACAATTTAAAAGCACAAAGAATTATGGCAACAGACAAATCGACCGAGATTGGGGGCATACGCCTCCCTGCACTCGCTTCGGCAGTGGCAGCGGAGGACGGGCTGCTAATGTTCTCCAAGAAAAGCCCGCTCACAAAGGAAATCGAAACCGCCTACAAGGAACGCGACAGGATGTTTTCCGGCTGTCGTGCCGCCGTGAAAGATTTTCTGCGCATTCCGCTAAAAGAAATGGCGGATGCCGCCGCACAGCTGCATCAGCACCTGAAGGACTACGGCATCGACCCGGGCATGCAACTGGAGCGAGAGACCTCACGCATCATGAACCTTGTGGATGACATCAAGAAGAAGTATCACGAGCAGGTGGAGGGAGCATTGCGCAAGGCACGCCTCGTCACTGACGCAGCTTATCAAAAAACTGTAAAAACCATCAACGCCCTCACCAACATGACAAATTCCACTGACTATTAAGGTCTGGTGGATTTCCTAAACGAGAACATCAAGCGCTATAAGGAGCAGGTTATGGCGCAAGCCAAGAAAAAGGACGAGGAATGAATAGACCTACGCCCAATAATCACCAAACATTAATCATAATTTATCATTCTCAATCAAAATGAAACAAGATGCAATCATTCAGAGGCTCAGCCTCTTCCTTTTCGTCCTCATGCCGGCAGCGCCAGCGTGAAGCGAAACAATCTGGAACCTCTGCCGGTGGTTAATCTTCACAGGTACGGTATTTGACATTGCCAACGAACCAGCGGCCGCTGCACACGCCTACATCTTGCAGACTGACAATTTCTGGCAACAAGGTGACGGCCGACAACTTTTCCGCCATCATTCCTGCCTATCGTGCCTGCATCATCTCCGGCACCTTCGAGGCAAAGGAATTGAACTTTACGCTCGATGACGAAACCACAGGGCTACGTGCCGTCGAGACCACCGACAGCGACGGCGCCGTGCGCTACTACGACCTCCGGGGACGCTACATCGGCACCTCGCTCAACGGTCAGCCTCAGGGCGTGTATGTCGGCAACGGAAAGAAAGTGATGAGGAAATGAAACAACAATAAACAAAACAAGAAAATGAAAAAGTATATCAAACCAAGCATTAAAGAGAAAATCGGGAACATTGATGTGATACTGATGGCTGCCTCGGGCATAAGCACGGAAACCAGTGAAGAACCTGCTACGGGATCGGCACTTGGAAAAGAAAGCAGTATATGGCTTTCTGAAGACGAATAGACAAAGGATTGGCAAAGCAACTTGAAAATAGCCTTGAGGCAAATTGTCTCAAGGCTGTTTTCAATAGATATGATCCATGGAGATTGTTCTGCTCTTCTCTATTCGGCATAAATATTAAAAAATGTAATTCTTTCGGGGGTACGGGCAAAATCGTTTATTTTTGCAACCGTAATGAAGAGAACAAGCCGATGGCTCATATCGTTCGTGCTTTCCATTGCCATTGTCTGGATGGGGGCAGGCGTATCCGTGATGCATTGTCTGCACACAGGCAACATACAGATAGCGGATATGCAGGAGGCGTTGTGCCAGGCTGCTGAATGCGAAACGGAAACCGGCGGTGAGTGTATGGAAATGCAGACCGTGAGACTGTCGCCCACCCCAATGGCGCAGACGCTGTTGTTCGATTTTGCGGAAATGCCCGTTGTTTCTCTTCTTTCCCATCAGTTTTTAGCCTTTCAGACCTGTTCAGATCTGCTGGAATCATTGATTCCGACGTATGCTGAATTGTGGCATTCACCGCCAAGGGCATATCTGTATCTGATTAGGATACTGACCATTTAAATCTTGTTTCTTTTATCAAAACAGTGAACCGGTATGAGCCAACGGGTGCTTGGCTTGCCGGCCGGTGTTGTATTGTAAAATTATGAAAGAAACAAGAAAATGAAATCAACAATATTGTATGTTGTCTGTGCGATGTGTGCCGTTTCGGTTCATGCACAGACAGACTCTACCACGGACACGGTAGAGAAAGAGAGTGAGTTGGAAGAAGTTGTCGTGAGATCGGCCGCTACGACAAGGCGCATGGGCGGTGCCATGAACGGAATGCACATTACGCAGGGCGAACTTTTCAAGGCCGCATGTTGCAATTTGGGCGAGAGTTTCGTTACCAATCCGTCGGTAGATGTGAATTATCAAGATGCGGCTACGGGTGCAAGACAAATCAAACTGTTGGGACTGGCAGGAACATACGTGCAGATGCTGACGGAGAACCTGCCCAATTTCCGCGGCGCCGCCATGCCATATGCGTTGGGCTATGTGCCGGGTCCGTGGATGAAAGGCATTCAGGTGTCGAAGGGAAGTGCCTCGGTGAAGAACGGCTACGAGTCGATAACAGGGCAAATCAATGTAGATTATCTGAAACCGGAAGATGAGCAGGGGGCAACCATCAACCTGTATGGCGACTCGAAGGGCAGAATGGAAATCAATGCGGACGGCAATGTGCCCGTTTCTCCGAATTTGTCAACAGAGATTCTGGCGCACTACGAGAACAACGGAGGGCATCACGATGATAACAGCGACGGCTTTCTGGACAAGCCGGAAATCAAGCAGGTGAATGTTCAGAACAGATGGAAACTCCAGACGCACAAGTACATTTTCCACGGTGGCATAGCCATGCTCAGGGAAGAGAGAACGGGAGGACAGACCCGCCATTCCGTTTCTGCGGGGCAGCCCCACTATGGTATCGGCATCAGCACCGACCGTTACGAGGCTTATCTCAAAAATGCTTTTGTATTGAATCATGAGCGCAACGAGAACATTGCCTTGATGGCCACCGGGTCGCTGCACCGGCAGGATGCGCAGTACGGCGTGAAACGGTATGACGTGAACGAGAAGAATCTCTATGCCTCGTTGATTTATGAGACGGACTTCACGCCGGAACACAATCTTTCCACAGGAGCGAGTCTGAATCACGATTATTTGGGGCAGCACTATCGTTTTGACAAGGGACAGATGGTGCGCAGCAACGTGAAGGAGACCGTCCCGGGGGCATACGTCCAATATACCTACAATTGGCAACATCGTCTGGTGGCCATGGCCGGCATCCGCATTGACCACAGCAATCTGCACGGCACGTTCTTCACTCCACGCGTGCATCTTAAATACATGCCCAGCGATGTGGTCAGTTTCCGTGCATCGGCAGGAAAAGGCTACCGTACGGTTCATGCACTGGCGGAGAACAACTTCCTCATGGCAAGCGGGCGCACCTTGGTGACAGACGATTTGAAACAGGAAAATGCCTGGAACTACGGTTTGAGCACATCGCTGAATATTCCGGTTCGTGGAAAAACGCTTATGATGAACGTGGAGTATTATTATACGCATTTTGGAAACCAGGCTGTCATCGACTATGACTCAAATCCCGAGGTCATCCATATCGGCAACTTGGACGGAAAGTCTTTTTCGCACACGTTCCAGATTGATGCCACCTATCCGGTTGTAAAAGGGCTGACCATGACGGCAGCCTATCGATACAACGACGTGAAAACAACGTTTGGGGGCGTGCTGAAGGAAAAACCGCTCACGAGCAAATACAAGGCATTGCTCACTGTTTCGTACAAGACACCGCTGGAATTTTGGCAGTTTGATGCAACGTTCCAGCTGAATGGCGGTGGCAGGATGCCGGAGCCTTACGAAACGGGCAGCGGACGGATGTCGTGGGAAAGAAGATTCGGCAGTTTTGCGCAGCTAAACGCGCAGGTGACCCGATGGTTCCGCAAATTCTCGGTATATGTAGGGGGCGAAAACCTGACGGGCTTTCAGCAAAAGAATCCCATCGTCGCTGCCGACAATCCTTGGGGGAAAGAGTTCGAACCCACGATGATATGGGGACCGGTGCACGGTGCAATGCTTTATGCAGGAGTCAGAATACAGATAGGAAGACTGCTTTAGTCTTCCTGTCTTTTACCTGTAGTTACGGATTGTAGTATGGAATATTTCATGTTTAAGGCTTGTCTGCTGTCACCCAACAAAGGTTAATTGTGTTAAATTTGCGGCCGGATTTTCCGCAGGATTCACCCGCAAAATAGAAAAGTAAAGGATAATCCGTTGGAAAATCGTGAAAAACGGCGGAGCGGTTTTTCAGGGTCGTTCCGGTAATTTATGCCTACTTGCATCGCAATTTGGCATATTTTACCGGGTAAGTAAGGCTTACTTACCATCTAATTTGGCATAAATTACAAGGTAAGTAGGCATAAATTACCGGGCGAGATTTGTCAATATTTTTCAACCCGCTGTATGCCAGTCGTTTGCCAAACGCCCGTAGAATCGCGTATTTGGGCGCGCGGGAAACTTTTTTCAGAAAACAGCCGTTTTTCGTGTTAAAGGATTTTGGCGGGTTGTTAAAATTCGTTCTTTTTTCTGTCTGAAATTTGATGAAAAGACATGAAACATGAATAAAACGCTAAGGTGGCCAACCTAAATCCGGAAGCAACACATTAATCTTTCCGTTTCATGCCGATTTAACGGTAATTTTTCATACCTTTGCCCTCATGAAAAATTCCATTATGAAGAAAAGACATATTATATTATTAAGCGTTGTTTTCTGCGGGGTGTGCCTGACGGCTGCTGCGCAGAAGAAATTCTCGGTTTATGCCGTGGGCTTTTACAATCAGGAAAATCTGTTTGACACGTGTCATGATGAGGGCAAGAATGATTATGAATTTCTGCCTACGGGAAGCTACAGGTGGGGAGGAAGAAAATATGAGCATAAGTTGAAGAACATGTCAAGGGTTCTTGCAGACATGGGAACGGACATGCTGCCGGGCGTTGGGTGTGCGGTGATTGGACTGACTGAAGTGGAAAACGCAAGGGTGCTCGATGACCTGACCGCACAAGAGCCGCTGAAGGCGCGTAACATGAAATATGTAATCATTGAAGGGAAAGACGAGCGCGGTATAGATTGCGCCATGCTTTACAACCCTTCGCTTTTTCAATTGAAAGATGCCCGGCTGCTGCCATACGTGCAAGAACAGAAAAAAGACAGCGGGTATTATACGCGCGGTTTTCTCACGGTGAGCGGAACAATGGCCGGCGAACCGGTGGCGGCCATTGTGTGTCATTGGCCCAGCCGTTTCTCCACCTCTTTCTATCGTGAAAGTGCAGGAAGACAGGTGCGAGCCATCAAGGATTCGCTGTTGAGAGAGAATCCACATACGAAAATATTTGTGATGGGAGACTTGAATGACGACCCTTCGGACAAGAGTATTGTGGAAGGACTGGGCGCAAAGCCGGAAATCAGCAAGACCGGCGACAGGGACATGTATAATCCCTGGTACAATCTTCTGGTGAAACAGGGCTTGGGAACACTGGCATACAAGGGCTCCTGGAATTTGTTCGACCAGATTGTCCTTACGCCCAACTTGCTCGACCGTAAAGGAAAAAAGGATTACACTACCCTCACGTATCTCAAGAGCCAGATATTCCGCCGCGACTATCTCATCCAGACGGAAGGACCCTACAAGGGAAGTCCCAAGCGTACCCATGCAGGCGGTGTATGGCTCGACGGCTATAGCGACCACCTGCCCGTTGTGGTTTATCTGGTAAAGGAACAGAAATAAAGGATGGAGGGTATCAATGGCCTTCAGGCAAACAGCGTTGAACAGCATCCCCTGAAGCCTTTTTTGCCGGAAGGCTGCCGGTTGCTGATGCTGGGCAGTTTTCCCCCTGCCAAGAAAAGGTGGTGCATGGATTTCTTTTACCCCAACTTCAACAATGACATGTGGCGTATCTTTGGATGTGTCTTTTTCAAGGATAAAAACCGATTGGTGGATGTGGAGGCAAAGACTTTCAGGCGTGAGGAGATTGTTGCATTGCTGAACGAGAAGGGAATTGGGCTGTACGACACGGCTTGCCGGGTGATACGTACCAAAAACACGGCATCGGACAAGGATTTGAAAATAGTGGAACAGACCGACATCGATGCCCTGCTGCACCGTGTACCGAAGTGTATGGCAGTAGTGACCACAGGACAGAAAGCGACGGACGTGATGACCGGCCATTTCGATATGTCCATGCCGAAAGTGGGGGCGAGCAGCGGTTTCAGATTTGGGGAGAGGGAGATGCGTCTCTACCGCATGCCCAGCAGTTCGCGCGCCTATCCCATGAAGACGGAGGAGAAAGCGGCGTTTTATGAGACGATGTTCCGCGAGTGCGGAATGTTGTGACAAGAAAACAAACAAAACATCATAGCGAATGACAATCATTGGAATAGCAGGCGGTACGGGGTCGGGAAAGACCACCGTCGTGAAGAAAATCGTCGAGGCATTGCCACCTCACCATGTGGCGGTAGTTCCTCTCGACTCGTATTACAACGACACCACCCACATGACGGAGGAAGAGCGTCATCAGATCAACTTCGACCATCCCGATGCTTTCGACTGGAAACTCCTTCACAAACAAGTGGTGCAACTGAAGAAAGGGGAGAGGATTGAACAGCCCACCTATTCGTATGTCAAGTGCAATCGTCTGGAAGAAACGGTGACGGTGGAACCGAAGCCTGTCATTATCATTGAGGGAATCATGACCTTGGTGGACCGCAAGTTGAGAAACATGATGGATTTGAAAATTTTTGTAGACACTGACAGTGATGAACGACTTATCCGCAATATACAACGCGACGTGACAGAGCGTGGAAGAACCGTGGAGGACGTGCTGAACCGTTATCTGGAAGTGTTGAAACCCATGCACGAGCAGTTTATCGAGCCTACGAAAAAATATGCCGACATTATCATTCCGCAAGGAGGGGACAACCTGAGAGGCATCGGAATCATCTGTAAATATATCGAAGGCATTGTCTGACTTTCATGGAAAACGATATGGGCAGCAAGACAAAATGCGTTTTTCCATCACAAAAAGATTTTCTTTTGGTCTGATTTGTCGGTTTTTTCTTGCCAATTCACTTTTTTTTAGGTAATTTTGCACCATTCAAGAATACAATCTGTTGCTTAACCTATTCATTATTATATTATCGTTTACATTAATATCAAACACATGAAGAAAAAAGTTTACTTCGCATCCTTGATGTGGATGCTATCTCTAACCTCTGCATGGGCTCAGCACAAACCTTTTGCTCCGCAGCATTCGGGAGAGCAATACATGAATCTGCGCATGCAGCACCAGGCAAAGGCTGCTGAGGAACAGGTTGTGGTGGAAGAAAATTTCAACAACTTTACAGAGGGAACCGAGAATGAGCCTGATGGAAAGAACATTGGCGGATCGCCGGACAACGGCTATCGTATAGAATCGGGAAAGATGTCAACGGAAGGGTGGACCGGCAATCATGTTTATCAGGCCGGAGGAGTTTGCGCCCTGAGAAAATACGAATCCTACGGGTATCCTTATTACGGACACATCAGTACGCCTGAAACCGAACTTTACGGCATCGCTACCATCACATTGCGCGCCCGCAAGGCTGTTGGGAGCGAACAAGCCAATCTGTCCATCGCCTTGTGCGACAATACTTCGGGGGTGGAGGAATGGAAGGGTTTTGAACTGACGGACGAATGGCAGAACATTACTTTCACGTCGGAAAAAGGTACGTTTAACGACAAGAACATTTTTCAGCTTTCTGCAGAAAAGGGAGAGGTTCTGATTGATGACATTAAGGTGACGCGTGTGCGCAATAAGATTGGAAAGCCCACCGCCAATCCCGCTGTCAACCTTAGCCCGTCGTCGTTCAAGGCATCGTGGCAACCGGTGAAAGGAGCAGAAGAATATTTGCTCAGCGTGTATTACAAGGATATGCCTGAAGAAATTGTGCCCGCCGGAACTCTTGTGGAAGGATTCGACGGCATCAACCTGAAGGAAGACGGAAATATCAACACGGAAGACCCCAACTATCCCGAAGGCTGGACAATCGACGTGTCGTCGAATGGAAAGAAAGATGTTCTGACAAATGAAGGAGACAAGAACTCCGGCAAACTGGCCATCAACATGGATGCTGTGGGGGATGTCATTGTCTCTGCGCCAACACCCGCACCCATCAAGCGGTTCTCTTTCTGGGTGAAACCGAGCACGATGAAGGTGCCGGATGACTATTTGCAGTCGCTGTTAGGGGTATATGTAAAGGGCATGGACGGAAATTGGACACATATCGCCAATCTTCCCAACAGTTGGATGGAAGAAAAAGGAGGAATGTATTCATTCAAGAGCGATGACATTGGCGACTATATCTATCAGGTGAAGTTTGATCTGGTGCAGAAGACCAACTGTACTTTTGCCATCGACGATGTGACGCTGGAGTATGAAACACAGCCGGTTCCCTACTATGTCTTGGAAAACCATGCCATGAAGGAAACGTCGAAAGTAATAGAGAACATCAATCCTGAAAAGGAATACTACTATTATGTGATTTCGAAAGACGGTGAACTGTTGTCCGACAAGTCGGAAACCGTCTGGGTAGATGGCATTGTGGGACTGAAACCAACCGTGCTTCCGGCAACCGATGTAACGGGCGACAGCTTCACGGCACGGTGGGAAGAAATGCCTCATGCCGGCAGCTATATCGTGAACCTTTATGAAGAGGTGACCACGAAGGAAGACGGAGAGAACGTAATGCTATTGCACGAAGACTTTGAGAAGATAACGGAAGGAACCGTTGAGAAACCGGCGGCTCCCCAATTCTATACGCCGCAGCTTTCGCTGGCAAAAGAGGGAATGGCCGATACAGACTGGACTTCTTTCTATCCCATTTGGGCTAAAGGCATGATTGGTGGTAAGGAGATGAACGAGTGGACAGGAAGTGCCGGACTTGTCGTGACTCCTCCTCTTCCATTGGCAGAAGGAAACGATCTGGAAGTGGACTTCACTGCCGTAACAACCGATGCAGAGGATGAACTGTATGTGCTGATTATGGGAGCACCCAATGCTACGGAGGCTATTATGGGCTTTAATGTACCATTTGAAACTTCTATGGAAAAGATCAACCACCAGGTGGTGTTCGAGTCGAAATACATCAGAGAGGGATTGGAAAAAGGCAAGCCTTATCATGTCGCTTTCTCCAGCAAGACAGGAAAACAGTTCTTTATCGATGAGGTGAAAATCAGCCAGAGATACGAGAAGCAGGGAGAAACGGTAGTTCTTCCGAGAGCACTCGTATATCCTGAGGGCGATAACTGCAAATTTGAGAATCTTCAGTCGGGCGGCGTTTATCTCTATGACGTGCAGGCCTTTAGAATGAAGAACTATGAGTATTATGTGTCAGACCATTCCGACAGAATGAGAGTGGAATGTACTTCTACGTCTATTGAAGATGTGGATGCCAGTACGGTGAAAGTGGCGGTCAAAGAAGGAGGCATCGAGGTGGAAACGGCAGTAGATGCACACATCAACATCTACGACATGACCGGACGCTCTGTCTATGCAGCATCGGTGAAAAAAGGCAATCGTGACATCGCGTTGAGTTCTGGAATTTATGTTGTAAAAGTCAACGACGAAACCGTGAAAGCGGTAGTTAGGTAAGGACAGAACCCGAGATAGGAAATTCATTATT
>JALFBL010000059.1 GCA_022773395.1 Prevotella sp.
TCCGACAAAGGCGTATCTGTCGCTTGCCGGATTGGGGGTAATTTACATTTTCAATCCCGAGACAATGCAGAAGACAGGAGAGATAGATCTGACATCCTTGGGCATACAGGACAATAATCCCGACATAGGAATTATGATAGAACGTGACGGATACGTGTTTGCAGGTCTAAGTCAGATGGTAGGAGGTTGGACAAGCCCTGAAAATTACAAACAAGCAGATGTAGCCGTTATTGACACAAAGACGGACAAGTTGGTCAAGATGATTTCTGAGAAAGCCAGTGGTTTCTCTCAAGCCACACGTCCCATCGACCCGAAGTCTTTATTTATGGATGAGAAAGGGGATATATACATCTCTTGTCTCGGCAATTTCGGAATGGTAGCAGGGCATAAGGCAGGCATACTGCGAATCAAAAAGGGCGAAACGGATTTTGACCCCACATATCATTGGACGATAACCGGAGCAACAATCGAAGGAGAAAAACAAACAGCCGGCTGGGCAGCTTCTATTTGTTATGTAGCCAATGGCAAAGCCTACGGATACATTGATGTTCCGGGTTATTACAAGCCCGGAGAAACTGGACATTCCGCCATCGCGAGCAGAGCCGTGGTCTTTGATTTATACAATCGGAAGATGATGAAAATCGAAGGATTGGAATTATCCAACGGTTATGGTGTATTGGTCTCTAAATATAAGGACGGCTTGGCCATCTGCAATGCTTCGGCAACCACCAAAGGCATCTATTACCTCAATCCTCGGACATCTGAGGTCAATCCAACTCCTATGATAACCACTGTAGGAAACCCCATGGCAATAGAATGGCTCGGCAAGTAAACTGGAAAAAGGGTGTTTCAAAGAAAGACCAAGATGTTCAATGTTAAAAACATCACTCTGAGAGTAGCTGCCAGATATGGTGTAACGGAAGGATGGATTGGTGGAAACCGCCATCATCGGCCATCTGAAAGGATGCGATTGATTATTTGCCTTGCATCAACTCTTTTTTATGGTTTCTTAAAAATATTTTGGACACTGTTGAGAATTACTTACGCTAAATGAAAATAGGCATTGAAATGTTTGGTGGGCTGCGAATTTCTTTGTAATTTTGCGCCCACTAAGCATATCATATGCTCTGTTGTGTTGGAAAATACCTGTTAAATGGCTTTCCATACAAGGCAACAATATGCTGAAAATTATTTATAAATTCAATATTTAAAAGAAAATGAAAAAAGGTATTCATCCCGAAAACTATCGCCCCGTCGTATTCAAGGATATGTCCAACGGTGATATGTTCCTTACACGTTCTACATGCAAGGCTACAGAGACAGTAGAATTTGAAGGCGAAACTTACCCTGTGGTAAAAGTCGAAATTTCCAGTACTTCTCACCCGTTCTACACCGGTAAGAACAAACTCGTGGACACAGCAGGTCGCGTAGATCGTTTCATGAGCCGTTATGCGAAGAGCACGAAGAAGTAATATATACCTTTATTATATATAAACTCTAAAGCAAAAGTGTGTTTGGGTGTAGTTGCATATACGCTCCAACACACTTTTCTTCTTTTTATGAAGCACATACCATTATTGTTTTGCATCGCTGTCCTTGGTTTTTTTCTTACGGCTTGTAGCCATGACAACGAAGAAGGGCAGCCAACGGAAAGTAATTACAACCGCAATGATGTTTCTGTTTGCAGGGAAGCGGGACGGTTGGAGTTTCCACGATTAAAAGGCGGAAACAGTTTGGTGATTGTGCACAGGACAAACGACTCATACGGAGTGAACTATTCTTTAGAATGGGACATTGACAAGAAATCGCAACGATGGTCGTGCTATCAACTTACAAAAGCAACACTGAAAGCCAGTACGGGAAGATATACGGGCGAACCCCAATACCCGGAAGACCCGGACTTGCCCCAAGCATATTATTGGGATAAAGACTATTTTTGGAACTCGGGGTTTGACCATGGGCACATCTGTCCTTCGGCAGACCGCCTGTATTCCAAAGAGGCCAACTATCAAACTTTCTTTCTCACCAACATGCAGCCCCAATACAACAAATTCAATGCCGGCCTGTGGGCGGTGATGGAAAACCAGTTGCGGACATGGACTCGCAGTGTGGGCACAGACACCCTGTATGTTTGCAAAGGAGGAACGATAGACAGTCGAGACCAAATTCTGAAACATCTTGGCGGCAAACTCATTGTCCCCAAACACTTCTTCATGGCTTTGTTGCTGAAGAATGCTCAGGGCTACCGTTCGCTCGCATTCTGGTGTGAAAACGAAAACATAGACCGAAGCAAAGACAATCTTGGCGACTATGCCATTTCCATAGACGATCTGGAAAGGAAAACGGGCATCGATTTTTTCTGCAATCTTCCAGACAATACGGAAAAGACGGTAGAGCAAAGCGTGTCGCTGAGTGCTTGGGGGCTAAAATAGCAATACCGAAGAATCCTTACAACCATGCCACACAGACTGCTACACTTTTTTTTCCTGTTTACACTTGCTTTTCTCTCTTCCTGTACAGTCGGAGAAAATGGCAAGAAAGCCGAAATGCGTTCCATATATTATTGGAGCACTACTTTCAGAATGGATTCCACAAAAGTGGATTTTATCAAAACGCACCGTATCCAACGCCTTTATATTCGCTATTTTGATGTGGTGAACCATCCACAGAAAGGGCTTGTGCCCAATGCTACAGTTGTTTTTGAAAGTAAAATTCCGCAGGCCCTGGAAATTGTCCCCACCATTTTCATTGTCAACGGCTGTATGGACGAGAATCTTCGGGGTTTGGCCGACAAGATCTTGAAACGAGTCTTGCAGATGAACGAGACGCACGATATTCTCAATGTAAAGGAATTTCAGATAGACTGCGACTGGACATTGAGGACTCGGAAAAAGTATTTTGACTTCTTGGGAGAGTTGCGCCAGTTGGCAAAACAACATGGTATAGGGCTGTCTGCCACCATTCGCCTACACCAACTCTCGCACCCCGAGCCACCTGTAGATAAAGGTGTGCTGATGATGTATAATACGGGAGATTTCACCGACATCAACTGTCACCATCCCATTCTTGACATGAAGGATGCCGCCCCTTATCTGAAGGACCTCAAAAGTTACGAATTGCCATTGTCGTCAGCCTACCCATTGTATCGCTGGAAAATTCTTTTTCGTAACAAGAATTACAAGGGAATCATCCACCAGGAAGGCGAACTACCTGTACTTCCAGGTGATTCCATTGTCATACGCCAACCGGGAATGCAAGAAATCATGGCAGCCAAGGCTGCTGTCAGCGGTTGCAAGGCAGAGGCCAACCGAGAAATCATCCTTTTTGATTTAACCCAATTCAACATAACAAGATTTCACCCCAACGACTATGAAAAGATTTTTAATCAGTAACTTGTTGGTGCTGTCTGCACTCATTGGTGCAAAGGCTTGTGGCGGAGAAGAACCTGCCAGGCAATATGAACTGTTCAGCATTGTCCCTTATTTGGAAACAGGAAATTTGTTCACTGGTAGGACAGATGCTTTCTGGATGGAATATACCAAAGGAGAGATGGAGTATGAAGGTTATGATGGGGAGGCTGTTCTTAAGATTGCCGAGAAGAAGGGCGACAAAGAAATGGTGGCCTACCTGAACCATCTGAATGATTATTTGGAAATCTGCTACCAATTGAAAGACCCATGGACTTACCCCACCAAAGAAGAGTTGAAAGAACGAAAAAATACGCTGCGCGGTTTGTTGGTGGCAGCAGAAAAATATGCCGGTACAAGATTGCGGCCACAGTACTTCTTGCTGGCCATGCGTGCCAATATGATGTTGAAAAACCATGCAGCCAACAAGGATTTCTGGCAGAACAAAGCCTCGCTGCTGGGCGAAAGTGTCTATAAAGACATGATGAAGAATATCTATGCCGGGGCGTTGTTGAATTTGGGCAACAAACTGGAAGCATGGAATATATTCACCGAGCAGGGAGATATGGAAAGTTTGCGCTGGAGTGTCAGGGGATATGCGGGTTTGGCCGGTATGCAAACTGTCTATGGCTTGCATCCCAACGCTGAGGTGCTGAAATTTTTGCTACAGGACTACATTTACGATCTCTGCAGATTTTGCATGTATTCTCCGGAATCAACCGGCTCGGAAGTGGCGGTGTTGACAAAAGAAATGCAGGATTTCGCCGCGTTTTCCCAAATGGTATTGAATGAGGGGAAAACCGAGAACCCGTCTATGTGGCTCATGGCGTGCGCCATGGTTCACTATTGTACGAAACAGTACAGCGAGGCATTTGCCGAAATCGACAGGGCATTGAAGGCCGGTGGTACGGAGCGAATGAAAGAAAGTGCCCGTTGCATTCGTCTGCTCGTTTCAACAAAGAGTTTCTGTCTTGACAAAAAATATGAAAAATATGTGGCAGGAGAATTGAATTGGCTGGATGGGAAGGCGATGTCGGAAAACGGGAGCGGCTATTACAATATGGCAAGGTCGCTCATCGATGAGCATGGAATTGTGCCTATGCTCAAAAAGGCAGGACGGGTGGAAATGGCCATGGCTTTTGAACACAACGTGGAAGACTACAGTTCCACGCAGGTCATCCGCTACCTCGCCTTTGTCAACGGAAAACCCAAGTCGCCACTCGAAAAATATATCCTTCCCAAAGCAGACAAAGATGCAGACCATTTCAACGATGTTATCGGAATGAAATGCATTGCCGAAGGAAAACTTGCTGAAGCTCTGGTTTTTTTGGAGAAAATACCTTTGGACCACTACAAAGGGAAAAGTATCAGTTGGTACATGAGCCATCGCGACTACACCAAGGCTCGCTGGTTTGGCAAGCAGAAAACCAAGCCATACGACAGTGAATCTGAAGGCGTGGAAATAACGGTCAACAGGCGAATTGCTTTCTGCAAGGAGATGATACAGCTTGCTGCGCAAAACTTGCTCAGTTCCGATGACGAGGTGAGAAAAAAAACGGCCTACGAGATGGCCGTGCGCTATTACCAAGCCTCGCATGGAGGCGACTGCTGGTATCTCTGCCACGACTATTGGAGCGCGTGCGAAAATAGATTGAAGTGGGAGTGTGACTTTTCCCAAATGGCGGTTGACAAACTGAATGACAGCAAGACGAGCATCGATTTCGACTTGCGTCAGAAGAGTCTTTACGCACTGGCTTTCATTCCTTATAATGATTCGGGGGATGTGGGATGGTACGATTCCAATGTCCGGAAATCTTTTGAAAAGCAACAGCGTGCCGCCCTCATGGAACTCAACGCTTTCTACAAGGAAAACCATTCGCGTGTGGCTCAATACATCACCCGCTGTGATGTGTTCGGAATGTTCAGAAAGTCGCTTCAGAAATAAAGCAGTTTTTGTTCTTCCATTATCAAGATATTTGCTAACTTTGCCAAAGAAATTCTTATCAATCATAAACAAAAAATGAAAACAGTTTACGACTACTCTGTCAAGGATCGGAAAGGTAAAGACGTTTCACTGAAAGAGTATGCCGATGAGGTGCTCCTCATTGTCAACACCGCCATCAAATGCGGCTTCACTCCCCAATACGAAGAATTGGAGAAACTCTACGAAAAGTATCATAGCCAAGGTTTCGAGGTACTCGATTTTCCCTGCAACCAGTTTGGGCAGCAGGCACCCGGCACCGATGAGAGCATTCACCAATTCTGCAAGCTCAATTACGGCACAGAGTTTTCAAGATTCAAGAAAATCAAGGTAAATGGCGAGGATGCAGATCCCTTGTACAAGTTTCTCACCAACCAAAAAGGCTTTGCAGGTTGGGATATGTCCCAACCCATTGCCGGTGTTCTCGATGAAATGCTTGCCAAAGAAGACCCCGAGTACAAAAAGAAACCTTCCATCAAATGGAACTTCACCAAGTTTCTTGTCAACAAGAAAGGTATGGTGGTGGCACGGTTCGAGCCTACAGAAAGTATGGACAATATTGCCAGGCGGATAGAGGAATTGCTCTGACAGACCGGATGGACAGGCGTTCAAAAATAAGGTGCAGGGCGTTCATGGGCAGTTTGTGGATTACAAGTTGCCCAGCGTCTCTGCTTCCTTGGAGGGGTGTTCCGATACTTTGGCATGTTTCCCCGTTATCCACAGACCGAGGAATGTGAGCGTTCCGTTGAGCATGAGCAGTTCGTATCCGAACTTGTAGCCCGTGGTGGAGAACACTGCTGTGTCGATGGCGTAGCACGCCAGAGGAGAGGCAATGGCGATGTAAGGTGCAAGGCGGTCGTTGGTATTGCGTCTGGTGAGCAACCCGAAGGCGAAAAGTCCCAAAAGCGGGCCGTAAGTGTAGGAGCAGAGAATGTAAATGGCATCAATGACACTGGTGGAGTTGACGGCATCTACCAAGAGAATGATGCCTGCAAAGACCGCCGCCATGCCGATATGCGTTTTCCGTCGCAGTTGCTCGTCGTTTGCCCTTTCCTTGATGTCCACGCAGAAACTCGTGGTGAGGGCGGTCAAGGCACTGTCGGCACTGGAGAACGAGGCAGCCACAATGCCGATGGTAAACAGCACCACTACAACCGAACCCAAGTCTCCCGTAGCGGCAAACATAGGAAGCAACTCGTCGCCGTTTGCCGGAAGTTGCACCCCTTGTCTTTGTGCCAGCTGCACCAGAAGAACGCCCAAGGCCATGAAAAGCAGATTGGCCGGCACAAAGGCAAAGCCGTAGGTACACATGTCTTTCTGGGCCTCGCGCAGCGTCTTGCAGGTCAGGTTCTTTTGCATCATGTCCTGATCGAGTCCGGTCATCACGATGACAATGAAGATGCCGCTCAAAAACTGTTTCCAAAAATTTTGCTTCGACATCCAGTCGTCAAACACGAACATGCGGCTGTGCACGTCGCCTGCAATTGCCTCAATGGTTTCACCTGGCGAGAACCCCAGCAGAGTAGCCACCTGCCATGTAATCAGTGTCAGTGCAGCGAACATGCAGGTGGTTTGGAAAGAATCGGTCCACACCAGTGTTTTGATGCCGCCTCGGTGTGTGTAGAGCCAAATCAGCCCTACCATTAGCCCCACCGTTACTGCGAAAGGTACGCCCAAGGATTCCAGCACGAACCGTTGTAAAATGATGCAGACCACGTAGAAGCGGACGGCAGCGCCCGTCATCTTGGAAAGTAGGAAAAAAGACGCACCGGTTTTGTATGATTTATGCCCTAAGCGTTTGTGCAGGTAGGTATAAATTGTTGTGAGGTTCCACTTGTAATATACCGGCAGCAACAGGAACGCCACGGCAAAATAGCCGAAAACAAAACCGAGACACGTTTGCAGATAGGTCATGTCTGTTTTAAGAATCATTCCCGGAACACTTACAAACGTCACGCCCGAAATGGAAGCACCCACCATTCCAAATGCCACCATATACCAAGGCGACTGGCGGTTGGCACGATAAAACGTCTCGTTGGTCGCCTTTTTGGAAGTAACCCTGCTGAACCACATCAGCACGGAAAAATAAATCAGTACAGTGATAATAATCATCATGGTGTTGTAAAGTTGTTTTTCAATGATTTCGTTAGTGTAAGTTGAACTGTGTCAAGGCCATTTCCCTTATTACATTAACCTCAGATGGGAGACACGATTTCCAATCGTGTTTTCCATATGAGGAGCCTTTCCGCCTGCAAAGTTACATGATTTCATACCTGTCTCCAAATTTTATGGCCAATTGTTGTGAGATGAGTGCCCAGTTTGCCAGTGGCATAGTCCATTTCTCACGTATGTTGCGGTAGGCCAGATAGACCAGTTTCTCCAGTGCCGTATCAGAGGGAAAGACACCTTTGTTCTTCGTGACCTTACGAATCTGACGGTGATAGCCCTCAACGGTATTTGTCGTGTAGATGAGACGGCGTATCTCCTTTGTGTACTGGAAGAACTCCGTGAGTCGCTCCCAGTTGTCACGCCATGACTTGATGACAATGGGATAACGCTCGCCCCATTTGGCTTCAAGGCCGTCAAGCTCAGTTTCGGCAGATTCCCTGCTGACAGCGCCATAGACAAGCTTAAGGTCCTTCAGGAACTCCTTCTGATGCCTGCTTCCAACGTACTTGATGGAGTTGCGTATCTGATGCACGATGCAGAGCTGAACGGCCGTATGTGGAAATACGCTCCGGATGGCATCCGGGAAACCCTTCAGCCCATCTACGCAGCATATCATGATATCCTCCACGCCACGGTTCTGCAAGTCCGTAAGCACTTCCAGCCAGAAGTTGGCACCCTCACTCCTGGCCACGTACATGCCCAGCAGTTCCTTATGTCCATCCTTGTTGATGCCCAGCACATGGTAGACGGCACGGGTGACGGCACGCCCATTGTCGTCCTTTACCTTGTAATGGATCGCATCAAGCTAACAGATTGCATAGACAGACTCCAAGGTGCGGCTCTTCCATTCCTTTATTTCTGGCAGTACACGGTCTCTTATTGCACTGATGGTCTCGGCAGACAGTCTGGTATTGAACTCACGCTCAAAGTAACGGCTGATCTCACGGGTACTGGTACCAAAGGCATACATACCGATAATCTGATCCGCCATACCCTCTGCAAGAATCGTCTCACGCTTGCGCACTGTCTGAGGATCAAAACTGCCATCACGGTCACGAGGGGTATCTACAGTCACCTCGCCATACGGTGTCTGAACAGTCTTTGACATCTTTCCATTACGGCGATTGCCGGACTCACGGCATTCTTCACTCAGGTGAGCATCCATCTCACCCTCAAGAGCGGCATTCAATATACGCTCCAACATAGGTGCCAAGGCACCGCCTCTTCCAAACAATGGCTTGCCTGTGCGTAACTGCTCGGCGGCCAACTTGTAATCAATTTCTTCCTTCTCCATAAAAAACTATTACTGTCCGCTAAACATAGCAACCTCCATCCCAACTCATTGAGACACAATAGTTGGGATGACAGCATGTTAATGACAAGCCCCCCTTAGCCACTTTCTGTTGCCTCCGGTGGCGATTCAGCCGCAGCTTCAAGCATGAGTTTCATGTCGGCATCCGGCATGTTGAAGAAATTATTCATGTTGAGGTATTCCATAAG
>JALFBL010000074.1 GCA_022773395.1 Prevotella sp.
ATTTATGTTTCAATCCACACACCCACGAGGGGTGTGACTCCTTGCGAATGACATGAGAGGACAGGAGGCATGTTTCAATCCACACACCCACGAGGGGTGTGACTTTGCCCGCCGGACTTGAAGCCGAGGCACGGCAGTTTCAATCCACACACCCACGAGGGGTGTGACTCGCTGCTGCCTTGCAAGCAAGTTTAGTGTCTTCAAGTTTCAATCCACACACCCACGAGGGGTGTGACAAACCAATCTTTGCCAGTCGTGGTGTCACCATAGTTTCAATCCACACACCCACGAGGGGTGTGACTTTGATAGTGCAACTTGTTTGCCTGATGGTGGAAGTTTCAATCCACACACCCACGAGGGGTGTGACTCTCTGTTGTCCACATGGTCATCCGTGTGGAAGGTTTCAATCCACACACCCACGAGGGGTGTGACTTTTAGGTTACCGTTATCATTTTCCCGATATCAGGTTTCAATCCACACACCCACGAGGGGTGTGACGGCTGCCAGACTATTGTCACAAAGTCTGGAAGGCGTTTCAATCCACACACCCACGAGGGGTGTGACGTCAGTTTCTCGCTATTCAGGGGGGCAAGGTTTGTCGTTTCAATCCACACACCCACGAGGGGTGTGACGGTTTTTCAGCACCCAACAAAGCGGCTATGTTCTTGTTTCAATCCACACACCCACGAGGGGTGTGACTTTATTATCACCAAGTGCGGCACATCGTTGGATGTTTCAATCCACACACCCACGAGGGGTGTGACGATTAGAGCGCCTGATTATCGACTACGTAGGTGCAGTTTCAATCCACACACCCACGAGGGGTGTGACGAGGGCAGAAAGTTAGTTGGTGTAATATCCAACGTTTCAATCCACACACCCACGAGGGGTGTGACGGTGATACAATAAATCGTTTGCTCTCTATTGTCGTTTCAATCCACACACCCACGAGGGGTGTGACAGAAGACAGCCGAAAACATAGATAGTCGTTTTCAGTTTCAATCCACACACCCACGAGGGGTGTGACCCGAGCCTATACGCACAGTGTGGGCAGAGAGGAAGTTTCAATCCACACACCCACGAGGGGTGTGACTTCAAGCATGATGTAACACGTATCACCAAGAAACTGTTTCAATCCACACACCCACGAGGGGTGTGACTCAGAAAGATAACAAACCCAACCGCCGTGATGGTTTCAATCCACACACCCACGAGGGGTGTGACTTAATGTAGTTGCCCCCCCGGCGGTGGAAAGAGGTTTCAATCCACACACCCACGAGGGGTGTGACTCTATGCCTCATAATCTATTGAGTATTAAGTGTTTATAACAACATAAATGCGAACAGGAAGAAATATATATATAAAAAGTAAAAATATTTAATTTTACTATCATAATGTGTTGAAAATCAAGATGTGCGAATGTGTAGTAATATTTGTATCACTTGATGTTCGCAATCAAACCAACAATACTCCTTCTACGTCATATGACGTTTGTTTGCCAATAATTATTGTATGAATCTTTGGATTTTTTCCTAATTTATAAAAACGTATACTATCCAGTTTGTAATCTATGATTGAAGATATTCTTTCTTTTAGTAGCACAAGCTGGGCTTCTGATACTTCACATTCAAATACAGAATTCTGTACTCTCTGTCCATAATCCTTGCAGGCTTTAGCTACTTGTCGTAATCTTTTTTGACCTGCCGAGCTTACGGTGTCAACATCATATGTTATTAAGATGAGCATATTTATTTAATTAAGAAAGTTGGATAATCATCAATATCTCCACGAATAAATCGGGCAAGTAACATTGCCTGGATGTATGGCAATAAACCTACGCTTACTTTTTCGTTTAAGAATGGATGCATTATCTCGTCACGCTTGCGTGTCTGCCATGCAGTAAGAAATGTCTTCCTTCCACTCTCTGTTAAAATAACTCCTTTTTCGCCTTGATAAAGAAAATCCTTTGAAGTTATCTGTTTCCTGTTTATCAATGATAGTACAAACCGATCACCAAGATATGCCCTCAATTCCTCCACCATATCAAGAGCAAGTGAGGTTCTACCTGGTCGCATGGTATGAAAGAAGCCAAGGAAAGGATCTAATCCTACTGTTTCTAATGCCGACTGCATATCATTTGTGATAAGAGTATAAGCCAAGGAAAGCATAGCATTCACAGCATCTTTGGGTGGACGGCGATTCCTCTCGGTAAATGGGAACTGCGACTGATTATGAAGTATCATCTTAGAGAAAACAGAAAAGTATTTATTTGCAGCAATTCCCTCAATCCCCCGCAGTGAATCAAGACTGTCAGCAATCAAGGCATCACGTCGAGTCATATCAAGAAATTTTGCAGTATCTTCAATATCTGTATCCTCCCCATTGTCACGGATAAAGCGCCTTAAAATATTACGATAGTTTTGAATTTTAGCAGCAATCATTAATCGTGCAATATGCAAGGACTTTTCTAAATTATCAATCCAATGTACTTGCTCATGACGAAGGATTACATTACCATGTACAGCACCTTGGATTCTACTTACAAATCTTCCGCTTGGTGACAGGAAAGTTAAGGAAACACCATAATCACAACATAGTTTCATCACACCAGGACTTGCTCCCATATAACCGAAGGTAACGATATTTTCAATGTTGATGATTGGAATTCGAAATACTTCTTCTTGCTTTATGGAAATAACAATATTCAGTCCATCCTTGGAAAGATAAGACTCTGGTGTTGTTATATATAAGGTATTAAGTAGTTTCCTCATACAAATTCTTCTTTAGGTAATACGAAGCTTTATTTTCGCCGCTTTTTGAAGGCATACAAATATTCAGCATAGAACATTTCTCGCAATGTCGTTCATATACAGCCTTTGGCAACTTTCTTGACTCGTAGATAGCATGCATATTTTCAGCACAACACCTTACGATGTCACGAAGTTGCTGAGTGAAAGACACTTCTACACGCCTTTTGATTTCAGCATAAAAGAAAGCGCCCTCTTCGATCGATATCTGGTAAACCTCTTCAAGACACATTGCCTGCGCGGTGAGTTGCACTTCATCAATTTGATTGCTTTTAGGCTTTCCATGCTTATATTCAACAGGATAGGGAATCCACCTGCCCGGATAGTTGGGATGCAGGATGCTGTTTTCTACCTCGTTAGTAGGATGAAGTTCAACAACATCCGTTAGTCCGTACAATCCAAGTTCTCTCGAAGCAACATTTACAGAACGCAGACTGATATAATCTCCACACTTCTGCCGATAGAAGGGATCATCAACATGCTTATGAAGAATACTTCCTTCTGTTGTAAGCCGGTTGTCCTCCCATTGTTGATCGATATGAATCAACGCCCATTGTCGGGGACAAAACCTATAGTGTTGAATCCCCGACAACATGAGCATATCATCTTCGCTGTACATTAGAGCTTAGATTAGTTCTTCAACAGTAACGCCGACAGGAACATTATCCTTGTCAATCTTTACCTCATAATCCTTGAAAGAACGAGGGGCGTTCTCTGTAGCCTTCTCTATCCTGACAAGGTCAAACAACTTGTTAGCCGGCGCATTACCAAGTACAGAATCATGCTTGAACACAATAAGTTTTTGAGCACTCATCAAGCCACGAGCCGCAGAACGATCAACATCGAACATATTCTTCAAGGCATCCCAGAAGAGATCCAAGTCAGTTTCATCAAAGCCTGTCTGCTTAGCAAGATTAGCTGAGATGAAACCGTGACAAACGTAGAGGCCGTAAGGAACGGTTGACTTGCGCCCCATGGTGCGTTCCTTGTCCACATCTGCTTCTTTAGTAACGGCCATACGAGTGATAGAGTGTTCTGCAGTAGCTATTGAGTCAACAGAACGAGCAAATGTCATCTGAATCGGACCTCTCACCTGACCCTGTTTTTCTTTAGTGGCAATTACAGCACCAAATGAGCGGATATCGAAATATTTATCACAGAGTAATTTCTTTGCAGCATCTTTTTGTTCTGCTTTATCTTGATGTGCCTTTACTTCCTCAGTCACATAAACCTCATTTACAAGATTGTCCAGAACAGCCTTCTCCTTGATAAAAATATCAAAACCAGCAGTCCCTTCCTTAACTACCTGAACATAGTTGCGAACTTTACGCTTCAAGCATACATCAGTAACAAGTCCCATACCTGTTTCTGCATCAACACGTGGCAAATTGCCTGCATCTGGATCACCATTAGGGTTACCATCCTGTACATCAAAGATGTAAACGAAATCGATTCTGTTTTTTAATTCTGACATGATATATGATTTTAAATTGTTAATACTTATTCTTCTGCAATCTCAACACCAGCATCTTTAGCCTCCTTGCTCGTATAGAAATCCTGGCGCTGATGATAATAACCAATAAAGAAGCGCCCTTGATCGTTCAAGTCAAGATGTGCAGGGAAACCTGAAGCAGGCAATTTAGCAATAATTTCCTGTTTCATCTTCTCAAAGAATATCTGCTGACCATTGGACATCTTTTCAAGGTGATGTACCGAAAGGTTCAGTATAGTTGCAAATACTGTCGATGGCGTGCTACTTGCTGCATTCATGTAGCGTTCACGAATACTGTGAATGTGGTTAGCATTCTCCTGGATTTTCTCAAGTGTAGCAAACAATCTACCGCAGAGATATCCTGTGTTTTCATTTTGTTTGTCTAACATAACTTCAATATTTTTATTGTTATCTTTCTTTCTATTTAAATAAGCTTTCAGAATAGCCATTCTACAAGGAGAGCCATAAGGGGAAACATCCTGCTCTGCTCTAATTCGCCTGATACAAGATTGATACAGAGACATCGGATATGGCAAACCTTGCAAGATGCTCTTAATTGTGGCATCTGGCAGATTAGGTTGCACGTCAGTTGATTTTCCACCCAAAGTTACAGCACCCATCATTTGGTGTAAACCTTGGTATGGCTTTTTCTTATCATCCTTGCGTGTATCAACGATTTCCATATCATCAAAATGGCGAAGAATCATACCTGCAAAATCCCTCAAAGAACATTCATTCCAGTAAACAACAGCAATACGAGCTGAATTAGGAGCTAAACCTAAGAAGTAAAAACGATCTTCATCTGATGACGGCCTCTTACCTGAATATATGTCATTGAAAATCTGACGTACTAACTCTATCTTCCTATTTGGATCATCATTGGTTGTTGAACCAAACATATTATACAAACATTCTTCTGCATCTTTCGATACTTGGTTGTTAGACGAAGACCAAAACAAGTAAGTTCGTGTTCCGATGAAAAACTTATTTTTAGAATCCTTAGAAGTAAGTTTTTTGAAAGCCGAAGAAAAAGCAAACTCTGCATTCTTAGATATTGTCGCATTAGCCCCTTGCTCCTTTCCATAGGAACAAAAGCTATCATTATTGAATGAAACTAATTTTGCACTTGATTTAGTTCCAGCAATTGGGGTTGGTACGCACAATCGAACAATGCTATCGTTCTCTCCAGTTATTAGACACTTTCCATCTACCTCGTCATTTGATTCGTTATATTTTAATAATATTTTCTTTGATGAAATTAATTCTACATTTCCGTCAATTCTAAAAGTAAGCCACACTAATGGATTCTTGACAATGTCATCCCATAGCTTGTCCTTTTTTAGATTTTCTAATTCATTTCTTTTATAAAATTCACAGACAGACTTCAAATCTTTATCTCCTGAGTCTTCTGCTATATTCTGGCATCTCTTTATAAAAGATAAAAACTTATTGTGAGCTTTCTCTAATTTCTTAGCGTCGGTTTGATTACTATAATCTAACAAATACAGCGGATTATCAAAGAAAAGTAATGGTGATTCTCCATTATTGTGGTCACAATTAGGGACAATACAAACTCTTCCTTTTCCAGAATCATCTCTATAGTCCTCTATCCTTAAAAAGGTTCCATCTGCCTTGATAACTATAACAAATGAAATGGCTTGTTCTTTATAACCAAACGGAATAGAATCTTCATCCCTTTGATAATAATCATATAATGCTTTCAGTATCATCGCAATATCTCCTCACTATCTATTGATGGTACAAGTATAACGCCATCAACCATGTTTGCACGATAGAACATAGCATCAGGCTTTTTCATATCTTTCTTGAAATCCATGTCGTAAAGCATGATTCCAAGATTGCGAGAGTCTGAAATAGGAGCTTCTAATTGCTCTGTTTCATGATTTACCAAACGAAATGAGCAAACACATTCGCGAGTACCCAAATAAGGTTGATTGAAACACTGACCTTTGCTTGCTCTACGTTCAAACATTGCATTATATTTTCCAGGATTCTCATCCCTGCGCAAAAGATCATCTTCCTCTTCATCAATCTTAGGATTTTTAGACTCCTCTCTTTTCCACTTAGGAATAAAAACAAGTTTTGCCCAAATTCTATAGCGTACATCTTTCAACATAAGGCTGTTTTTTTGCTGACGAGACTTACCGTCGTCAATATAAATGGGGGTCATAGATGAAGCAGACGCAACTGCCCCCACCTCATTTCTTCTTATCGCAGTCCACTTAATAGGATTGAGCACCTCTATCTTTGTTACCTGCCAATGAATGGCGGGTTTCCAAAAGATAGATTCAAAGATGGCACGTGCTGCTGATGGCGTAATTACATCATAGCTCACACGTTCCACTTTAAGTTCAGGACGTGTGAAGCATGCCATATCTCCCCACACCTCTAAACAAAATTCTTTGTCGAAATGTTCCATATATCGTTTATTTTATCATTATTTCATCTAACCAATGATTTCCTATTTCCAAGCCAACTTTAGCATCATACTGAGCATTGTCTGTAATAACATAAATTCCCTCAATAGGTTCCTCTATCAACCCACCTTGCTGCAGTTTTTTGAAATCCTGGTCATATATGTTTACTGTATATTGGCTTAGTTTCTTCATGATGCTGTAGATAGGTCCTTTCTTCTTCAGTTTCTCTACCCATTCCATAGAATCCTCCCAATTCACGATTACACTCTTTGCCGCGCCATCTATCAGTTTAAAAACATCTGCAGCTGTAGCAAACATTGGTTCTTTGGGATTACCCAAATAATACTTTATGTCAGCTTTATCAAAGGTTTCTACTCGTGAGTACAACTGATTAAAGTATTCTTTCATTGCCTCAGGACTTAACCAGTCGAAGTCTCTTGAAAGCATGTTCTTTCGAGCATAGTTTGTCTGCGAGATAAAACCCTTTGGAAGCGGCTTACCCAATGAGAAAACAAACGTGCTTGCCTTATCCAGCTTGCCCTCTCTATTACATCTTCCAGCTGCTTGAAGCACCGAGTCAAGTCCTGCTTCCTGTCTGTAAACTACAGGGAAATCTATGTCCACACCAGCTTCTATGAGCTGTGTTGCTACCACTCTTATAATAGGATATTCATCAGATTGCAAAGCATCCTTAACCTTTTTTATTTCATTGCCCACATGTTTAGGACACATCATGCGAGAAAGATGAATAGTAATCCCTTCTTCGGGAAGTTTGCTAAATATCTCTTGAGCAACTTTCCTTGTGTTTACTATACAAAGCGCTTTACTGTGCTTAGTAAGTTCAGCCGCTATTTCATTGACTGTAGTAGAACCCTTTTCCATATGGATATCCACTCTACGAAGACTATCATACAATCGGTAGTCTGCTGGTATTATCTCTTTGATATCGTTTATCCCATCAAGATGTATCTTGGGATTGTTTGGACTCTTGTAGTCACCCAATATGGGCTGACTTGCTGTCGTAAAGAGTACAGACATGCCAAACTGCCTCTGGTAAGCCTTCAAAGCATTCAGGATTGGTTGTAAAAAATCGGTTGGTAATGTCTGTACCTCATCAAGTATCAATACAGAATTACAAAGATTATGCAACTTACGACAATGAGAAGTTCTGTTAGAATACATTGATTCGAACAGTTGAACATTTGTGGTAACAATAATAGGATAATCCCAATTTTCGGTAGCAAGTTTCATCTTTTCAGCCAAATCGCTATCCCCGCTTGCCACTTCATCCAAAGATATATTTGAGTGATGCTCTAATACGTTTTCATCACCAAATATCTTTCGCAGCACCTGGGCAGTCTGAACTATGATACTTGTATATGGAATAGCTATGATTATACGTTTCTTGTTGTATTTAATAGCGTGATTCATAGCCCACACCAATGAAGATATTGTCTTACCTCCACCTGTTGGAACAGTAAGGCTATAGAATCCAGACTTATCATCGGCAGTATTACTGCAAGCATCTTGTATTTTCTCTCTTATGGTGTTGAGATTAGAAGGATTTGAATTCTGTTTAAGATTAGAAAGAAAATTATCAAGTTGTGGTTTTAGTTCTACGAGAGTTTTCTTTCCTTTTCTATAAGATGCTTCTGAAGGATTCATAAACTTTTCCGTATCCAAATAGTCAGCGTCTACCAAACAAGAAAAGAGCATTCTAATGATATGATTGAAATCATAAGATTGAGTGTCTGAAGGAAGTTTAGGGATATCTAACTTGATACCGATAGCAGTGCGTTCAATATTATCAGGCATAGGCTTTTCTAATATTCTTCCATAGGCAGGATAATCATATAGCCCTGCATGATGACTCATTATAGGATAAGCAAGAAGTGGCAAAACAGGTTTATAGAATTCTTTTGCTATCAGTGCCCCAACATACGCATGGCTGTAATCTCCTTCTACTTTGATATTTGGATCATCGCCACTTTCTTTCATGATATGTTGCTGGAAGGCTTTCTTCTCCTTCCCTTTATCATGGAGCAATCCAAGTACTTCACCCCATTCGCCCATTCCAAATTCAGCAGCAAACTGCTTGCAAAGGTTTGCCACTCCTCTTGAATGCTCTTCGTTGGATTGTTTGTCCCCATTGCTTTTTTTGATATGAGATATTATCATGTAGGTAATGATCTAAAGGTTTAAGGTTTTATATTCGCAAATATAAATAAAATTTCTTCAGTCTGAAAATTAATTGCCAAATATTTTTTTAAAAGAATGTTATTATGTATTTGGACAACAAATAAGTATCAAAACCGTTTGGGTATTTTCATCGTCTCTCCGATTTAATGTCAGATACGTGTAAAGTGGGCAAGTGGCTATACTCATATACACGTTCTAAAACGAAGTGCACTAAACATGTCGTCTATAAGTTTATTTCCATCTGTTTTTATCTTCAATAAATTTCTAATACGTTGGAACAAGCCTATGGCATATACCCCCATAAAAAATCCCGGCAACACGCTTGCGTTACCGGGATTTCTATTCGTAATTATCTTTGCTTGTGTTTACTTCACCTCCTCAAAATCAGCATCTTGAATATCGTCAGCCCCATTAGTGTTGCCACCTTGTGCCTGCTGACCACCTTGGGAACCTTGACCGGCGTCAGCACCGGGTTGGGCACCGCCTTGATACATTTGGGCACTGGCTGCCTGAACTGCCTCGTTGAGGGCTGCGGTAGCAGTGTCGATAGCAGTTACATCAGCTGCCTTGTGGGCATCTTTCAATTGCTGGAGAGCTGTTTCGATAGCAGGCTTTTTGTCGGCAGGAATCTTGTCGGCGTTGTCCTTCAGGAAGTTTTCGGTGGTGAAAATCATGGAGTCGGCCTGGTTCAGTTTGTCCACCTTCTCGCGTTCCTTCTTGTCTGCCTCGGCATTGCTTTCAGCTTCCGCCTTCATACGATCGATTTCTTCCTGACTCAAACCAGAAGAAGCCTCGATGCGAATCTTCTGCTCCTTACCTGTTGCTTTATCCTTTGCGCTTACGTTCAATATACCGTTGGCATCGATATCGAATGTCACTTCAATCTGTGGAACGCCGCGGCGTGCGGGCGCGATACCCTCGAGGTTGAACTGCCCGATGCTCTTGTTCTGGGCTGCCATGGGGCGTTCGCCTTGCAACACGTGGATGGTAACGGCCGTCTGGTTGTCAACGGCGGTAGAGAATGTCTCGCTCTTCTTGGCAGGGATGGTGGTGTTGGCATCGATGAGTTTGGTCATCACGCCGCCCATGGTTTCGATACCCAATGTAAGAGGCGTGACATCGAGCAACACGATGTCGCCCACACCGCTTTCCTTGTTGAGGATGGCACCTTGGATAGATGCGCCCACAGCCACCACCTCGTCGGGGTTCACTCCCTTTGAAGGCTCCTTGCCGAAGTAGTTCTTCACCAGTGTCTGCACGGCAGGAATGCGGCTAGAGCCGCCTACGAGAATCACTTCGTCGATATCCGATGGAGACAATTTGGCATCAGCCATAGCTTTCTGGCACGGGGCCAGGCAGGCCTGAATCAATCCGTGTGCCAACTGCTCAAACTTTGCGCGGGTCAAAGATTTCACCAGGTGCTTGGGGACACCGCCCACCGGCATGATATAAGGCAGGTTGATTTCTGTAGAAGTGGAGCTTGACAGTTCTATTTTTGCCTTTTCGGCCGCTTCTTTCAGTCGTTGCATGGCCATTGGGTCTTGTGTCAGGTCGGCTCCCTCATCGTTTTTGAACTCCTGTATCAGCCAGTCGATGATCACCTGGTCGAAGTCGTCGCCTCCCAGATGGGTGTCGCCGTTGGTGGAGAGCACCTCGAACACGCCGCCGCCGAACTCAAGAATGGAAATGTCGAATGTGCCTCCACCCAGGTCGAACACGGCAATTTTCATGTCCTTGTTGGCTTTGTCCACACCGTAAGCCAGGGCTGCCGCAGTAGGCTCGTTCACAATGCGGCGCACGTTGAGACCTGCAATCTGTCCGGCCTCCTTGGTTGCCTGTCGCTGTGAGTCTGAGAAGTAGGCCGGAACGGTGATCACCGCATCGGTCACTTCCTGTCCGAGATAGTCCTCGGCCGTCTTCTTCATTTTCTGCAGCACCATGGCCGAGATTTCCTGTGGCGTGTATTTTCGTCCTTCTATTTCAACGCGCGGATATCCGCCTTCGTTGACAACGTTGAACGGAACGCGACTGATTTCCTTTGCCGTCTGGTCCCATGTCTCACCCATGAAGCGCTTGATTGAATAGACCGTGTTGCGCGGGTTGGTAATGGCCTGGCGCTTGGCAGGATCGCCTATTTTGCGTTCTCCTCCCTCCACGAAGCCCACCACTGAAGGAGTGGTGCGCTTGCCTTCACTATTTGTGATGACTACCGGCTCGTTGCCTTCAAAAACAGATACACAAGAGTTTGTAGTACCCAAATCGATTCCAATAATTTTTCCCATAATTGTATTTTGTTTTTATTATTTATATTTCTAAAAATGTGTAACAGTGCTTGCGCAACCTGCCAACAAAGCAACAAAACACATGCCAAGCCAATATGTTGCGCAAGCCGGCTGACATGATGTGACATAATGACAGAAAACGGCGATGTCGGGAGGCTGTTTACTGGCGCATTTCTCCCTCCCGAAGCACCTCTTTAACATTCGCCCTCCAGAAAATTAACACGAAAAACGGCCGTATTTTGAAAAAAATCTTTTTTGTATTGCAAATACACAATTTTATGGTAGTTTTGTAACTATCTGATATGATGTGTTTTATAGAATCTTCTTGTTTTTCGGTTTCCAACGGATTGTCCATTAGTTGCCATCCGTTGATTCTTTGCCGTCCGATGGCCGATAGAATGGTTTGCAGCCAGCCAATCATGCGAGCCTGCCGGATGATGTCTTGCCCTCCGGAACACAATCCTTTGAAAAAGAGAGAAAAATCTCCACGGTTGGAAAACATGGCGCCATTGCCGATGGATGATTCGTTACTTTTCTGTTTCGGGCGAAAATCTTGTGGGAAAAATCTTTTAAAAATTAACGGGCGAAAGATATTTTAACAAGCTGGCAGATGGCATGAGCCATAAAAAACTTTACCTTTGCAATTCAAACCTATTCTGATTTTTTATTGCGGAATCCCGCAATCGCTCCATCCACACAAACAAGGCTCTGCGGAGAGAGAGGAAAAACGTTGAGCCAACAAGCATGATGAAACAAAAAATTACTCTTTTCGCATTGGTGGCGCTGACATTGGGCAGCACAAAGGCAGTGGCGCAAAACGAGCCTCCCAAAGTAAGTTATCAGTGCGATTTTGAAAATGCGTCAAAGCCAGACTACAACGACGAGGTACTGGTGATCAACGGGAAAAGATGGCGTTTCCACAGCGCACGCATCGTGAGCGACTCGCTGCGCGGCATACCGCAAGGCCGCAAGGCGGTGGAACTGCTGGCGGGCGAACCGGGCAAAGAACCGGCCTGCATCGAGATGCTCGACACCGTGAAAGGCCGTTCGCTGGTTTTCTCGGTCTTTCATTCGGGGATGGACAGAATCATCAACCGCAACGGCGAGGCCTGGCGATTGGAGGTGACGTTCGACAATGGAAAAACATGGGCCTACCAGTCGCTGAATTTCGACACCAACGACATTCCCGTCCGCTTTGTGGGAGACGTTCCCTCCTACGGGCAGCCCTACCGCTTCAGAATCAGTTTCTTTGACGATGGCGACGAAGGCGCAGACTGGAGAATCCTCGTCGATGACTTCATGGTGATGCACGGCGACGACTATGCCATTCCCTGGAGTATTCATCCCGGACACATCGGAAACGGTTTCTGCACGGCGGAAAACAGCCTGACCTTCAAACCCATACTGAGCGGCTCCACTTTCTGGTTCGGGCCGAAAGACTGGGACTATCCCAACACCTACATCGAGTTGACGCTCGACGACAACGAGCCGGTTCAATACTATGAAATGCCGCTCGACATCGAGTTCACGCTCAATGACCTGAGCGAGGGAAAGCATCATGTGAACATGCGGTTCATGAAGCGTCCCGACATGACCCTTTGGGAAGATGCCCGACAAACCGACTTCGACTTTTACGTGAAACCCATCACGCCGATCAAGGGCATCAAGGCTCTGCGCAAGGCAAAGGTGGGCGAATTTTATGAATTGATGCCCGATGGCGACAACACCATCTATGTGAACTGGCAGAAACGCAGCCGCGCCCAGAAGTGGCTGTTCGACGGAAAGAGCGGAATATGGGTGGACGACCCCAGATATCTGGACTACCAGAGGGACTTGCCCGACAGAATGCTGGCGGTGAAAAGCATGCGGGGACAACTGGTGGAAATAGACAACAACCTGGTGTTCCGCCTGGACCGCAGACCGCAGATCGAAGAAATGAGCGACGATGTTTTCAGATTCCAGAACTACATGTGTGGCGATCTGTCGGTATTGGAAAGCGACTATGAGGCTTACGCAGGTTTCCCGCTCTCGCTGATAGACGTGACATTCGCGAAGCCCTTCGGGCAGATCGACCCCAATCCCAACGGGCGCATCGAGGTGGTTGACGCCAAAGGCAACCGGTTCATTCTTCAGAACATCTACTCGGACGATTTCCAGAAAAAGAATTTCCCCGTTACAGGGCCGATGGCCATATTCGGTATGGTGGGGCGCACATTCATCGACAACAAGCCCTGCCTGTTCCCTCTGGCAGCCATCTCCTACGAGCCTTCGGGCATCGACGCAACCACAGGCGGCGGAAACGGCATGAGAGTGTGGAATGCCGACGGCAACGTGTATCTGAGCAGTATGCGCAAAGCAGAGGTAGCCATATACGACATAGGCGGGAGGGCTGTGGAAAGGGCATTCCTTGGCAATGGCGAAAGCCTGTTGCTGAACATGGCCAAGGGCGTGTTCGTGGCAGTGGCCAAGTATGCCGACGGCACATCCGAGACCGTGAAATTTGTAAAATAAGAAATAACAAGGCTGGGGGCAAAAAGAAAACCACCCGAAATCCCACTCAGCCGCATCTGTCGGCAAGGCCATGGTTCTGGACGGCATTCTTGCCGTCCGGAACTTTTTCATCTCCAAACCGCAGAAAGTGAAGGCTGCTTCTCCTGTGTTTTTCGCCCGATTGGCAAGAAATGCGGATTTTATTTTGCGATATACACTTTAAATGTTAACTTTGCAGAGTTTACTTTATGATAAAGCATGGCTGAACAGATGAAATTCAACTTGTTGAACAGGATAAACTCTCCGGAGGATTTGCGCAAACTCAAGGTGGAGCAACTGCCTGAACTGTGCAGGGAACTGCGGGAAGACATCGTGCGCGAACTTTCGGTAAATCCCGGTCATTTTGCATCAAGCCTTGGTGTGGTGGAACTGACCGTTGCGCTGCACTATGTTTTCGATACGCCCTACGACCGGCTGGTGTGGGATGTGGGACATCAAGCATACGGCCACAAAATACTGACAGGCAGGCGGGAACAGTTCTGCACCAACCGCAAGCTCAACGGGATCATGCCTTTCCCGTCGCCGCTGGAAAGCGAATACGACACATTCGCCTGCGGGCATGCTTCCAATTCCATCTCGGCCGCCTTGGGCATGGCTGTGGCAGCCAAGGTGAACGGCGACGAACAGCGACACGTGGTGGCCATCATTGGCGATGGTGCCATGTCGGGAGGGCTGGCGTTTGAGGGGCTGAACAACGTTTCCTCGTCGCCAAACGACCTGCTCATCATTCTCAACGACAACAACATGAGCATCGACCGGAGCGTGGGCGGCATGAAGCAATACCTCATCAACCTGAACACAAACGACACCTACAACCGCATCAGGTTCAGGGCCGCCCGATGGCTGAAGTCAAAAGGAATGCTGGAAGACGAGCGGAAGAAAGGACTCATCCGTCTGGGCAATGCCGTGAAATCGGCCATCGCCCAGCAGCAGAACATCTTTGACGGGATGAACATCCGCTATTTCGGCCCATTCAATGGTCACGACGTGATAGAGAATGTGCGTATTCTCAGGCAACTGAAAGACATGAAGGGACCCAAACTGCTGCACATGCAGACCCAAAAAGGGCATGGCTACGCACCGGCAGAGAAAGATGTCACCGTTTGGCACGCACCCGGAAAATTCGATGTGGGCACGGGCGAGCGCATCGTGGGCGACAGTCACAACAAACCTCCGAAATTTCAGGACGTTTTCGGCAACACACTGGTGGAACTGGCAGAGATGAACCCCAAGATTGTGGGCGTCACGCCCGCCATGCCATCGGGCTGTTCGATGAACATCATGATGGATGCCATGCCCGACCGCTCGTTCGACGTGGGCATTGCCGAGGGGCATGCCGTGACGTTCTCGGGCGGAATGGCCAAAGAAGGACTGCTGCCTTTCTGCAACATATACAGTGCTTTCGCACAAAGGGCCTACGACAACATCATACACGATCTGGCCATACTGAACCTGCCGGTGGTGCTGTGTCTGGACAGGGCTGGGCTGGTGGGCGAAGACGGTCCCACACACCACGGTGCTTTTGACCTTGCTGCCTTGCGCCCCATTCCGAATCTTACCATATCGTCGCCGATGGACGAACACGAGCTGCGCCGGCTGATGTACACGGCCCAGTTGCCCGATAAGGGAACGTTCGTGATCCGTTATCCGAGAGGAAATGGCGAGCTGGTGGACTGGAAGTGCGAATTGGAGGAAATCGAGGTGGGAACCGGCCGCAAACTGTGCGATGGCGAGGACGTGGCCGTGCTGAGCATCGGTCCGTTGGGCAACGAGGTGGAACGCGCCATCAAGTCGATTGGGGAAGAAGTGAAACCCAGCATCGCCCATTACGACATGCGTTTTCTGAAACCCCTCGACGAGACCATCCTCCACGAGGTGGGAAAGAAATTCAAGAAGATTGTAACAGTGGAAGACGGTGTGAAAGACGGAGGCATGGGCACTGCCGTTATCGAATGGCTGTGCACCCACGGCTATACGGCCGAAGTGGTGCGTCTGGGATTGCCCGACTGTTTTGTCACCCATGGCACAGTGCCGGAACTGCGAAAAATTGTGGGTCTGGACGCTGAGAGCATAAAGAAAGCGATATTATGAAAATTATTATAGCAGGCGCTTATGCCATAGGAAGGCATTTGGCAAGGTTGCTGTCGAGAAACAACCACGACATCGTGCTGATGGACGAAAAGGAAGAAAACCTGGACAATCTGGACGGAGACGTGGACGTGCTTACGTTTCATGCTTCGCCCACCAGCGTCAAAGCCTTGAAAGAAGTAGGTGCCGATGATGCCGACTTGTTCATTGCCGTTACTCCCGACGAAAGCAAGAACGTGAGCAGTTGTGCTTTGGCAACGGCACTGGGAGCAAAGAAAACCGTTTCGAAAGTGAACAACTATGAATACATGAGTCCTGATTTGAGGGAAATCTTCGGAAAAGTGGGTATCACATCCATCGTGTTTCCCGAGATGCTGGCAGCGCGCGACATTACCAACGGACTGAAAATGAGTTGGGTGCGCCAGCGATGGGACGTGCACAACGGGGCACTGGTGATGCTGGGCATCAAACTGAGGGCCGAGTGTGAAATACTGAACGAACCGTTGAAAAACATCAGCGGACCGGACGACCCTTTCCACATCGTTGCCATCAAGAGGGGGGAAGAAACCATTATACCACGAGGTGATGACGAACTGAAAATCTACGACATCGCCTATTTCATGACCACCCGAAATTACATTCCGTACATCCGAAAAATTGTGGGAAAGGAGCATTATGTGGACGTGAAGAACATCATCATCATGGGTGGGGGAAGCACGGCCGTGCTGGCAGCCCTTACGTTGCCCGACTACATGAATGCCAAACTGATAGAACAAAGCGAGAAACGCTGTCTGGAACTGAACGAAATACTCGACAACGACAAGGTGATGGTGATCAATGGCGATGGTCGCGACATCTCTTTGCTGGTAGAAGAAGGCATCAAATCTACTCAGGCGTTCGTGGCCCTGACCGACAATGCCGAGACCAATATTCTGGCATGCCTCACGGCCAAACGTCTGGGTGTGAGAAAAACCGTGGCGATGGTAGAGAACATTGACTATGTGAGCATGGCGCAGAGTCTGGACATAGGAACCATTGTGAACAAGAAAGCCTTGGCAGCCAGTCATATCTACCAGATGCTGCTCGATGCCGACGTGGCCAATGTGCGGTTCCTCATGTCGGCCAATGCCGATGTGGCGGAGTTCACCGCACAGCAAGGCTCGAAAGTCACCCGAAAGAAAGTGTTTGAAATAGGGTTGCCGCAAGGGGTCACCATTGGCGGGCTGGTGCGGCAAGGCGAAGGACATTTGGTTTCCGGAAGCACTCAGATCGAGGCGGGCGACATAGTGGTGGTGTTCTGCTACAATAAAAATCTGAAGAACATCGAAAAATTCTTCAAATGATTCTGCCGGCTGAAACAAAATAAGGCCGCATTAATTCCGTCCATCATGTTGGACGGCAAGAAGATATGATAAATTTCAAACTTGTTTATAAGATTATTGGCCAGTTGCTGTTCATCGAAACGGCCATGATGCTGGTGTGCACGATGATTGCCATAGCCTACCATGAAGACGACTTGCTGGCACTTTCCATATCGGCGTTGATAACGGTTGGGGGAGCTTTCACTTTCCGCTTTTGGGGAAGGAAGGCCGACAACAATCTGGGAAGGAAAGAAGCGTATCTTGTCGTCACCTTGACATGGATCGTGTTCAGCATGTTTGGTTCTTTGCCTTTTCTCATAGGAGGGTATCTGACCAACCCTGCCGATGCTTATTTTGAAACCATGTCGGGCTTCACCACAACTGGCGCCACCATCATTGATGACGTGGAAGTTTTGCCTCATGGCATCTTGTTCTGGAGAGCCTTGACGCAATGGATTGGTGGACTGGGTATCGTGTTCTTCACCATCGCCATTCTGCCTTCGATGGTAGGAGGAAGCGTGAAAATCTTTTCCGCCGAAGCAACGGGGCCGCTTAAGGCAAAGCTGCATCCAAGGCTTACCACAACCGCCAAATGGCTTTGGTCTATCTATTTTGTCATCACCTTTGCCTGTGCCGCAACCTATTTCCTTTTGGGAATGAATATCTATGACAGCGTGAACTATTCGCTTACGACAACGGCAACGGGAGGGTTCTCCACACACAACGACAGCATGGAATTCTTGCATTCCACAGCCATAGAATACGCAAGCATTTTCTTCATGTTCATTTCGGGCGTGAACTTCACCATGCTCTACATGGCGGTGATAAAAGGAAAGATCAAAACGCTTTTCAAAAACTCGGAGTTTCAGTTCTATTTGGGACTTGTTGCACTTGCCACGGGAGTGATTGCTTTCCTTTTGGTTACAAAAAATGGATACCATTTTGGAACGGCTCTGAAAAATGCACTGTTCCAGGTGGTTTCCTTCATGACAACCACAGGGCTGTTCAACGACGATGCGGCCAAATGGCCTCATGTCACATGGATTATCCTGGGAGTGGTGATGTTTTTTGGAGCATGTGCCGGCAGTACGAGCGGGGGATTTAAATGTATCCGTGCGGTCATGTCGCTGAAAATGATCAGAAACGAATTTAAGCACATCTTGCACCCCAGAGCCGTTTTGCCTGTGAAAATTTCAGGACAATGTGTCCCTGTTTCGGCACAGGCGTCCTTGCTGGCATTTACGGCACTTTTCATTCTGGCTTGTTTGTGTACATCGGTTTACATGATAGTGATAGGTGTGGATAATGTGAATGCCATTACCATTTCGCTGAGTTGTATCAGCAATGTTGGCCCCACGTTGGGAACGGAAATAGGGCCTGTGATGTCGTGGAGCATACTTCCGGACAGTGTGAAGTGGGCTTGCTCTTTCCTGATGCTGATGGGACGCCTGGAAATCATGAGTGTACTGGTGCTCTTTACTCCTGCTTTCTGGAAAGACAACTAAGGATGTTGAACGTCAAAAACAAATAAATGTATGGAACCACTTAGATTTGAACCGTTGTTGAAGACCACGCTTTGGGGTGGCAATAAAATTGTTCCTTTCAAACACTTGGACAGCCTGCAGGAAAAGGTGGGCGAAAGTTGGGAAATATCTGGCGTGAAAGGCAGCGAAACCATTGTGAGAGAAGGCGAGCACCGGGGTAAAAGCCTGAATGCCCTTGTTGCTGAATTGGGTGAAAAATTGGTAGGAGCCGACAACTACAAGCGCTTCGGCAATGAATTCCCGTTGCTCGTCAAGTTTATCGATGCCTGTCAGGACTTGTCCATACAGGTGCATCCCACGGACGAAATAGCCAAGAAACAAGGAAAGGACAGGGGAAAGACTGAAATGTGGTATATCATGGAATCGGATGCTCATGCCGCGCTGCGTTCTGGATTGAAAAAGAAAATCACGCCCGAAGAATACAGATTGATGGTGGAGAACGACACTATTTGCGATGCCATTGAAGAATATGCGGTGAAAGAGGGCGACTGCTTCTTCTTGCCGGCAGGCAGGATTCACAGCATAGGGGCGGGCTGTTTCCTTGCTGAAATCCAGCAAACTTCTGACGTCACTTACCGCATCTACGACTTCAAGCGCAAGGACAAGGACGGCAATTGCCGTGAATTGCATACAAAGGAGGCGGCAGAAAGTATTGACTACACTGTAAAGGACAATTACCGCACCGAATATCAGCCAAGGAAGAACGAAGGAACAGAATTGGTGAACTGTCCCTACTTCTGCACGGCGGTGTACG
>JALFBL010000007.1 GCA_022773395.1 Prevotella sp.
CGCAACCATACCGAAAGCAGAGGAGGAGTACACGGCTGATGATTTCCACATCTCAGGCGCAGGGCTTTTCTCGCCCGACGGTTCTGGTATCGACCCCGAAGAGGAGGCGTTTATCCGTACCATGCAGCGGAAGAAGAAAAAGAAAAAGCGCAAGGGATTAGGAATGTAATCAAAGTATCAACAATCAAAAAAGAATCAAGGTATGTCACAAGAAGACGATTTGAGGGCACTGGCGAAAATCATGGATTTTCTGCGTGCCGTGAGTATTATACTGGTAGTGATGAACGTGTATTGGTACTGCTACAGTGCCATACGGCTGTGGGGAGTGGACATCGGTGTGGTGGACAGGATTCTGATGAACTTCAACCGCACGGCGGGGCTGTTCCATTCCATCCTCTACACAAAGCTGTTCGCCGTACTCCTGCTTGCCCTTTCCTGCCTCGGCACAAAGGGCGTGAAGGGCGAGAAAATCACTTGGAGCAGGATTTGGACGGCACTGGCCATAGGCAGTGTGCTGTTCTTCCTCAACTGGTGGATATTGGCACTGACACTGCCCACGGAGGCGGTGGCTGGACTGTATATCGCCACCATCGGCACGGGCTACGTCTGCCTGCTGATGAGCGGGCTGTGGATGAGCCGTCTGCTGAAACACAATCTGATGGAGGATGTGTTCAACACCGAGAACGAGAGTTTCATGCAGGAGACAAGGCTGCTGGAGAACGACTATTCCGTGAACCTGCCCACACGCTTCTACTACCGCAAGCGGTGGAACAGAGGCTGGATCAACGTGGTCAATCCCTTCCGTGCCTCCATCGTACTGGGCACGCCGGGCAGCGGCAAGTCGTATGCCGTGGTGAACAACTTCATCAAGCAGCAGATAGAGAAGGGGTATTCGATGTATGTGTACGACTTCAAGTTTCCCGACCTCTCCATGATTGCCTACAACCATCTTTTGAACCACCCGGAGGGTTACAAAGTAAAACCGCAGTTCTACGTCATCAACTTCGACGACCCTCGCCGCAGCCACCGCTGCAACCCCATCCATCCGGACTTCATGACCGATATTTCGGATGCCTACGAGAGTGCCTACACCATCATGCTCAACCTCAACCGCACGTGGGTGCAGAAGCAGGGCGACTTCTTCGTGGAATCGCCCATCATCCTCTTCGCTGCCATCATCTGGTTCCTGCGCATCTACGAGGGCGGCAGGTATTGCACTTTTCCCCATGCCATCGAACTGCTCAACCGCCGCTACGAGGATGTGTTTCCCATTCTGACGAGCTATCCCGAACTGGAGAACTACCTTTCCCCCTTCATGGACGCTTGGCAGGGAGGAGCGATGGAACAGTTGCAGGGACAGATTGCCAGTGCGAAGATTCCGCTCTCTCGCATGATTTCGCCACAGCTCTACTGGGTGATGTCGGACAGCGAGTTTACGCTCGACATCAACAACCCCGAAGAGCCGAAGATTCTCTGCGTGGGCAACAACCCCGACCGCCAGAACATCTACGGGGCGGCCCTCGGCCTCTACAACTCCCGCATCGTGAAACTCATCAACAAGAAGGGGATGCTGAAATCGTCGGTCATCATCGACGAGCTGCCCACCATCTATTTCAAGGGACTGGACAACCTCATCGCCACGGCACGAAGCAACAAGGTGGCGGTGTGTCTGGGATTTCAGGACTTCTCGCAGCTGGTGCGCGACTATGGCGACAAGGAGGCGAAGGTGGTGATGAACACCGTAGGCAACATCTTCTCCGGGCAGGTGGTGGGCGAGACGGCCAAGACGCTTTCGGAGCGTTTCGGTAAGGTGTTGCAGAAGCGGCAGTCCATCTCCATCAACCGTCAGGACGTTTCCACCTCCATCAACACGCAGATGGATTCACTCATCCCGCCCAGCAAGATTTCCGGCCTCACGCAGGGCATGTTCGTGGGTGCTGTCTCCGACAACTTCGACGAGCGCATCGAGCAGAAGATTTTCCATGCGGAGATTGTGGTGGACAATGCGAAGGTCGCCGCCGAGACGAAAGCCTACAAGCCCATTCCCGTCATCACGGACTTCACGGACGAGCACGGCAACGACTGCATGAAGGAGAAGGTGCAGGAAAACTACAACCGCATCAAGGACGAGGTGAAGCAGATTGTGAAGGACGAACTGGAGCGCATTGCCAGCGATGAAAGCCTGAAGCATCTGCTGCAGAACAAGTAAGAAAAAGGCGGTAGTGGACAATGATTCCGCTACCGCCTAAAATGAAGAACGCCCTCCAAGTATGCTGCCTTGCGGCTCGCCTGGAGGGCTTATTATATCGTGCTAATTGAAAAGCTCTATCTTTTCTATCAGAGTTGAATGTGCGGTAAATGGAATTACCTTCTTGTGCTGCAATCTTCCGACAATGATTGCGGGATGTACATTGAACTTTTCTGCATAATATCGAATCGTATCAGCAGAAAAATCTCCCTGCCTGATTATCTCGTTTTCCTCTGCCTGAGACAGTAAGGTGCGTGAAGAGAAAGCATCGGCCTCTTCCTCCTTTTCCTTCTGTTTGTCCGCATATTCAATGTCTTCCAAGAATATGTCTTTCTTGCCATGTAGCAGGATGTGTCCCAATTCGTGGAAGAATGTGAACCAGAATATGTCGTTTCTCTTATGTCTTCCCGTCATCTGAATGCAGGGCGCATCATTGATCCATCTTGTGGAGCCGTTGATGGGAGCCTTGGGCAGACAAGGTGTATAAACCAGCTTGACGCCCACCTTGGCACACAGTTCCTGCAATGCCACGGCAAAATCAGCAGGATGCTCAGCACAGAGGCTTTTCATGGCAGGGATAGCTTCACGCAGTGCCTTCTCGGAAAACTCGCAGACTTCCGTTTCTGCTGCCTGCACTTCTCCCTGACGCAGCCATGCGGATATGGCGTGCGGCTCTTTGGTGTTATTGAGGGATATACGGAATGCCACTTTCAACTGTTGGTTCAGGTAGTAGTCTTCCCATGCCCTTTCCGTGCTGACCTGAAAGAACGAGAGCAATGCCTTGACTTTCTCCTCAACCGTCTTTACCATGGGAATCCAGCCCAGTTCCATCATTTTTGCCAAGGGGAACGAACATGCCCATTCGTATGCCAGGGCCAGTTGCTCTTCTCTTTTCTGTCGAGCAACATACTCATCATACCCGCGCTGTATGTTCAGCCAGAAATGTGCGGGAATCTTTGTGACACTCTCGAACGCCACAGCCATATCAGAGGTCACACTACTCTTGCCGCCAATGACGGCAAAGATGGTCTTCTCCGGTTTTGAAGTGCGCACAGCAAACTCCTTTACGCTCATCCCCATCTCTTTCAGTTTGTCTGAAAGGGTGATACCGGGATGAAACTCCACCGGCGGAACGAATTTCTTTAAAGTTGCCATAATACTATACTATTTACCGTGATAATTCACTATTTCTACAATTTCTACTCCTTTTATCTCTATCCAGACATACTTGCCGTTTTCGTCGGTCGGAATAGGGTCTTCATGAGGCTCAAATATCAGCCGATACGGCTGGTCGAGGTCACAAGCCCATTGTCCTTTCCTGTTTTCGCTCAGTTCATGATAGCGTCCTGGCAGGTAACGCACATCTTCCAAGGTGTCGGCTCGATAGAGATCTCGAAGACGCTTCTGGAACAATTCAGCTCTTGTCTGACCAAGTTCCTTTAAGCATTTTCGTGGGTCAGATGCTATCTTCTCCAGTTTCTTGCTCTGAAAGAATATATCCATTGGCTGTCTATATTTGACTTACATATTCTATTATACTTTTCTGCTGCAAAGTTACAACTTTATTTTCAAATAACAGATAGTGTTATTCAAAAATAGGTGATAATTTATGCTTTTTTGGCTAAATCACATCCTTTTACCGCCTCATCCGCTCCAATTCCTCATCCCGTCGAATCTTCTCATTGAGTTTCTTCTGCATCTTGTCGATGAAATAGGTGCGGCTGGGATTCTTGCGCAGTTTGATGGCGGAGTAGTAGCGGTAACACTCCTTGGTGTCGAGTCCGAAGAACTCGTAGAGGGCAGGGGCGAGCACCTTCAAGGGAGTCTCGCCGTTGTCTATACAGCCCATCTCGCTCAGCCCGTAAACCAGCTCCACAAGGTCGAGGGTGTTGCCCGTCCATTGCAGGGACTTCTGTGTTTTGCTTTTTGCTGTGGGGATAACGGTGGGATGGATGTTGGATGTGAGTGGTGGCACTTGGGGAGCTGCAAGGAACTTCTGCATCTTGCGCACAAAGGCAAGGGCTTTGCGTACATATAAGTCGGTCATGCTTTTTCCGGCAGCTGTATACAGCGTGTTATGATACTGCAATTCGTTCTCGGTATATGCCAGTGTAATGGCAGCTTGGTTGCGGTCAGCACATTCATGGCATAACGATATGACTGAGCTTATGAAACCACCGTATGCGGTCTTCAGACAGCCGCTGTCGGCTTCGTTAATCATGGCGAAAAATTCTGTTTCCGCCAATATGAGGTAGTTCATGTTCTTTTTCCATTTGAGGGTTTATAGTTGCTTGTCGTTGTGCGCACACTGATATACAATGCAAAATGCGCTCCCTCAAATAGGAAATCGTGAAGCTAGATATGTTTTACACTGATTTATAGCGACATAAACAGCGAAAATATTTTTAGACTGATTTTTCTGAAGGACAAAATGTGTTCACAATCTGAACACGTGTACATTTTCTGAACACGGTTATTGTTCAGAAAATGTACACACATAAGGCTTGTTCATTCTTTTGCGTCGTCAATTCCGTATTCTTCGATTTTGTTGTACAGCGTTGTCCTGCCAATGCCCAATAGTATCGCCGCCAGCTTTTTGTTCCCGTCAGTTTGTTTCAGAGCCCGCAGTATGCGGTCTTTCTCTTCTTCATCACTCTTTAGCGTAAAACCGATGGATGAAGCTGTTTGTTCATTGTCAAGTTCCAGACTATTCTCCGTTATGATATCGCCTTCTGTGTGCAGTACGGCTGACAGAATCTTCTGTTTCAGCTCACGTACATTGCCCGGCCACGGATAGGCGAGCAAGGTTTTACAGGCGGATGTGCTGAAGCCTTGTATGTTCCGTTCCAGTTCCTGATTGGCTATTTCGCGGAAAAACTCAGCCAACGGGATTATGTCCTCCGGACAATCGCGCAGAGGAGGTACTGTTATCACATATTCCTGCAAACGATATAGCAAATCCGGTCTGAAGCGTTTCTCGGCAACGGCTTTATGCAAGTCCTCGTTGGTTGCAGCAACTATACGCACGTTGGCTGCCTTGTCCTCTTTGGCCCCTATCGGTCGGTAACGTCGTTCCTGTATGGCACGGAGCAACATCTGCTGCATCTCCGGCGTCAGGTTACCGACTTCGTCAAGGAATAACGTTCCGCCTTCGGCTTCTTGGAAATACCCGGTTTTATTGGTATCAGCTCCGGTAAATGACCCCTTGAGATGCCCGAAGAAAGCGGATTGCGCCAATGACGGAGATAACGCCCCGCAATCCACCGCAACGAAAGGTTTGTCAGACAGTTTGCTTTGGGCATGGATGTGTTGCGCGATATGCTCTTTCCCTGTCCCGTTTTCTCCAAGTATCAGCACACTCATACGTGTGGCAGCGACAAGGCGTACCCGCTTCTTTATATTCTGATATGCTGCGCCTTGTCGAATAAATATCGGCACTTGGCGTTGCGCCAGTCTGTCCCGTTCTTCCTGTATGGAACGGATTAGCGGTAGCAGTTTGTCTTCCAGCAGAGGTTTCTGTATATAATCTTTTGACCCGAGTTTCATACTCTCTACTGCCGAACCGACTTCACCGTAGTTTGTCATTACGATGAACGGATGACGCATTTCATTTTTGCGCATCCATCTTAACAGTTCTATACTGTCACCCTCGGGTAAACGCAGGTCGGCAAGCACGATGTCATCATCCCCAATCTTGGTCAACAACTTCTTGGCTGTATTGAGATGGTATGCCTGCTCGGTCTTGAAGCCGCCTTTTTTCAGAAGGTTGCAGACATATTCGTTATAGACGGTATTGTCCTCAATCACATAGATTTTCATTGAGCTTCCTCCTTTCGTTTTTGGCGACATTGATGATCATATTACCTTTCTCCAATATGGATGATACCGCACGTTGCAACTCCGCTTCCGAACATTCATTTTCCCGATGCAACAATTCGTATAGTTCCCACAGCGGTTTATAAGCATGAATTACAGCCCAAGAGCTGCGCAGGCGGTGTATCCATTCGCCCAAAGCCATGCGGTCGCCTCTTGCTCCGGCATTCCTTACGTCCTGCACGTCCTTCTCAGTTTCGGTTATCAGGCGGTCAAGCATTGCCGCCTTGTCACCGTAAGCAAGAAGGGAGGCCAGATCAGGTATTTCCTCTTTGCTGGTGTTGGCTGAAAGGCATTTTTCCGATGCCTCAATCAGTTCTGACAGTGAGAATGGTTTGAACAGGCAGGCTGTAAAACCTTGCGCTGTCAGTTCCTCAGCTTCGCAACTGCCGGATGCAGTTGCCACAATGACGGGTATCTCTTTTGAGTTGCCGACGCTTGATGAACGCATCAGTTCCAATACCTCAAAGCCGTTCATCTCCGGCATCTTCAAATCCACGATTGCTAAATCATAATGCCGTGTGCGCAACGCCTCCATCATATCACCGACATTGCTGAAGGTGTCGCAATGCACTCCGACACTGGCATACATCTCTTTTACCATGCCCAGCACTATCTCGTTGTCATCAAGTGCGACAACCGAATACGTCTTTTCAAGGCGTTGTTCTGACCGTAATTCCGGCTTTTCGGCAATGGCATCCGCAACCAACATAGGTATTCGTACTGTAAAACGGCTACCTTTCCCTTTCTCGCTTTCAACCCGTATTGTTCCGCCAAGCATATCAACAATCCGTTTCACGATACTTAAACCCAGACCGAATCCGTCTTGTGTGGCTGCATTGGACAGGCGTTCAAATGGATCGAATATCCGTTGTTGCTCTTCTTTGTTCATCCCGCTGCCGGTGTCTTCCACGCTTAACACAAGGTAGCCTTCTGTATGGCAAAGACGGAATGATACGCTTCCGGATTGTGTAAACTTGACAGCATTGGACAACAGGTTGTTGCCGATATGAATGACACGTTCTTTATCACCTGCCAAAATAACGTCCGAATCACATTCGATTGTCAGTTTAAGGTCTTTCTTCTCTGCTTGTGGAAGGAATTCCGCATTAAGCATCTCGGACACGCTTTGCAGGCGAAACGGAGATACTTTTGGTTGCTCCTTCCCGTTTTCCAGCCTGAAAAATTCAAGCAACGAGTTCAGCATGGTTGTCATATGCCGGGATGCCTGTAACATATTCACTGAATAACGACCGGCACATTCTGCATCGTTTTCATGTATAAGCTCTGCGTAGCCGTTTATCGCTGTCAATGGTGTGCGCAGCTCATGGGTAATGGTATGCACGGCTTTCTTACGGGAAGCTATCAGTTCCTCATTTGCACGGACAGACTGTTGCAATCGCCCTATCAGTTCTTCCGTTTCCTTTTCATAACGGTTGATTCTTCTGTTATTGCGGTGTATTATGATGTAGGATATGAGCAGCAATACCAAGGCAATGGCGGTCATGCTCCCGACAAGCATATACGAGTTCTCCCGCATGGTCATTATCTCGGCCTCACGATTTTGCAGGTCTTGATATACTTTTGTGTCCATATGGGAGATAAGTTCTTGTAACCGGTAATTCAATTCTCCGTTGCGGGCGGCAAGGCTGTCGGCGTGTTCCGACAGGCGGCGGCTTTGTGTACGCTGTTGTGCTATTGCATCGCGGTGGAGCGTATAGAGCATAGTCGTGGCTGTTGTCTGCTTCGGCTTTTCTTTTTTGCCGAAAATGCCAAGAAATCCCTTGCGTTTTGGCTTGACAGGCTGCTCCTGCGCACTCTTTTTTGCAATGACCGGAACCTGTCCGGCAATCTTCTTGTTAATGGAATCTTGCTTTTCAAGAACTTGCACGATTTTCCGCATCTGCACTTCTTTATCTTCCAGTAGAAAGCGCAGACTGTCTATCCGTTCAGACGGGTAGGTCTTCTTAAAACCGCACAATATGCTGTCCATCACCATACGTTGGGAGTGGTAGTTCTCCAAATCATTGGCATCCCATTCCAATATGGTTTCCCCAAGCAGAGAAAACTCTATCATTTGAACATATGCAGAATGTAACTGAAGGCGGAACCTATCTATCTGTCGGTTTTCTTCTTCAAGTCCTTCCAGTTTCTGCCATTCATAGAAACTGGTATATGCGATACATCCGACAAGAATGGAGATAAGTATATATCCCAACCGTATTGCCTTATAGAAATTTCCTGACCGCTCCATTATTTTGATGACATTGATTTTTGGAACATGAATAAAAGTTTATCTTTTTCGTTCATGCGGATATTATCAGAATAACCGTCTTTTGTTATTTGATACCCACATGGCTT
>JALFBL010000079.1 GCA_022773395.1 Prevotella sp.
ATTTTTTTCTCTCTCACTCTCTATCTCTCTCTCTCTCTCTCTCTCTCTCTCTCTCTCTCTCTCTCTCTCTCTCTCTCTCTCTCTCTCTACCGGCGTAACCCGCCTCTAAACTTTTCTCGCATACGCGCGCGAGGCTCACCGCGCAACCCCAATAGACAAAAGATTTCCCACAGAATCCCTTGTCCGATTTTCTATGCCTTTTTGGTTGGCAGCATAAGGACGAAATAAGCGAAATAAAAGAACAAAAACAAACACAAATCTTTATATTTACAAAATAAGTTTATAGATGAAAAAAATGATTTTTTTGATACTGATGTCGCTTTTGCTGATATCTGTGTCGTCGTTCGCCAGTGACGTGGGCGATAAATTCACGCACAACCATGTTACCTACATGATTACCAAACTGGCTACAGGGAGCAACGCCGGAGAACTAGCCGTATATGGAACGGACAAGAGCGGTGCAGTGGAAATACCCGAACAGGTGGTCGACACAGCAGGCACGAACTATAAGGTGACGGCCGTACTGAACAGTGCCTTTCGGAAGAAAACGGACATTACCTCCATCAAACTTCCACAGACAGTCAGTAAGATTGATGATGCGGCTTTCGAGCAGTGCAGCAATCTTACCACGGTCAATATTCCAAAAGCGTTGGCTACGATAAGTTCTTATACCTTTTATGGATGCGAGAAACTGAAGAGCATCACAGTGGATGCGGGAAATACCAGCTTCGAGACAGACGGCGGCGTGTTGTACAACAAGGGCAAGACAGAGTTGCGCATTTATCCTGCAGCAAAGCTGGGCAGCAACTTCACGGTGCCAAATTCAGTGCAGAAGATTAGCGAGAACGCCTTTTGCCTATCCAAGAACCTGACGGACATCAATCTCGGTTCGGTAAAAATGCTTGAAACAAGAGCATTCCGTAGCTGCAACAAACTGATACAGATAACCATTCCTGCCACCGTAACGAATATTAAAGATGGATATATGGTGGACTGCGAAAAACTCACCACTATCAATGTGGCATCGGGCAACACGAAATATCAAAGCGTGGACGGCGTACTCGGTGAGAAAAAAAGCAATGGCAAATCAAAACTCCTCCAGTATCCGCCTGCAAAGAACAGCGGAGCAACTTATACCATTCCTACCAACTTTGACGAGATAGCTCGAATGGCATTCCGCAAAAACCAACTACAAGGCATTACAATCCCTACCTATGTGAAAGAAGTTGGCCCCGATGCCTTACAGAACAGCAAGAACCTGAAAACCCTCACGATCAAGGAAGGGGTGCAGGCTATAAGAAACGGTGCTTTCAACGGCTGCCAGCAACTGACGCAGGTCACCCTGCCCAAGTCGGTAACCATATTGGGAAATAACATCTTTTTCGATTGCATCCGTCTGACAAAGATAGTCGTGGATCCGGCCAACCCCAACTATGAGTCGGGCAACGGAGTGGTCTATACCAAGGGTAAGAAAGGCATATATTGCTTCCCGGCAGGCTACAAGCCTACGAGTTACACGATACCATCCTCGGTGGAAACCATCATGTTTCAGGCTTTTAGAAACTCTCAGTGGACAGGCAACATCACCATCCCGTCCAATGTCAAGAAGATAGAGGAAAATGCATTCTTTCTTGCACAGGAGAAGTTGACCTTCAGCAAGGGCTTGCAGGAAATAGGGAAGGGAGCGTTTGCAGAAATGAAGAATCAGATGGAGATTAGGATTCCTATGAGCGTGCAGAAAATCGAAGACAACGCTTTCAGCGGTATGCCGAACCTGACAACCGTGGAGATTCCTGCAGGCTCGCAACTCACATTGATGGGCAGCGAGGTGTTTGCCAATAACATAAAACTCATCACCGCCACGGTAGGCGACAACTGTGCGCTCGGCGAGCTTGGCAAGTACGCCTTCAAGGACTGCCAGAAACTCACGTCATTCCATGCGGGCAAGAACTCCCTGACAAGCATCGATGAGGGAGCGTTTTCCGGATGCACTGCACTGAACAATGTCGTGTTCGACACGCCAAGCAAACTGAAGACTATCGGCACGCGTGCCTTCAACGGTGCCACGGCACTGACGGCACTAACCATCCCTAATACCGTCACGGACATCAAGCCAAGTGCCTTCAATGGTTGCAGCGCGCTGGCAACGGTCACTTTCCAAGAAACGCCAACCATACAGACCATCGGAAACAATGCCTTCCAGAACTGCGGCCTCACCGCAATCACGATTCCAGAGAGCGTGAAGACCATTGAAAAGGAAGCCTTCAACAGCTGCCACAAACTGAACAAAGTAACCGTGCCAAAGGGTACAACACATGTGAGCGCGCAGTCGTTCATCTTTTGTAGTACGCTACAGGCCATCAAGGTTGCCGAGGACAATGGAAAGTACAAGTCCATTGACGGCATGCTCGCCAATAAGAGCGGAGACAAATTGCTGGCATTCCCTCCGGGACGCGCCAATGCCGAATACACTCGCATCCCGAGCCTCATCACGGCCATCGACTCTGCCTTCTACAGCTGCTACACGCTGGAGAACATCACCATTCCGCGCAATGTGACAACGATAGGCGACTACTCGTTTGCCAACTGCAAGAAACTGCAGTCCATCAGTTTTACGGGCACTACAATTCCAGATTTGCAGCCTAACATGTTCCTGAATACCAACACGAAGAAGATCACAGTATATGTGCGCAAGAAATGGATGGAAACCCCTGCCAACACCACACAACTCAACACGATGAAGAACAAGTTTAAAGAAGTCATTCCATCGTTTATCACAGTTGCGGGCTACGACCGCGGCACGGAGTTCTTCCCTACCTCGAAGATAGCCGTTGGTGTCATCGAGTTTCCACAGGAGCGTACCTCGGTCATCATCGACAAAGAAGCCAAGGACCCGACAACAAGCAAGACCTACAAGGTGCGCAGCGTGCTCGACTATGCCTACGAGAATACCACGACGGTGAAAGCCATCGTCTTCCTCGGTGAACTGATTAGCATCGGCATGGATGCCCTCAAGGGTAGCAGTATAAAGGAACTCTATTTCGTGGGCAATGATGCACCGTCATCCGCAGCGAAAGATTTCAACGAGCCTACGCACTATCCATTCAACAACACACAGAAAATCTATGTGAAGGAGAGTAAGGTAGATGCCTACAAGGCAGCATGGACAGGCGGAGTGGAAAACAACATCACCCACAAAATCCCTGCAAATACGCTCGCATTCCGTGCCACAGCCTGCTATCCGTTCAATACGGCTTACCACACAAGCGGAGATGTAATGCCTTATCTCCCCCTGCAATACAGGATGATGAACCAGTTGAGCCAAGACAAGGCATATGTGCGCGCCCGCAGTATTGATGATGGCCGTGTGCCAGCCTTCCTCGGCGTAATGCTTGTCAGCGAAAACGAAGCCAACGCTTCTTCTTACTGTCAGATAGACGAAAACCAAGCCCAGACTTCCATCAGCGGTATAGCCGAGTATAATCCGTCAAAATATTACATGATGGGGGCGGTGGAGGACACACCGCTTACTAATACGAGCACGCACACACTGTTCGGCCTTGCCAAATCTGGCATATTCAAAAAGATCAGTGTAAGCGGAAATACCATCCCCTACTTCAAGGCCTACCTGAAAATACCCGTTGCCGATATTCCGATGGGAGCAAAGAGCATCCATTTCATATTCGATGACAACAACGAAACGACCGGTATCAACGACATT
>JALFBL010000063.1 GCA_022773395.1 Prevotella sp.
GATAGTTGTAAGCCGTATGCCAGTTGGCAAGCGACTGTTGTGTACGGTTGGCCCTGTCATTCTCGTCCCATACATCGTAATAGTTGCTGGGCATCAATTTCCAATAGTCGGGTTGAGGATTGTCTGTATTGTTATAGTTCAACTTTGTACTCTTGTACATCGAGTATTTTCCCAGCAGCGTTGTGGTAAGTTTCGTGTCCTGGTCTATCTTCCAGTCCCATGTGACCAATAACGAAGGAGCGAAGTCGTTCACCACACGTGAGTTGCGTTTCTTACCGTTCTGGTATCCCCAATAGGGATTGTAATAGCGGTTGTTGGCAATCCAGTACATCTCATCGGTAGATGCACCTTGCGAGGCTCTTTCCGTGGGGTTTCCCCATGTGACGAGCGACAGGGAATGCTGATTATTGAACATTTTCTGCACACCCAAGAAATAAGACAAAGCATTATAGAACGTTCCCTCTACATATCCCTCGTCTGCCCAACGATAGGTAATGTTGGCACTGTACGCCCACCCTTTGTCGTTCAGTCCTGAGTTGAACGTGTACATTCCGCGCATGGTATAGTTGCGGTTGGCTCCGCTCAGCGTAACTCGGTGGCCTGCCGGCATCTGTGCCGGCCGAAAATTGTAGTTATTGGAACCGGCTGCACCTGACATGGCAAAACTGTTGCTTTCGAACGGGAGGGCAAATTCCACGTTCTTGGTCTGTTGGTTCAGTCCTCCTACCATCGAAAAACGGAACTGTCCGTTTTCCATATCGTTTACCGGCGCACCATTGATATGCACCTCGTTATATTTCTGGTTCAAGCCACGATACCTGAATCTCACGGGCGAGAACAAATACCCCACCGCACCTGTATAAATGTTGTTGTTGGAATTGATGATGCTCACATTTTGCGACATGTCGTCATCTTCCCCCAACTGCGCTTCAGTAAAAGTGAATGCCGACTCACTTGTAGGGGCAGGCCGTTGCTCGTCTGGCTTGTCCGTTTGCGCAAAGGCGCATGAAACGTAGCAGAGAGCCATTACTGCCAATTTCAGTTTTTTCTGCATACTTTAGAGTTTTAATGAATATCTATGGTGCAAACTTACTGAAAAAAAACAATATCACACTATATTTGTAAATAAATATTTATTTTCAGCCCGTGCAGAAGTGTGGCCTCAAGCCCCTCCAGAGGGATTTCGGAACACACTCTCGTTCAATTTTTTATCATGAATGTGAAAACCTTGTCGCCATTCGGCAGCCATCTTACTGTCTTCCCCATATCCCACAAACTTTCCGTTCACATACAGATAGATGTTGGATGTGACCGAACCAAAATGGGCTATCACCTACTTGCCTTTCCATCCTTCGGGAATCGTCACTATGCGGCGATAAGATCCCACGTGGTTGTCCTTGACCGGGATTTCCGGAGGATGGTTCTTGAAATGCCCTAATCATGGAAATCCCACATTCACATACACAAGGTCACCGTAGCCGTTCAATTCCCAGGCAGCGGGAATCTTGACAGACTTCCAGTTGCTGTCGTCCACTTCTTCCAAATAGAAATCAATGGGGCGCTGATTTGCATGCTACACCCATTTGAACTTCCAGTCACCATGCAGCGATAAAAAATTGCCCGACCTCTCCATATCTCTTTCCAATGCCTTCTCCTCGCTTTCAAAAGCGAAGAAGTTGTTTCATATCGTGCTGTTTTTTGATTTGGAATGGGCGGATGCTGTCGGGAATGGACAAACTTTCCGTTTGCCTTGCAGCCACAATCTTTCTACGCATTGCCAGATGTGCCTGAACACGGCCATGGGCGAATGGAACAACATGCGCGAACCAGTCCACTGCATCACCTTTTTCATCATTTCCCGTTTTTCCGGTGCATAGCAATGAATGTCACAATCCTTGCAGGCAGGTTTTCTTTCACCATAGCGGCAATTTTCCAACCGTTTGCAGGCATAATCGGAAAGGCAAGCATATGCCTCCCGTTCTTTTTCATCCATCAGTTTGTGGTTGCAATAGATGTCAATCATCAATCGTATCGTGGCTTTATCCCTTTCTATTTTACTCATTGCATTTGCTTGAAGATTCCTCGTTTTTTCAATAGAGGTCAATTGTGAATTGCAAAAATAAGAAAAACACGGAAAACAGCCAAACATCAAGGCCGTTTTGTAAGTTCTCACGTTCTCCAACTTGTATGGAAAATCTACGTGCTTCTTGCGCTCATTCCATCCACAACATTTGCGTATCCTGATTTTTTTTTATTACTTTGCACCCCAAAAACCTACAGACAGGGAATGACTGCGAAGAGAGAAAGATACATGCACAATGTTTTCACGATGAAAAGTATGTGGATAAAATGGCAGGTGCTTCTTTTGTTGGGACTATTGGGAGTCTCGACAAAAGCAAATGCAGAACCATACAACATACAGGATTTGCCGGAACCACCATCTATTTGGGAAAGCACGGAAACGCTTCGTGATTCGCTTTCTGCATCATTCTGTGGCGACAGCCTGCATCTGCTCTACAGGTTCAAAAAGAGAAAGCATACGGACAATCTCTCGTATATGGGTTTGGCGTTTGTAGCTTCCGGGCTATTGGTAAAATCCGAAAAAAAGGATTTCAGAGAAATGCGCCACTATTTTCAACCCAAGTTCAAAGTCACGTGGGACAATTACACGCAATACGTCCCTTTGGCACTAACATGGACTTTGAAAGCGTGCAAGGTGGAAGGACGAAGTTCGTGGGCCAGGCTTGCCACGAGCAACGTGCTTTCGTTTTCCACGATGGCTTTACTGGTGAACAGCCTGAAATACTCCACTCATGAACTTCGCCCCGACGGCACTTCCTACAATTCCTTTCCTTCCGGCCATACGGCCACCTCTTTTGTGTGCGCCTCCATTTTGCATCGCGAATATGGGCTGACGCGAAGTCCGTGGTATAGCGTGGCAGGCTATTCCATTGCCACCGCAACAGGCATCTGCCGCATTCTGAACAACCGCCACTGGATAAGCGACGTACTGGTAGGAGCAGGCGTGGGCATATTGTCCACGGACATCGGATATTTTCTGGGCGACTTAATTTTCAAAGGAAAGGGCATCAGTAGAGGACGGCTGTCAACAACCGCTCCCGATATATCCGACCGGACATCGTTTTTGAGTTTGGGCATTCAAACCGGTATAGGACCGAACTATCTGGATTGTCCGGACATCTACGACAACTACAACGAGCACAGGCAGCCGTTCGCCCCCGATGACCCGCGCGGTGTCAGTCATCCGCTTGGATTGAAACTTTACTTTGGCACTTCCACCTCATTGAACGTGGAGGGTGCTTATTTTCTCAACAACTATGTAGGCATTGGTGGCTGCATTCGTGCCACGTCGCTTCCCATTGTGGCAGGGGTGGATTTGAACAACGGTTTTTTGTACAATGTGAAGTCACATTCCATAGAGAACAAAGAGGACAGCAGATTTTTCAAATTTGTGGGGGTGGAATCGAATCATATCAGCACCTTTGACTTCAATTCGGGGCTTTATTTTTCCTACCCCTTCGGCAAAAGGGTTCGCTTAGGCACAAAATTCCTCTTTGGCAGGCGTTTCTCTTCCGATTATGAGGTAGATGCCATCGTGGACGTGGATGTGGAGGGCATCAGAAATATAATTTTGCCGTTAGACCCCAGCGATCCGAATCTTTTCAACGACCCTTCCGATAAACAAGCTCTGCTTGAAGCCTTGAGCAAAATGGGAGACGGAAAAGGGATGCACGACCACAAATTCATGTCGATCAAGCCCAGCAGGTCGTTTGTCTATTCTACAGGGCTTTCGCTAACTTGGGCATACAAAGAAGGAATGGCTTTCAAATTGAACCTCGACTACGACTATTCCCACCCCAAGTACACTTACGAAATGAGGAACCGGTGGTATGAAGATGCCAATGGCGAAGTGAAAGACATTGTCGATACCTTTACCCGGCGCACGCATATCAACGTATTAAGTCTCGGATTGGGAATGTCCCTATTCTTTTAAGTCCATGTATAAAAGAAACAAATATTGTTGCGTCAAGAAATTGAGCACTACCGTTTTTTTTTGCACATAAAATTAATGTAGTATGGCAAAGATGAACTTGACGGACTCATGAAGCAATTGGAAGAAAACGGAATGGAAGAATGTACATACGAAAAGACCCGCAATATGGCGTATGGAGCCATTGCCTTTGCAAAAGAAGCAAGAAGAAAGTCTGGATGTGATGTTGGAATGTCTGCGCCAATCCGAAGATTTCTATGATTTGTATTGGGGAGACACGGTTTGGGAAACCGTCAGATGAACAAGTTGTTAGACTTCATGAAAGAGTCAGGACTATATAATATCGCCAAAATCCACATTCCTGAGCCTGTCGTCAATATTGTCTGTTTGAACCAAAGCGCAAGCCAATCCAATGTCAGTTTCGACTTGGCATTCTAAGCAATCGTATTTCCAAAAAGGACGGTCTCGCATACTGCACTCCCTTACGTTAAATATTGTTTATTCTAAAACTTTAGAACAAAAAAGTTTTTTCATTCTAATTTTTTAGAATATATTTGCAGCATCATTCAACATAAGATACCGATGGACGGAAGAAAGAAACATTTGACACAAGGCGAGACCCAAGTGATGAACATCCTGTGGGGACTTCCCGGACAAGAAGGATTTGCCGCTGACATCATGAAGCAGTATCCCAACCCTAAACCTGCCATGACCACCTTGCTTACTTTCCTGAAAATACTAAAAGACAAAGGATATGTAAGCAGTCGAAAGGAAGGAAGATCCTATCTTTTCAAGGCAAAACTCGACAAGGATGTATATGCGGGATCATTCTTGAGCGAGGTGAAAGATACTTTGTTCGGTGGTTCTTTCACCTCATTGGTCTCTTTTTTTGTCCACAATGAGAAACTTACGGACAAAGATATAGAAGAATTAAAAGACATTGTAAAAAACTTGGAGTAAAATTTATGTTCGATTTTATTTACTACGAGGCAAAAGTTGCTGTATTGATGGCAGTATTCTATATCTGCTATCGTTTGTTGTTGGAAAAACAAACATTGCACCGACTGAACAGGATGGTCTTGTTAGGCACGGCTACCCTATCGTTTGTTCTTCCATTCTGTGTCTTGCATTTTTCTGAGACGGTTATTGTGGATAAAACTTTATCGGGAATTGCCCAAGCCCCGTCCTCCGTTCTCTTTTCTTTGGATTCCTCCTTGATGTCAGCAGACACTCTTTCCCTGCCATGGCTGACAGGCATTGTCGTCCTGTCTGGAATCATTGCCAAGTTGTTCCATACGGTGTGGGAAATTCTCTATCTTCGCAAGATGATTGGAAAGGCCGAGAAAACGAAATTGGAGGATGGGATCAAGATGGCTGTAGTCCATAAGGATGTTTCCCCGTTCAGTTGGTTCAACACCATTGTGCTGTCACGCACCGACTATGCCAGACAGTCAACCATTCTCATTGCACACGAACGGGCGCATATAAAACTGCTGCATTCTTACGATATGCTTTGGGTGGAACTGATAATCGCATTGCAATGGTTTAATCCCGTGGCATGGATGTTGCGGAAAGACATCAAAACCATACATGAATATGAAGCCGACCAAGCCGTTCTGCAAAAGGGATTCAATCGAAGGGAGTACCTGGCGGTTCTCATCGAGAGTGCGAGCCGAATGAGAGTTTGTCAGTTGACAAATGCCCTAAACAACAGCACCATCAAAAAAAGAGTGTTAATGATGGGACACCAGAAAACGCCCAACCACCTTTGGATGAAAGCACTATACATTGTTCCCATCATCGTCCTGTCGTTGACCGCCAGTGCTGAAACAGAAATAAAATATAAAGTGAGGGAAATGCCTGGGCATGTGGAAGAGCGGAATTTGTCCATCCCTGGCCATACGCTAAAGAAGAGCGCAACCGGAAAGAATACGCACCAGGACAAAGAAACGACATCAAAAAATATTTCCAAGACCAACGGCCCTTACTTGGACCAGATACCCGAATATCCCGGGGGATTCGAGGCATTCAATGCTTTCTTGGAAAGCAACGCCAAAAATCCTCCACAGGCAAGAGAGAATACAGGAAAAAGGAAGGTGACTATAAAATTTACCATTGAAAAAGATGGGAGAGCCAGCCATATTACTGTTTTGGAATCAGAAGATCCATCGCTTAGTGCCGAGGTCGTACGTGTTGTCCAATTGGCAAAGAGATGGAAACCTGCATTGAAGAACGGAAAGCCTGTTCCTGTCCAATTCGTGACTTCCGTTGTCTTTACCCCTGATTAGGATTTCTACACCTCATAGGATTCTTACTATACATTTGCATCATCAATGGTGATGCAGGCACGTTCTATGTCTAAATAAAACATTTACTTGAATGAACTACACAATTGTAATGGAAAGAAAAGCAGCAAAAAGGCAAACTGCGAGAAAAACATTTATGCTCCTTTCCTTTGTTTTCATGTCACTCACGGTTCTGGCAGACAATGTAAGGATAAAAGGACATGTGGAGAATGAAAAAGGAAATGTCATGCCCGACATGAGCGTCATGCTGACAGACGCCAACAACCGGAATAAAGTCTTTGCCTATGCATTCACCGACAAGAGCGGGGCATTTTCGTTGGATGTTCAGACAGAAGCAGACAGTCTTGGCATATATGTTACAGGACTCAACATTACCCCTGTTTTCATGAAGGTTGCCAATAAGGAAAACGAACTGTTCGTCACCGTAAAAGAAACCTCCATAGCCCTACCCGAAGTAAGGGTAAAGAGCGAAAGGATTTATGCGAACGGAGACACCATCAACTATCTTGTATCTTCTTTCCTACAGAAAAATGATGTGTCCATGGCAGAAGTGCTGAAAAGAATGCCGGGAATCAGCGTGTCTGACATGGGGCAAATTTCCATCAAAGGCATACCTATCAAGAAATTATACATCGAAGGAATGGACTTGATGAAAAGCAGATATGGAGTGGCGACCCTTAATATAGATCCCAATAGCATCGCATCCGTACAGGTGCTGGAAAACCATCAGGACGTAAAGGCCTTAAAAGGGCTACAACCTGAAGAAAGGGCATCTGTCAATCTGAAATTGAGAAACAATGTGAGAGGCGTGTTCAACCTCATTGCCACTATAGGCGGAGGACAAGAGGACAAGACCCTATGGAACAATGGCTTGATTGCAACCTATTTTAAGCACAACAGTCAGTTGTTTGCGACTTACAAAGGAAACAACACCGGTGATGACCTGTCGCGTGAACTCCATTCCTTGAATTATGAAGGTTTTGCAGGCACATCGCCCGTTTCGAATATCGTCATGCCCACTCCGCCGGCACTGAGCAAGAGCACATACTATTTCAACCGGTCTCATTCTGCCACATGCAACTGGGTCTCTCGCACGGGAAAACATGGAGAACTTGGAATAAACGCTGCCTACTGGACTGACCGGGAACAACGAGACAGCCATTCGTCCACGGTTCATCTGCTGCCCGACTTCACCCCAAAGGAAATCAACGAAAACTTCTCCGGGAAATTAGAAAGCCAGATGCTCTACGGAGACATTTCATTTCTGGAAAACACAGACAAGCAATATCTTAAAGAACAAATCAACTTTGAATATGCGGAAGAAAGCGGAAGAAGCTCTGTTGTCCAGAAACAGGCAATAAAACAACAAAACAAGATGGAGAACTATCGTCTGACCAACACATTCCACCTAACCAAACGGACATCGGAAGACAAAGGTTTTGAATTGACCTCTCTAAGCGGATTGGAAAAACGCCCGCACAGTCTCTCGGTAAGTCCCAACCTGTTTCCCGACATTCTCAACGGAAGCGGCATCGACCAGAAAGTGGAAAGAACAAGATACGGAATGAAAAACAACGCCCGTTTGCTGTCTGCACTCGTTTGGGGTAATTTCCTGATCCATCCAAGCCTTGTGTTCAATTTTCAGCACGATGGACTGAAAAGCGACCTGTCCGGTTTTTTCAATGACATGGAACTGCACAAAATTGAATGGGGAGTGGGATGGGAGATTTATGCCAAACTAAGGAAACTGAACCTCCGCATACACACCCCTCTCCTATACAAGTATGACCATTTGCTGAACATAGAAAAAGAAAAAGGAATCTACATGGAACCCAGTGCGCAAGCTGTTTACAGCATGAACGGTTCCAATGAGTTGAGATTCTCTACAGGAATGACCCGTACCATGCCAGACATCGACCAATTGTACGGACAGTATATATTGACTTCTTTCCGACGGCTTTCCTCGTATGCCGTCCAGAGCCTGTACCGATCGAAAATGCAATACGGAAAACTTTCATACAATTTTAGGGATATTTTCAAAATGCTGTTCACGGGCGTGGATGTAACTTACAATTACCAAAAACCCGATGCGCTCTATGGATATAGATATGAGGGAGAAAGCGAAACGGTCATTAGTCGGCCAACCAAAGAAACGGCAGAAATGGTCTCTGTCCGGATTCGCGGCAGCAAGGGATTCTCTTGGAAACATCTGAAAATAGACATTGAGGGAACCTACACCTACAGCAGCAGTCCCTTGCTTGTCCAAGATGAAGTGGTGAGATACCACAGCAATTCGTATTTGTTGACCACCCACTTGAATGCACTTCCTTTTACATGGCTGAACATTTCCTATGATGGTGCCATGGGATGGAACAAGACCAATCACTTTCCTGTCGCTCTCACCTCCACCAATAAATGCACCGCAAGCATAGCACTTCCCCAGAATATCAGTCTGTCGGCAAACCTTTCACACTATCGCAACAATATGAATATGGGCGACAAGTCTTTTTTGCTGGGAAACTTTGCAGTAACATATACATACAAACGCTTTCTGTTTACATTGAGATGCAACAATATCTTTAACCGCAAAGATTACACCTACTCGTTTTTGGACGAAATGTCCTCCTACTCATCCACATATACCATCCGGCCGAGAAGCGTGGTCCTCACTTTAAGAATGAAACTTGTTTAAACAACCAATAATGATATACAATGATGAAAAAAAACGTTTTATTATTACTACTGTCCTATTTCACAGCCAGCACGACGGTACAGGCGCAGATGGTGTTTTTCCCTTATGACTTGAGTTATTATCAGGTTCTTGATACAGCACGGTATGAACTAACCTATGCCATGCGTTTCAAATATGACGCCAAAGCCAAAGAGACTTATGAGGACATACGGAAGGTACAAGTGGGCAGCCGCATAGTAAAAGACTACAGCCACTTGATGTTTCACTACGACTCGTTGAGAACGGCCAATGAGAAAAAAGGACTGAACAGTTCCATTTTCCAGAAACCGGTTTTTGCCTATGAAATTTTCAATCATTATTCAGATAAGACAACCCTATTCGTTCATCGACTTTTTCTGGCATCAGGATGCATAGGATGGCAAGATGCAGAGAGCACGCTTGACTGGAAATTGGAAGAGAGCGACACTGTGCACATTTTAGGCTACAACTGCAACAAAGCATCTGTGGATTTTAAAGGGAGACACTACACGGCATGGTACTCCACGGCCATTCCCATTGCCGTAGGCCCCTATCGGTTTGGTGGACTTCCTGGACTAATCATGAAGATTGAGGAATCGAACGGAGTGTTTGTCTGGGAACTCAAAGGCATGGAAAATGTCAAGAAACCTATTTGTGAGTACAAGTATGACAAATACACAAAGTGCACGGCCAAAGATGCGAGCAAAACCATACGTCGCATGTTTGAATCGCCATTGTCTTTTCTCCAATCATCAGGAAGCAATATTCAGGTAAAGCGTCCGAACGGCAGTTTCTCCACAGCAACTACAGATGACGAAAAGAAGATGGAATATGAGGAAATAGAACTGCAGATTGAGAAGAACTGATACCAAAGGAAAGAAGGGCATGGAAGTCCTTCCATAAACACCAATCAGAGTGTTCATGTTGTCAAATCATTCATTTTTCCCAGTTGTTGATTCTAATTTTATCATGTTTATCAACTGTCTATGGCAACCGATGGAAATCGTTCCATGCATCACAAAGTTCGGTCATCTTACTGAAAACAAGATTTGCACCTTCTTTTGCAAGAACAGAATTGGGAAGCGGGCCGCTGTTCACGGCAACGGTAAATATGTTGGCGGCAACACCGGCACGCACACCCAACGGAGCATTTTCCACAACAATAGCCTCCCACGGCTGTACACCGGCTTTTTGCAAGCCTCTTAGGTAAGGTTCGGGATTGGGCTTTCCCCGTGTAACGTCAAAACTGGAAACCACCAAATGACCGTGTATCAATCCTCCGAAATCATCTTCCAACTTGTCCAAGAGCGATTGTTGGCCACTTCCAGTCACCACCACAATCATCAGTCCGTCGGCTTTCATTTTCCGCATCAATTCCTCAACGCCTCGTATCTTAACAGCTTTGGGAAATGTAGCAAACAAATGGCTCTTTTCTGCATATATATTTTCCGCCTCCTCATCCGAAATATGCCTGTCCCACTGTTGGTATGCCAGCATCTTGATGGTTTCCACACCGCGCATTCCCTCAAAACGGTACACATCGTTCTCGGTCATGGCAATTCCATGTTTCTGCATGGTTGGCAACCATGCCCGCACCTGATTGGGCATCGAATTGTAAAGCACGCCGTCCATATCAAAAAGAGCGGCTTTGGGGCAGAATGCCCCAAAGCCGTTGCTTTCTATATATTCTTTTATTTCCTTTTCGAACATTGATATTCTTTTCTTGTCGGTTCCATTTTTCTTTCTGTAAAACATGCATCCGTTACACTTCTTTCCATGCTTCAAGCCTCGGCTGCCAATCTTTCCTGAACAGACTTGCTTTCTGCTTCATACCCAGGCTTGTTCAACAGGGCAAACATGTTCTTCTTATAGGCTTCCACACCGGGCTGGTTGAATGGATTCACTCCAAGCACGTTGCCGCTGATGCCACAGGCAATTTCAAAGAAATAGAGCAACTGGCCTATGTAGTATTCGTTCAGGATAGGAACACAGATGCGAATGTTGGGCACACCACCATCAACATGAGCCAAACGAGTTCCCAACTCTGCCATCTTGTTCACTTCATCCACACGTTTCCCGGCAAGGAAGTTCAAACCGTCAAGGTTCTCAGTATCGCTGGGGAACATCAATCGGCGGTTGGGTTCTTCCACACTGATAACCGTCTCGAATATGCTGCGCTCACCCTCCTGAATCCACTGCCCCATGGAGTGGAGATCGGTTGTGAAATCGCATGATGCGGGAAAGATACCCTTGTTTTCCTTGCCCTCGCTCTCTCCATAGAGTTGTTTCCACCATTCGCTGATGAAGTGCAGTTTGGGCTGATAGTTCACCATGATTTCAATCTTCTTGCCGGCACCATACAAACCGTTTCGGATGGCAGCATACTGCGCTGCGATATTCTCGTCAAAAGGAACATCGACACCACAGGCTTTCTCCATGGCTTGTGCACCTGCCACAAGGTGAACGATATCGAAACCGGCACAGGCAATGGGGAGCAGTCCCACGGGAGTGAGCACGGAGAAACGACCGCCCACATTGTCGGGTATGACAAACGATTTGTAGCCTTCTTGATCCGCACAGGTTCGAGCCGCTCCTTTCTTGGCATCGGTAATGGCCACAATCACTTTCCTTGCCTCTTCTTTGCCTCTCTGTTCCTCGCATTGCTTTTTGAGCAGGCGGAAAGCAAGTGCCGTTTCGGTGGTTGTTCCCGACTTGGATATGTTGATGACACCAAATTCCTTTCCGGCCAGATACTCTGTAAGTTCCGACAGATAGTCCTCCCCGATATTATTGCCTGCAAAAAGAATGGTGGGATTCTTCTTGTCATTCTGCAGCCATGCAAACGAATGGCCCAAGGCCTCAATAACGGCACGAGCGCCAAGGTAACTGCCTCCGATACCTGCCACAACGATAGTCTCGCAATGTTCGCGCAACAAGCGGGCCGTGTCTTGGATTTCTTTCAAAAAGTCGGGGGTGATGGACGACGGCAAATGCAGCCATCCCAAAAAATCGTTACCGGGGCAAGTTCCTTTTTCCAATGCTTCCTGAGCAGCCTTTACCTTAGGTTCAAACTCTTTTACTGCGCCTTCGTTCAAAAACAAGGCCGCCTTTGTAATGTCTAATTTGATATTCTTCATTGTCATAAAATGATGGTTTTCCTCATGAGATTTCATTTACAAATCCTCCGTCTTCCCCTTTTGACATATTGCAACGGGGGATGTTGATAACAAAAACTCTTCACAGATTCTTTTGGATGTCTTTACCGGAAAGAATCCGTGAGGAGTTTGATTTCTACTTGCGGACTGATACGTTCGTAGAGAATGTTATAGACGGCATCCAAAATGGGCATGTTTACATGGCAGTGACGGTTGATTTCCTTCATACACTTCGTACCGAAGTAGCCTTCAGCTATCATTTCCATCTCTATCTGCGCACTTTTCACGCTGTAGCCTTTTCCTATCATCGTACCGAACGTGCGGTTGCGGGAAAAGTTAGAGTAGCCGGTAACAAGCAGGTCGCCCATATACACAGAGTCGTTGATGTTTCTTTCAACAGGATAAATGGTGGTGAGAAAACGGCTCATTTCCAAAACGGCATTCGACATGAGCACGCTTTGGAAATTGTCTCCATACTTCAATCCACTGCAGATTCCCGCTGCGATAGAATAGACGTTCTTCAGTACCGAACTGTATTCTATGCCCACAATGTCGCTGCTGGTCTTTGTCTTGATATAGTCGCTGGCTATCAAGTCGGCAAAACACTGTGCCTTTTCTTTGTTGGAGCAGCCGATGGTAAGATATGACAAACGTTCCAGAGCCACTTCCTCCGCATGAGAAGGTCCCCCGACACAAGCCAGATTGTCGTAAGGTACATCATATACCTGATGGAAATATTCCGAACAGACCAAATTCTCATCGGGCACGATACCTTTGATGGCAGTGATAACAAACTTGTCTCTGATACGCGTCTTGAGTTTCTTTAAATGGTTCTTTAGGAACGGCGAGGGGGTTACGAAAATCAGCGTGTCGTAGTTCTGCACAATTTTATTGATGTCACTCGAGAAATCAAGTTCATCCATATCAAAATGAACACTCGTAAGATACGCTGGATTGTGTCCCAACCGTCTAAAGTCCTCAATCCTGTCGTCACGGCGCATATACCATCCGATATGGTGCGTATGCTCCACCACTATCTTGGCGACAGCCGTTGCCCAACTTCCACCTCCTATAATCGCTATGTTACCGCAATCGAACATTTATTTTTTCTTTTCTGTCCGCGAACCATGTCCTACCAGTCGTCTCCGACGGCATTGTACATGTTTCGAGAACGTATAAACATTATTCTACAGACTGTGCCTTTTCTATCCAGGCTGCAAACTCATCCACTTTCGGGTTGTCGTATCCCAGTTTGTATTTCTTGTTTACACCGCAAGCGTCTTGTTGCAATTTCTGGGGATTCACGTCTTTAATGTCCTGTACCAAATAATAGCCGCACTTGTTCAGAATAGGAATCCAAATTTCAGGTACGCCAATGGCTGACCATTCTGCCACACTGCTTTTCGGTGCTTTCTTTTCCGGTTTCATTTGTGGGAAGAACAATACTTCCTGAATGGTGGTTTGTCCGGTCATAAGCATTACCAAACGGTCAATACCGATACCGATACCCGAGGTGGGAGGCATGCCATACTGCAGTGCGCGAAGGAAATCCTGATCAATTACCATGGCCTCGTCATCACCCTTGTCTGCAAGTTTCATTTGGTCTATGAAACGTTCTTCTTGGTCTATCGGGTCATTCAACTCACTGTATGCATTGGCAAGTTCCTTTCCGTTCACCATCAATTCAAAACGCTCTGTCAATCCTGGCTGGCTGCGATGTTTTTTTGTAAGCGGCGACATTTCTACGGGATAGTCGGTAATGAAGGTGGGCTGGATGAACGTGCCTTCGCAAAACTCGCCGAAGATTTCATCAATCAACTTGCCTTTACCCATCGTATCGTCGATTTCCATGTCCAACTTCTTGCACACCTCTCGGATGTCGTCTTCCGTCTTTCCATTGAGGTCATAGCCCGTCTTCTCCTTGATGGCATCAAGAATGGGCAGACGGCGATAAGGAGCCTTGAAACTGATGATTTTCCCGTCAACCTCTCTTTCCGTCTTGCCGTTCACCGCCACACAAATCTTTTCCAGAAGTTGCTCGGTAAACGACATCATCCAATTGTAGTCTTTATACTGAACATACAATTCCATACAGGTAAATTCGGGATTGTGGTTGCGGTCCATTCCCTCATTGCGGAAATTCTTTCCAATTTCATACACACCCTCGAAACCTCCCACGATGAGACGTTTCAGATAAAGTTCAGTGGCAATGCGCATATACATCTCCTGATTGAGCGCATTGAAATGCGTAATGAACGGACGTGCAGACGCCCCACCCGCAATGCTTTGCAGAATGGGAGTTTCCACCTCCGTGTAGCCTGCCTCGTCAAGCGTATTGCGCAATGTGCGCAGCACCGTTGCCCGCTGGAGGAAAGTGTCTTTTATGCCGTCGTTTACCACCAGATCCACATAACGCTGCCGGTAACGCAACTCAGGGTCTTCAAACTTGTCATAAGCCACACCGTCCTTGTATTTCACGATGGGCAACGGCTTCAGACTCTTGCTCAACAGCGTGATTTCCTTGGCATGCACCGAGACTTCTCCCGTTTGCGTCCGGAACACGAATCCTTTTACACCTACAAAATCACCAATGTCCAGCAAACGCTTGAAAAGTTTATTGTACAAGTCTTTGTCTTCGCCCGGACAAATATCATCTCGTGTAATATATACCTGTATTCTTCCTTTTGAATCTTGAATTTCCGCAAAAGAGGCTTTGCCCATCACACGGCGGCTCATCATGCGTCCCGCAATGCACACTTCTCTTGGTTCTGCCTCATCCTGAAATTCTGCCTTGATATCCCTGCTGAATGCGTTGGTGGGATATTCGGCAGCGGGGTATGGGTCAATCCCCATATCGCGCAGTTCCTGCAAACTCTGCCGTCTGCCTATCTCCTGCTCACTTAATTCTAATATGTTCATATTACCTCTCTGAATATTCAATTACACTCTGCAAAGATACGAATAATATCCGAACAATCATGTGTTTTTTGCTTTTTTATCAGCAGCCATCCATGCATTGTTCCGGTTTCAAGACGTGATTTCCTTATGCAAAACAAAACTGCTCCTTCGAACACTCTCATTCACTGATGAAATACCCGTCAGACTCAAGCCGCTCTATGAACAGGAGGGCTTTTTCTCTTTCCACCGCATCACCGCCTTCCACAATGGGACGGATGAGTTTGTCCACAAACTGTGACGACATGGGCACTTCAGGACTCCCTTCAATAAACTCATTGATTTCATCCAATGTCAACTCTTCATGGAAATCCATCGCTTTCCAAAGTTTCAAATTCTCTTCCATTCTCTTTTGTGCCGCAGACATCATATGTCCAACGGTACAAGACAGAAATATCTTATAATACTCTTTCAAAACTTTCTTCATATCCAGATTTTATCATGATTGCAACGGCGTGCCTTTTGCATCATGAACCTGCGAGTTGCCCATTCCCGAGAAAAGGAGAACAACATTCCGAAAGGGCAACGACAGCATGGGGCATTTTTCCTCAATCCTCCATCAACTTACGGTAGCGGCCTTTTTTGATATCTTCATTGCCCAAGCGCATGGCCTTGTTGATTTCATATTCCGAGTAACTTCCCTCGAAATAGAACACTTCGCCATTGCCCTCAAACGCAAGGATGTGAGTGCAGATACGATCCAGGAACCAACGGTCGTGGCTGATGACAACAGCACAGCCGGCAAATGCCTCAAGACCTTCTTCAAGTGCCCGCAGAGTGTTCACGTCGATGTCGTTGGTAGGCTCGTCGAGCAGCAGGACATTACCTTCCTGCTTCAGTGCAAGAGCCAACTGCAGACGGTTGCGCTCACCGCCGGAAAGCACGCCACAGAGTTTGCTCTGGTCAGTTCCAGAGAAGTTGAAACGCGAAAGATAAGCCCGTGCGTTGATGTCGCGTCCACCCATCCGTATGCTTTCGTTGCCCTGAGACACAACCTCATAAACTGTCTTTTGCGGGTCTATGTCCTTGTGCTGCTGATCAACATATGCCAGCTTGACAGTTTCACCCACCTCAAACGTTCCTCCATCGGTTTGTTCAAGCCCCATGACAAGACGGAAGAGTGTGGTTTTTCCGGCACCGTTGGGGCCAATCACACCAACAATACCATTGGGGGGAAGCATGAAATTGAGATCCGAGAAGAGCACTTTTTCTCCAAAAGCCTTCTGTACGTGCTGAGCCTCGATGACCTTGCTACCCAAACGAGGACCGTTGGGAATGAATATTTCCAATTTTTCCTCCCGCTGCTTCTGTTCCTCATTGAGCATCTGTTCGTATGAGTTCAAACGCGCCTTTCCCTTTGCCTGCCGAGCCTTTGGTGCCATGCGCACCCAGTCAAGTTCCCGTTCCAGGGTCTTGCGGCGTTTCGAAGCCGTCTTTTCTTCCTGCTCCATACGTTTGGTTTTCTGTTCCAGCCATGAAGAATAGTTGCCTTTCCACGGGATTCCCTCCCCACGGTCGAGTTCAAGAATCCATTCGCTCACATCATCGAGGAAATAGCGGTCATGAGTAACGGCAATCACCGTTCCCTCGTATTGCTGCAAGTGCTGCTCCAACCAGTCGATACTCTCGGCATCGAGGTGGTTGGTAGGTTCATCGAGCAGAAGCACGTCTGGTTTTTGGAGCAACAGACGGCAAAGTGCCACACGGCGGCGTTCACCGCCCGAAAGATTGGTCACAGGCAGGTTGCCCGACGGACAGCGAAGAGCAGCCATGGCACGTTCCAATTTGGAATCCATGTTCCAAGCGTCGGTGGCATCGATGATATCTTGCAATTCGGCCTGCCGCTGCATCAGTTTGTCCATTTTGTCAGGGTCGCCGTAATATTCCTCCAGACCAAATTTCACGTTAATGTCATCATATTCTTTCAGCGCATCATAGACATGCTGCACACCTTCCTGCACATTTTCTTTCACCGTTTTGTTCTCGTCAAGGGGCGGATCCTGTGGAAGATAGCCCACTGTGTAGCCGGGACTCCACACCACTTCTCCTTGTGTTGCCTGTTCCAGTCCGGCAATGATTTTCATCAAGGTGGACTTGCCGGCACCATTCAAACCAATGATGCCGATTTTCGCACCATAAAAGAACGAAAGGTAAATATTTTTCAGAATCTGCTTTTGGTTCTGTGGAATGATTTTAGAAACACCCACCATCGAGAAGATAACCTTCTTGTCATCTGTTGTTGCCATATTGATATGAAATGTTTGTCTTTAATAAAGATGTATTTAAATGAATATTTACTTGCAAAGATACGAAAACTTTGCACGATTACACCATGTCTGGCCTTATTTGTTACACTTTCAGGCACTTTCCCGCATCAGGTATAAAAAAGAACCCACTCAAAGACAAATACTTTTCATAAAGTTATACTTTTGTAAAAAGACAACAGAACCTTGCATTTTTCAAGTTCCACCTTGGAGATTTTGCCATAAAATACCTAATTTTGCAGTGCCGTTCATACTGCTCTTCATGTATTTTTAAAGAAAAGAAGACGGATGGCGAATGAATCGAAAAAGAAAAATATGCCAATTATTGAAATATCTTCGTTGACACAACAGGGCGTTGAGATATTCGGTACACTCACCGAAGCACAACTCAGAAACCGCATAGAACCAGAGAAAGGCATTTTTATTGCCGAAAGCCCCAAAGTTATCAACGTGGCACTTGATGCCGGCTATGAGCCACTGTCCATTCTCTGCGAGAGACGCCATATCGCGGGGGATGCTGCCGACATCATACAAAGAAGCGGCGACATTCCGGTATATACAGGCGGAAGGGATCTGCTTGCTTCCCTTACAGGCTACAAACTCACGCGAGGTGTGCTGTGCGCCATGCGCCGCCCGATGCCGCGCCCTGTCGAAGAGATATGCAGGGATGCCCACAGAATAGCGGTACTGGACGGCGTGGTTGACACAACCAACATCGGTGCCATTTTCCGTTCAGCAGCCGCTTTGGGCATAGATGCCGTACTGCTGACCACCTCTTCTTGCGACCCGCTGAACAGACGTGCCGTGAGAGTGTCCATGGGTTCGGTATTTCTTGTGCCCTGGGCATGGATGGACACCCCTTTGAACACCCTCAGTTCAATGGGATTCCGCACAGTGGCAATGGCACTTGGGGAAAACGCTGTCAGTTTGGATGATCCAAGGTTGGAAACGGAGCAAAAGTTGGCCATCATCATGGGAACGGAAGGGGACGGACTGGCAAAAGAAACGATCCAGGAGGCCGACTATGTGGTGCGCATCCCCATGTTTCACGGTGTGGACTCACTAAATGTGGCGGCAGCCTCAGCCGTTGCTTTCTGGCAACTGAGAGTAAAGAAATAGTGGAACAAAACCATTACATTCAAAATATGTATTAAAAAAGCCAGTGAAACATTTGGCATTTCAAAAGAAAAGACGTACCTTTGCAAACGATTTAAGAAACCGGTGCCTTAACAAAGCGGTTATGTGGTGGTCTGCAAAACCATATAGAGCGGTTCGACTCCGCTAGGCACCTCCAACCATCCGGAAATCTTTCCATCAGAAAGGTTTCCGTTTTTGTTTTCTGCCGATATTGCAGGATTGCCCACGGGTATTCTGAACAGTACAAAGACCGTTCAGACCGTCCCTACTGTCCGAAACTCAATTTGGCAAGTTTCGACTGGAGTTGCTCTGCCAAACTTTGGCGAATGCCCAACTTTATTCTGCAAACATTGTCGTAATCTTGCGAAATAATTCGGGGAGCCATGTCTTTCACCACTTTCATCACTTGGTTCATCATCAGATAGGGAAACTCATATACCACTTCTGCCTCTACCTGTCGAGTGATGATTTCAGAATGTGCAATTGCATCCGAGGCTGCTGCGCGATAGGCTACAATCAAGCCACCTGTACCCAAATTCACTCCTCCATAATATCGGATAACGACAATGAGTATATCAGTAAGTTCATGGCTGTTGATCTGTCCCAAGATAGGTTTTCCCGCTGTGCTGCCGGGTTCTCCATCATCATTGGCCCGAAACACCTTTCGGTCAGGACCAAGCACGTATGCATAGCATACATGCCGCGCATCAAAATATTTTTTCCGGTAGAAAGCAAGGATTTCCTTCACCTCATCAACATTTGCGACAGGGTGTGAAAAGGCGAGGAACCTACTCCTTTTCTCGGTGTAATATCCCTCGCCAATTGTTTTTATCGTCTTGTATTCGTCGGTCATCAATTACGACAACTTGTGAATAATCAAACCACTGCGCAACTTAGGTTCAAACCACGTAGCCTTAGGAGGCATGATCTTTCCGCTGTCAGCAATGTCCATGATCTGCTGCATGCTCACGGGATAGAGGGCGAGAGCCATTCTCATTTCACCGCTGTCAACACGCTTCTTCAATTCTTCAAGACCTCTCAGACCACCAACGAAGTCGATTCTGTCGCTTGAACGGAGATCTTTGATTTCCAACAGTTCGTCAAGAATCAAACGGCTTGAAATATCAACATCGAGCACACCGATGGGGTCTGTATTGTCGTATGTCCCTTCTTTTGCCGTGAGGCTATACCATTCTCCATCAAGATAGAGAGAAAATTCATGCAACTTGACTGGCTTATAAGCGGCAGCACCTTTCTTCTCAACAATGAAGTTCTTATCCAAAGCCTTCAAGAACTCTTCAGAACTCATACCATTCAAATCCTTTACAACACGGTTGTAATCAAGGATTGTAAGTTCAGATGCCTGGAAGCAAACTGCCATAAAGTAGTTATACTCTTCTTTACCTGTGTGATTCGGATTAGCCTTTGCCTTTTCGCCACCTACAAGACCAGCAGCAGCTGAACGGTGATGACCGTCTGCAATGTAGAGACTTGGCATCTTTGCAAACTCTTCTGTGATAGTCTTGATATCTTTATCGTCAGAAACTACCCAAAGCTGATGACGGAAACCATCAATGGGAGCAATGAAATCATATTCAGGAGCAGTAGCAGCATAACGAGTAGTGATTTCTTTCAATGTAGCATTGTCAGGATAAGCAAAAAATACCGGCTCAATGTTAGCATCGTTTACACGAACGTGCTTCATACGGTCTTCTTCCTTATCGCGGCGAGTAAGTTCATGCTTCTTGATAACACCATCAACATAGTCTTGACAAGCAGCACCAACAACGATTCCGTACTGTGTCTTGCCATTCATAGTCTGAGCGTAAATATAGTACTGCTCCTTGTCGTCTTGTACCAACCATCCCTTATCTTGGAACATTTTGAAATTCTCGGCCGCCTTTTCATAGACACGTGGATCATATTCACTGGTTCCTTCCGGGAAATCAATTTCAGGTTTGATAATACGATAAAGGCTCTTCTCGTTGCCTTTAGCTTCTTCTCTTGCTTCTTCAGAGTTCAGCACATCGTAAGGACGGCTCTCTACCTGCTCTACAAACTCTTTTGGAGGGCGAACGCCTTTAAATGGTTTTACTATTGCCATATTATAAAATATTTACCACAGACAATTAGGCTTTTGCAATGTAAAAAGTCATATTGCAATAGTAACCTAATCATCTGCGGCCGTGTTATGATTTACTTGTTTACTTGGAATTTGGTATCACCAGTTGCGAAGAAAGCATTGATTTGCTTAGCGGCTGCAATACCGGCATTCACGTTAGCCTCACCTGTCTGAGCACCCATTTTCTTAGGAGTGCTGAAGTAGCGGCCTTCGAATTTTGCGAAGTCAGCGTCAGCATCGGGCTTGATGTCTGTAATGAACTTCAAGTCCTCACGGTCGCCAAGCAATTTGATGAGTTCCGCTTCGTTGATTACTTCTTTACGGGCTGTGTTCACAAGAATTCCACCTTTGCGCATCTTGTTGACGAGAGCGTAATTGATGCTATTGATGGTTTCAGGCGTTGCAGGAATGTGCAATGAAACGACATCGCAGATCTCGAACAAAGCCTCTTGACTGTCAACAGCCTTTGCGCCGCCCTGCTCGATAACGTCTTTCGGACAGAATGCATCGTAAGCATAAACCTCCATGCCAAATCCTTTGGCAACACGAGCCACGTTGCGACCCACATTACCGAAAGCCAGCAAACCCAATTTCTTTCCCATCAATTCAGAACCGCTCTTTCCATTGTAGAAATTGCGAACAGCATAAACGAGCATACCCATAACGAGCTCTGCCACTGCGTTTGCGTTCTGCCCCGGAGTATTCTCAGCAACAACCTTGTGAGCCGTAGCAGCAGCCAAGTCGATATTGTCGTAGCCAGCACCAGCGCGGACAACAATCTTCAAATTGCCGGCAGCCTTGAAAACTTCCCCGTCCACCTTGTCAGAACGAATGATAAGAGCGTCTGCATCCTTAACAGCGTCCAGCAGCTGAGCCTTTTCTGTATATTTTTCGAGCAATGCCAGTTCATGACCGGCACCTTCAACTTCTTTTCTAATGCCTTCAACAGCAACCGCTGCAAAGGGCTTTTCTGTTGCAACTAAAACTTTCATAGTAATAAAATTAATGCAAATTACACGGAGCAGGCATTCTTCGCCCAGCCCCGTGCATTTATAATGATAATAGATCAGTGTTTTGCTTCAAAGTCTTGCATGCACTTCACGAGGGCATCAACAGCCTCCTGGGGGCAAGCATTGTAGAGCGATGCGCGGAAACCACCCACCGAGCGGTGTCCTTTGATACCAACCATACCACACTCGGTAGCGTAGTCGAGGAATTCCTTCTCGAGTTCCTTGTATTCGTCCTTCATCACAAAGCAAACGTTCATAATGGAGCGATCCTCCTTCTCAGCGGTACCTACAAAGAGTTTGTTGCGGTCGATTTCGTTATAGAGGGTTTCTGCCTTCTTGGTGTTGATCTTGTTCATGGCCTCAAGTCCACCGAGGTTCTTGAGCCAAGCAAGGGTTTCGTGCATCACGAAGATAGAAGATACGGGAGGTGTGTTGAACATTGAGATGTTGCGCTCCTCTTCGGCTGCATGGGTGCGATAGTCCACCATGGTGGGAATCGGGTTCATGTATTGACGGTCGGTGATTTTTCCGAGGATGTCCTTGCGGATGATCACGAATGTCACACCGGCAGGCCCTACGTTTTTCTGCGCACCTCCGTAAATGATGGCATATTTCTTCACGTCAACGGGACGGCTCATGATGTCGCTTGACATATCTGCCACCAACTTCACAGGGCAGTCCATATCGTACTTGATTTCCGTACCATAGATCGTGTTGTTGGTCGTGATGTGGAAATAGTCTGCATCCGCAGGAATGGTGTAGTCCTTGGGGATGTAGGTGTAGTTTTTGTCCTCAGAGGAAGCAACGAGCTCCACTTCGCCAAAGTTCTTGGCTTCCTTCATGGCTTTCTTGGCCCATACGCCGGTCTGCAAATAAGCAGCCTTTTTGTTGAGGATGTTGGCTGGCACTGCGAAGAATTGCGTGCTGGCACCGCCGCCGAGGAAAAGAACCTCATATTCTTCGGGGATGTTCAGCAAGTCGCGCCACAGCTGGCGGGTTTCTGCCATGATGCGTTCCCATCCTTTGGTACGGTGGGAAATCTCAAGCAGACCGATGCCTGTGCCGTCAAAATCGCGGATGGCGTTGATTGTGGACTCAATAGCTTCTTTGGGCAGCACACAAGGCCCAGCATTGAAATTATACTTCTTCATTTTATCAGTTAGTATTAAATTAATTAATAATGTTTTTCTCAGAATATGACGGTGCGAAGTTATAGCTTTTACATGAGATAGACAAATTTTTCCACATAAATATCTGATAAAAATTCGTTAATTTGATTATTTTACAACTTCGATTAATGTTTTCACGCCTTTTATCTTCTCCCCTTTTGTCTTTTCCAAAACCTGGGACAGTTTTTCTCTATTGATGGCAGCGTAGCAGAAACGATCCTTTACGTCGATTCTTCCGATTTCACCGTTCGCCAAACCGCCAATTTTGCAAAGGAAGCCAACTATGTCCCCTTTGGAAATCTTGTCCTTTTTACCTTTTCCAATATAGACCGTTGCCATTTTAGGCTCGGCAGGTGGCGGCAGTTCCGACGGCAGTTCCAAAAGTTCTGCTTCCTGCTCCACATAGTCAGGCATGCGTTCTTCCGGCCCCAACACAAAACAGGCTTTCCCTGACTTGTCCCAGCGTGCCGTGCGCCCCACTCTGTGCACATAGCCATCTTCGCTTTCGGGCAGATGATAGTGAACGATGTTGTCGATGTCGGGTATGTCAAGTCCTCTTGATGCCAAATCAGTACAAACCAGGATATTGGCAGAACCATTGCTGAATTTATACAGGGCATCTTCCCGTTTTTTTTGCTCCAGACCGCCATGGAACAAACTCACCGAGAACCCTTTTTCACGGAGATAATTGGCGGTACGTTCCACACTGTCGCGGTAGTTCAAGAACACCACGCTGCTCTTGCTGCCGGCATATCTCAACAGGCGGTCGAGCGTCTCCAATTTGTCTTTCTGCGGACTCTTCACCTGATAAAGGGCTATGCGTTCTGCCACATTGCCTTCTGCCAAATAACTTGCCTTGATGGTGCGCCGCATATTCACGAACATCGGGATTTCTTCTGCATCTGTGGCAGAAAGCAGAACGCGCCTTTCCACCCTGCGCAACTGTTTGATCACACTATTCATTTCCTCGCGGAACCCCAGGGCAAGACATTTGTCAAACTCGTCAATGATGAGCCATTTCACAGCGAATGCGCCAAGGTTTCCTTTTACCAGGTGGTCGTTCATTCTACCAGGTGTGGCAAAAACGACCTGAGGCCTCACTTCACGCATTTTCCGATGCTCCTCCATGGCAGGACGCCCCCCATACAGCGCCATCGCCCGCAGGCCGCATCCCATGTCTTTCAAAACGGTTGCCGACTGCAGCGCAAGTTCTCTTCCCGGAACCAGCACAACAGCCTGCAGACAGTCCTTGCCCGCATCCAGCAACTGAACCAATGGGAGCAAGTAGGCCAGTGTTTTACCGCTTCCCGTGGGAGACAGCACGATGATGTCTTTGTCCGAATGCAGCATGGCAGCGTTCATATCCATCTGCATCGAATTCAAAGACGTTATTTTCAGTTTTTGCAATATCTTGTCAATCATGGTGCAAATGTAGTCATAAAATATTACATAAAAGCATTTTATGACATAAATCGTCACAAAATCAGCCAATTGGCCATAATCTTCTTTCCGGATGGGGTGAGAATACTTTCCGGATGAAATTGTATGCCGTGCACATCAAAATGCCGATGGCGCATCGCCATGATGAGTCCATCGCTGCTTTCTGCAGTAATCTCAAGACAGGCGGGAAATCCCTCCTTGCTCACCGCCCAAGAATGATATCTCCCCATTTCCAATTGCCGTGGACAATCTTTGAAAATAGGATCGCTGGCCCTTTGAAAACCAGTTGTTTTCATTCCGTGAAACACTTGCGAAAGACGGACTACCTTACCGCCGAAGACCTCCCCGATGGCCTGGTGCCCCAGGCAAACGCCCAGAATGGGCTTTCGCCCCGCATATGCCCTGATGACCTCCATCAAGAGACCCGCTTCCGAAGGAACTCCCGGCCCGGGACTCAGCACAATCTTGTCGAACGCCTTCAATTGCCACAATTCGAAAGCATCGTTTTTCAAAACCACCACCTCAGCCCCCAATGCCTTGATGAGGTGAACCAAATTGTAGGTAAAGCTGTCATAATTGTCTATGACCACAACGCTGACGGTTTCCTTCATTTCAGCGCATCCACAAAACAACGAATGTCCTCAACGCTTTTGACGGCAGGTGCCGTTTCAAAACCCTCGTTTACATCCACCCCGACAAACAGGGGATGCCGGAATGCCTTGATGTCCCCAACATCTTTCCTTGAGATCCCTCCTCCTATCAAAAAGGGTATGCCACCGCCATACGCATCGAGCAGACGCCACTCTACCCTATCCGCGCTGCCTTCGCCCGGAAATTCAAAGAGAAACAGGTCGGCGTGCCCTTCATAGCGCTTCCAGTCTGCCAGATCTTCTTCTGTCCGCACGTGCAGTGTCTTGATAATTTTAATGCCCTCACGAATATCCGGATCAAGCGTCCTGCGCAAATTGTCTATCATCACCGGCGACTCGTCACCGTTCAGCTGCACGACATCCAAATGGTAATTATATACGCGCGTCACAATGTTTTGCGGCATATCATCGGCAAACACGCCCACTTTTTGCGGAAACCGCGCAGATGTCTCCGCGTTCTTTTCTTCACCGGCCTGGCACTTTTCCAAGCGCTCCGCCGAATAGTCTGGAATGATGCCGGCCTGCGAATTGATCATTTTCACGTAGCGCTCGTCTGAGGGACAAAACACGAATCCGATGAAATCCACACCCAACGATGCCACGGCGCGTATATTGTCAGGCTCGCGCAAACCACATACTTTCACCCACATGATATTTTCCTCTATTTGATGCAAAAATAACGATTCTCCGTCGAACCCACAAACATTTTTGCCAAATTCTACCCGTTCTTCCCCTAATCTATTGTCCTTCCCGCCTCATCCCGTCTCTACATATATAATATAAGGTGGAAAGCAAAACATACCAGAAATGTATATCCGCCTGTAATAATCAAGCAGAAAATGCGTTATATAACAAATGGCATGTCCATCGCACCAAAGCGGTGCACCGGGATTTCAGGAATTTGATTACAAAAAAGAATTGTCTATGCAACATTTTACACTTGAAGAAGTCAGTCCGTCGGAAAAGACCTTAAACTTAATCCGCCAAATAGCCTATACCTATCGTCTGTTCAAAAGAAACGGCGACCACCAAATGTATTGTCTCAATTAACATAACCATAGAAAAACGAAATGGCAGCGATAATAGCCCCGTCGCTTTTGTCGGCAAACTTTCTCGACTTGCAAGGCGACATTGAAATGATCAACAAAAGCGAAGCCGACTGGCTTCACCTCGACGTGATGGACGGTGTTTTCGTCCCCAACATCTCTTTCGGTTTCCCGGTCATCAAGTCGGTCGCCCAATTATGCAAAAAGCCGCTCGACGTGCATTTCATGATTGTCCATCCGGAACACTACATACAGCAAACCGCAAAGTTGGGAGCCATGATGATGAACGTCCACTACGAGGCCTGCACACACCTCCACCGTACAGTCCAGGAAATCCACGATGCAGGAATGAAAGCAGGGGTGACACTGAACCCCGCCACGCCCGTATCCCTGCTCGAAGATATCGTCAACGATGTGGATATGGTACTGTTGATGAGCGTAAACCCTGGATTTGGAGGGCAGAAATTCATCGAGAACACCATCAGCAAAACCGAAAGCCTGCGCGAAATGATTCTCCGCCGCAATGCAAAGGCACTGATCCAGATTGACGGAGGCGTACAGGCCGAAACAGCACCACGGCTCATCCAAGCCGGAGCCGATGTGCTCGTCAGCGGCAGCTACATCTTCGGTGCCCCCAATCCTTACCGGACAATTGCAGACCTCAAGAAACTTTAATCCAACTGCAACGCCACTCCATATTTCCTGGCCATACGCCGCATGTTCAGTATGGCATAGCGCATGCGGCCAAGCGAGGTATTGATGCTCACGCCTGTAGTTTCGGCAATCTCCTTGAAAGACATGTCTTGATAGTAGCGCATGTAAACCACTTCTCGCTGCGTGGGCGGAAGCAGATTCATCATCTTCTTCACGTCGTCCATCACCTGAGTGTTCACATACATGTTTTCAATGTTGCCGTCCAGCAGGTCTTTCGCGGAGATGTTGGACAAGTCGTTTCCCTCGGCCGGTTCCACGATATGCTGCGTCCGCTGCTCCCTATACCAGTCCATCATCACGTTGTGGGCAATGCGCATGACCCATGCCGAAAACTTTCCCGAAACCACATATCTTCCAGCTTGCAACTTGGTAATCACCTTCACAAACGTTTCTTGGAATATGTCCTCGGCCCTGTTCTGGTCGCGCACCACGAACAGAATATAAGAGAATAATTTTGATTGATTGCGCGACAACAACAAATCGAACGCTCTATTGTTTCCTTCAATGTACAAAATGGCCAACTGCTCGTCGGCCAAATCATTCAGTTTGTCCATTATTTATTTTACTTTTAGTTGAAGTAACAATGTTCCGATAGGCAAATGATTTGTTGTCAATTTGTATTTCCGCAACAAAGATAGTGCGTTTTGGCCAATTATACAAATTTTCATATAAAATATCGTCATTTTCTTTGTTCATTCGTAAAAAAGAATTATCTTTGCAGCCAGTTAAGGTTCGCTATAGACGCGATTAATAAGGGAATGGGGTGCGAATCCCCAACTGTCCCGCAGCTGTGAGTTCTATTATGCCCACAAGCGACAAACCACTGTTTCAAACAAACGGGAAGGTGCTTGAGGGCGGAACAAAGTCAGAAGACCTGCCTTATACTTTAACATGCAAAATCTCTCGATGTAAGGGATGGCGCCACATAGAAATCATTTTTACGGAATAAAGAGATTCGTTGGGGAATCATAGCACCTGTTTGTACGGTCGGTTGCTATTCCCAATGAACGTTGAGATACGTTAGTATGTATAACCGTACGTGTATTATTATATAAGTTTATTTTGTTGAAGGAGCGGTGCGCGAGCATCGCTCTTTTCATTTGACATCTTGCGCGGCCAAGCGCAAGGCCTCTGCCCTGTTGGGCTTGCCGGTTTCCGTGAACGGGACATGGGAAACGGGAAGATAGACACGGGGCTGCCAATAGGAAGGAAGAACGGCTTGACAGATGGTCTTGGCATCGGCCATCCCACCGGAAGTCACTGCTGCCAGAAGCACAACCACCTCGCCAAATTTTCGATCGGGCCTTTTGGTAACAATGTAAGGAAAGGAGAGATGTGGCCTGAGCAGTTCCTCTACCTGTTCCATCTGTATTTTCACACCGCCCGAACACACCACGTTGTCTTTCCTGCCAATGATGCGAAACCGGCGGTTGTCGGGAGCCATTTCTGCCATATCGTTGGTAACCAATGTTTCCGGGCATACCTGTGGGGCACGAATCACCAAGCACCCTTCTCCGCTGAGCGAAACCTTCACCGAGTCGAAGGGCGTGTACCACTCGTCGGCCGTCTCTCCGTTCATTCTCCGAAGGGCTATGTGCGAGAGCGTTTCGGTCATGCCGTATGTGCTCCATACGGCATGGGGAAAGTCTTCCAGACGGTCGGCCAGTTGCCGATCGATGGCACCGCCACCTATTATCAGATGCCTGATGCGGCAGAGTGCCTCACGCTCTTCGGGCACTTGCAGCGAATTGTACACCTGCATGGGAACCATGGCAGCCAGCGTAATGGTGCAGTCGGAATCTGCCCCCCTTGCAACGGTTTCCGATTCCTGCCGCAACTTTTCCAAGAAACGACGCATGGGATGCCCATCGGGCGTCACGTCCACCAAATTCAATCCTCCCACAATACTTCTCACCACCATCATCTTGCCAGCAATATAGTCCAACGGCAAACAAAGCAGGGCCGAGTCGCCCGGCTTCAGCCCCAGAAAGCCACAGGTAATCCGGGCCGATGCTTCCATGCGCTTCTTGCTGACCCACATCGGCTTGGGGATACCCGTAGAGCCGCTGGTGTGCACCAGCAGTTCCTCGGCCGGAGCGTTCCATTCTTTCATAAATTCGGCAAGTACCATAAAGCATCCTTCCTGATTTCCAGCGGCATGGGGATATTGTCTGTAAAAAGTTGCCCTGTGCCCAACCCCTGCGGCATCTGGAGGTTCTGTCCATACATCCTTGCCGTGAGATGAGCGATGGCGTTCAGTCCCACGTTGCTCTCCAATGCGCTGGTCACCCAACTACCTATGCCGCATTCCTGAGCCAAGTTTATCCATTCCTCAGTTCCCTGCATTCCTCCGTGGAGCGAAGGTTTTAAGATGATGTACTTCGGGCGGAGGGCATCCAGCAATTCCCGTTTTCCCTCTGTCGTGTTCACACCAATAAGTTCCTCATCCAAAGCAATGTCTATGGGCGACTGTGCACACAGGCCGGCCATTTCTTTCCATTGCTTTTGCCCGATGGGCTGTTCAATGGAATGGATGTCATAGCGGGCAAGCCGCTCCAATTTCCCCATGGCCTCGCCGGGTGCGAATGCCCCGTTGGCATCTACGCGCAACTCAATCTGTTCCTTGCCAAACCGTTCGCGTATATGTTTTATCAAGTCGATTTCCCTTTCAAAGTCAATGGCACCGATTTTCAGTTTCACGCACCGGAACCCTTGCCGCATTTTCTCTTCTATGCGCGTCAGCATTTCGTCATAAGTGCCCATCCATACCAATCCGTTGACGGGTATCCCCTGCTCACCCCTGCCAAAAGGGGTGTCGAACAAGCGGGCAGATCCTTCAGCCCGAAACTGCGCCAAGGCCGTTTCCAACCCGAAGCGCATGGAAGGATAGGGATTCAGTTCCTCGAAATCGGTGCGACCCGTGACAGCCACAACCCGGCAGGCATCTTCCAGCACCTCCCTGTAGTCGGGCAAGTCATCACAACTCAAGTCGGGAAGGGGCGCGCATTCGCCCACTCCCCTTACACCGGGTTGCTCGTGGGATGTCAACACAACAAACCAGGAACGGCGCGTGGTGTACCGCCCCCTCGAAGTGCCTGCCACAAACTTGAAATGAAAAGTTTTCTCCAAAATTTCTATGTTATATCTCATGATGCCAAAGATTTGATAAAGTGTCTAAAAAACACCGAATGACAACAACGGCTTTCCATCCGCTTCTTGAAACGACAAAGTTACACAATAATTTCCTAACCCATGAACATTTGCAGCAGAAATGCGACAACGGAATGGGATTAGCCGACAAAAATGCTACAAATATTAACAAATCCTCGAAATCCTTTAACATGAAAAACGGCCGTTTTCTGAAAAAAGTTCCCCGCGCGTCCAAATACGCGATTCTACGGGCGTTTGGCAAACGACTGGCATACAGCGAGTTGAAAAATATTGACAAATCCTGCCCGGTAATTTATGCCTACTTACATGGTAATTTATGCCAAATTACC
>JALFBL010000095.1 GCA_022773395.1 Prevotella sp.
GGAAACTGAATCCCTATCTGTTGCGCGTGCGGAAAATGTTTCCGAGGATAAGGAGGGGGAAGGAGTAGGCATTGGGCTGTTTTGCCTCTTCTTACAGCAGGAACATCAGCATGACTTGCACGATGATGACGCGGGCAAACATTCCAAGCGGATATACGGTGGCATAACTCACCGAAGGCGTGTCGCCTTCAATGGTGTCGTTGGCATAAGCCAGTGCCATGGGGTTGGCCATCGCACCGCAAAGAATCCCGCATATCGTTCCATAGTCCATCTTGCCGGTGCGCAGGGCAATGAGACCCACAATGACGACAGGCAACACGGTGAGCAGGAATCCCACACCCACCCACATCAAGCCTTCGGGACGGAAAACGGTCTCGAAAAACTGCACGCCGCTGGCCAGCCCCAAGCAGGCCAGAAAGAACGATAGCCCCAGTTTGCGCAGCATCAGCGATGCACTGCGTGTGGTATAGGTAATCAAACCGAACCGCGGGCCGAACGCCCCCACAAGGATTCCCACAATGATGGGGCCTCCGGCAACGCCCAATTTCACAGGAACGCTCATGCCCGGGAAACTCACCGGGATGGAACCCAATGCCAGTCCGAGAATGATGCCGATGAAAATGGCCGCCAAGTTCGGCTCTTCCAGACTCAGGGCACTGTTGCCGAAAAAAGCCTGCACCGCATCCAGCGACTGCGGATCGCCCACAACATGCAGGCGGTCGCCGTATTGCAGTCGCAAATCGGGCGTGGCCAGCAGTTTGATGTCACCCCTCGTAATGCGGCTCACGTTCACGTTGTAGGTTTGGCGCAGGTGCAAACTGCCCAGGCTTTTCCCGTTCAGTCCGGGGTAAGTCATCACGATGATGCGGCTTCCCACTTTCGAGTCGATGGCGTTCCAATCCACCTCCTCGCTGTTCCAGTCCTCTTTTTTGATGCGCTCGCCAAAAAGGATGTCGAGTGCCGAGAGCTCGTCTTTGGTCATCACCACCATCAGGCGGTCGCCCATCTGCAGTTTTGTCACCGAGCGGGGCACGATCACCTCCTTGCCACGCCAGATACGCGAGATGATGAACCTGAAATGAATCATTGACGTGATTTCCGCCAACGTCTTTCCTTCCAACGCCGGATTCACCACGTTGAACCGGGCGATGTAGGTGTCCTTGTCGTCCTCTTCCACCCTCACTGCAAGATCCTTGGCCTTGACAAACAGTTTGCGCAGCACCAAGATGGCCAAGATCACGCCCACCACGCCCAACGGATAGGTCACGGCACAACTCAGGGCCGCCCCGTTGCGGGCCACGCCCAGTTGGGCAAGCGTTTGCTGGGCAGCACCCAGTGCCGGCGTGTTGGTGGTAGCCCCGCAAAGGATTCCGGCCATGTCGGGCAGCGAAATGCCGGTAAGGGGGCACAAGGCGATGGCCATGACCGTTCCCGTCAGAATCACCGCCATGCTCCATGCGTTCAATGCCAACCCTTTATGAGCCAGCGAACCGAAGAATCCGGGACCCACGCTGAGTCCCAAACAATAGACGAACAATACCAGACCGAAATTCTCGGCATATTCCAGCATCCGAGGGTCGATGGCCAATCCGATATGTCCACCGATGATTCCCACGAAAAAAACACAGGCGATGCCGAGCGACACGCCAAGAAACCGAATCTTGCCCAAAGCAAGACCGGCGGCGCAAACCAGCGAAATGACGACAATGGTTTGCATGGCCGACGGTGTGCAGAACAAACTGTCAATCCAATTCATAGTTCATTGGTTATAGGTATCAGGTGCAGACAATTCTCAATGGGTATTCCCCTGTTCTTGTCGGCATTGTCTTTGTTCTTCTCTATCAGCTTCGACAGCCCGTCGATGGCTGCCCTTGTGGCGTCTTTCAGTGCGGTGCCGTTGAGCAGGCAGCCTATCAGGATGGCCGAAAACATATCGCCCGTGCCGGGAAAGTGTACGGGAATCTCGGTATAGGGCAGCCTGAAATACTCGCCGCTCGTCGGGCTGTAGCCTGCCACCGAACTCTGTCCATCTACCGTGATGCTCGTTACCAGTGCCGCCCGGGTGCCCAAGTCGCGCAGTTTGTCGATCATCGCCCAGGCTTCTGCCTCCGAGCACCCCTCTTTATGATAAGGTGTATCGGTGAGGAAGCAGGCCTCGGTATAGTTGGGAAACACGAGGTGTGCCACCGCCACCATTTCGCGCATGCTCCTGATGGTGTCTTCCGCCACACCGTTATACAGTTTCCCCTCATCACCCATGATCGGATCCACGAAAATGGTTGTTCCATTCTTTGCCTGCTCCCGGCAATAGGCCGAAATGATGTCCGCCTGTCTCATCGAAGCGATGAATCCCGTGGCAATGGCGTCGAACGAAAATCCCAGGTCTTTCCATACGGGGAACACGCCCTTGACATAGTCGGTTGTGTCCAAGATGTTGAACTTCCCATAGTCGAGCGTGTTGCTCACCAAGGCCGTGGGCAGGTTGTACACAGGATGGCCCATGTACGAAAGAATGGGCAGCATGGCCGCCGTTGCCACCTTGCCATATCCGGCAAGGTCGTTGATCAAAAGTATTTGCTTCATGTTGTTTTCATCCAATCGCCGTGGGAATCCGTTCAAGTCCCGATGCTCCACCCCATGTTCATGGACATTGATTTGCTTGCAAAAATACACTATTTTCCTGATTTGTGCAAAGATAATGCAAGCGAGTGCAAAAGAAAGTATGACTTTCCAGCCATTACATGAAAAGGAACACGAAAAAGCAATACATTTGTCAACAATTTGCAGAACAATTTCCCCGCTGCCCGTCCGCCATGTACCACTGCCTGCAGAACGTCAGCAGGATTCCTGCTCCACAGCAATCTCAGCACAAAACATCCACATAAAAGAGGATGGGAGGATTGGGATTTTTATTATAATTTTGCAACTGATTTTACCTGCATTCAAATGCGATGGACAAACAATTGCTTGAAAAATATAATGTTCCGGTGCCGAGATACACAAGTTATCCCCCGGCCAACCATTTCCATGACTTTGACGCAGCCCACCATGTTGAAGCGGTAGATGCGTCGAACGATGCGGTGAACAACCTCGTTTCGTTCTACCTGCACATCCCTTTCTGCCGCCATCTCTGCCACTACTGCGGCTGCAATTCCTATCCCATGATGAAGGACGAGATGGTGGAACGCTATGTGGCGGCACTCCACAAGGAAATAGACCTCGTGGCGGCACACATCCGCAAGGATCGGCGCATTGCGCAAATACACTATGGAGGAGGCAGTCCTACCGCCATTCCCGTGCGCCACATCCGCGCACTGAACGAGCATCTGCTCTCGCTGCTGCCCACCATAGACCGCCCCGAAATCGCCATTGAGTGCCATCCGGGCTATCTCACGGCAACCGACTGGGAGCAACTGGTCGGGTGCGGTTTCAGCCGTTTCAGCATCGGTGTGCAGGATTTCGACGAGAAAGTGCTGCAAACAGTGAACCGACGGCCGCCGCTGGTGCCCGTGAACGACATTCTCGACATCGTGCGCGGAGCGGGGGCTGCCGTGAACATGGACTTCCTGTTCGGACTGCCCCACCAAACACCGGCATCGTTCCAGCGCACCATCGAAAAGGCGGCAGACTTGCATCCCGAACGGTTGGTGACGTTCAGCTACGGTCATGTGCCGTGGGTACACAAGCGGCAGTTGTTTTTGGAGCAGGCAGGGCTTCCGTCGGATTCCGACAAGCAGGCCATGTTTGGCAGGGCGGCAGAGACGCTGCGCCGAGCAGGCTATCGGGGCATCGGCATGGATCACTTTGTGCTGCCCGACGACGAGTTGAGCATTGCCCTCGACACCAAGCGCCTGCACCGCAACTTCCAGGGCTACTGCACACTGAGAACCACCGGACAGGTGTATGCTTTCGGTGTGACGGCCATCAGTCAGTTGGAATCTGCCTACGCCCAGAACGGCAAAGACATTGCAGCCTACATTGATGCCCTGGAAAGCGACAACCTGTATGTAAGCCGCGGCTATGCGCTCAGCCGGCAGGAGCAGATTGTGCGCGAGGTAATCGAGAGCATGATGTGCAACTATCACATTGACTGGAACGAAACGGCGGAACGGCTGAAAATCGGCGTAGGAGACGTAAAGGCCGCCATAAACAACTGTGCCGGGACACTGGAGGAGATGCAGCAGGACGGCCTCATCCATCTCACCGACCATTCCATCAGCATGACGTCTGCCGGCTCTCCTTTCGTGCGCAACGTGGTGGCGGCACTCGACCCACTGATGGTTCATTCAACAAAAAAATACTCAAAACCCTTATAATATGACAAACGGACAAGAGGAAAGAACCGCCGACGTGGTAGTGATCGGGGCAGGGCTGACTGGCCTTACCGCCGCTTTCCACCTGAAAAGGAAAGGCTGCAACGTGTTGGTGCTTGAAAAGGAAAACCGCATTGGCGGACAGATACAGACCCACCGCACGGGAGAATTTGTCATGGAGAGCGGCCCCAACACGGGTGTCGTGTCTTGTCCGGAGGTGGCAGAACTTTTCCAGCTACTGGAACAGGACTGTGACATGGAGTATGCCCGCGAGTCGTCGAAGCGCCGGCTCATTTGGAAGGGGCACACATTCAGGGATTTGCCGTCGGGACTTGTCAGCGGGCTGCGCACGCCGCTGTTCACATGGCGTGACAAGTTGCGGCTTCTCGGAGAGCCGTTCCGTGCCAAGGGCACCCATGCCAACGAAACGGTGGGCGAACTGACGGTGCGCCGACTGGGACGGTCGTACCTGGACTATGCCGTCGATCCGTTCCTGTCGGGCGTATATGCCGGTGACCCCATGCGGTTGGTCACTCGCTTTGCGTTACCCAAACTCTACCGCCTGGAACAGAACCACGGCAGTTTCATACGGGGAGCCATCGCCAAATCGAAGGAACCCAAGAGCGAACGCGACCGGCTTGCCACGAAGAAAGTGTTCTCGGCAAGGGGCGGACTGGGAAACATGGTCGAGGCGTTGGGCAAGGGCATCGGGGCAGAACAGATGGTTCTCGGGGCAGACAACATCACGGTGAACCCCAACAACGGCGGATGGGACATTGTCTATAAAAAGAACGGACACCCACAAACCGTGCGAGGCCGGAAGGTGCTGACCACGTGCGGTGCCTACGCACTGCCGGCACTTCTACCTTTCATCGACTATGAACGGATGGCCGCCATCAGTGCCCTGGCCTATGCACCTGTCATCCAGGTGAGCGTAGGCATCAAAGACACCCGGGGCGTGCATTGTGCGGCATTTGGCGGACTGGTGCCCTCTTGCGAGCACCAGAACGTATTGGGCATTCTCTTTCCATCGGCCTGTTTCGAGGAAAGGGCACCCCAAAAAGGGGCATTGCTCTCGTTCTTCATGGGCGGTGTGCGCCATCTTGAATGGATGGAGAAAAGCGATGAGGAACTGAAAGGAATGGTGGACGACGCACTGCACCGGATGCTGAAATTGCCCGAGGACGTTCATGCCGATGCCATCCGCATATTCCGCCATCCGCTGGCCATTCCACAGTATGAGAAATCCAGCGAACAGCGGTATGCCGCCATCGAAAGCATTGAGCGGCAATACCCCGGGCTTTTCCTGGCAGGCAACATCAAGGGGGGTATCGGCATGGCCGACCGTATTCGCCAAGGAACGGAAATGGCCTCGCTGCTTACACTTCAAACAGCAGGTCAGCCACCTCTTCGGGAGTGTTGAAAGGCATTCCCTCTTCCAGTTGCTCATCGGTAATTGCGGCGAGCAGTTCCCTGACGTCCCTTTCGTCCAACTTGGGTCTGCCAGGCGTTCCCATTTTGCTCAGGGCCTGTTGCAGAATCTCTTCCCTGTAGGTTTCTATTTCTGTCATAACGGTTTTGTTTATTGCTGTTTCCCAATCAATTATAGTTTCGGAAGAACGTGAAAATAGGCAGACAACTGCCGGTTTCGCTTTTCTTTTCGATTCTTTGGTACAAATGTAATACTTTTATTCCATTTTTTTTGTAATTTTGCACACAAACCAGTAAATATCTGTGTATTTATGAAAGAAAAGCAATACAAACGCACCACCGTGACGGCAGCCCTGCCCTATGCCAACGGAGGGGTGCATATCGGTCATTTGGCCGGAGTCTATGTTCCGGCAGACATCTATGTGCGCTATCTGCGGCTGAAAAAACAGGAAGTGGTGTTCATCGGCGGCAGCGATGAGCATGGCGTGCCCATCACCATCCGTGCCCGCAAGGAGGGAATCACGCCGCAGGACGTGGTGGACCGCTATCACAATATGATCAAAGACAGTTTCGAGAAGTTCGGCATTTCGTTTGATATCTACAGCCGCACCACCTCGAAAATTCACCATACATTGGCTGCCGACTTCTTCCGCAAGCTCCACGATGAGGGAAAACTGACGGAGGAAGTGAGCAAACAATATTACGACGAGGAGGCAAAGCAGTTTCTGGCCGACCGCTACATAACGGGCGAATGCCCGCACTGCCACAACGAGCACGCATACGGCGATCAATGCGAAAAGTGCGGCCGCGACCTCGCTCCTACCGAACTCATCAACCCCAAGAGCACGCTCAGCGGATCGGCACCCGTGATGAAGGAAACCAAAAACTGGTGTCTGCCGCTCAACCAATATCAGGAATGGCTGAAACGATGGATTCTGGAAGAGCACAAGGAATGGCGCCCCAACGTGTATGGGCAATGCAAGAGTTGGCTGGACATGGACTTGCAGCCACGCGCCATGACGCGCGACTTGGACTGGGGCATCCCTGTGCCACTGGAAGGGGCGGAAGGCAAGGTGCTCTACGTTTGGTTCGATGCGCCCATCGGCTACATTTCAAATACCAAGGAGCTGTGCGACGCACATCCCGAAACGTGGGGGAACTGGGAAAAATGGTGGAAAGACACCGACACCCGTCTGATTCATTTCATAGGAAAGGACAACATCGTGTTCCACTGCATCATCTTCCCCACCATGATGAAAGCGCACGGTGACCTGATTATGCCCGACAACGTGCCGGCCAACGAGTTCCTGAACTTGGAAAACGAAAAGATTTCCACTTCCAAAAACTGGGCAGTATGGCTGCACGAATATTTGGAGGACATGCCTGGAAAGCAGGATGTGATGCGCTATGTACTCACCGCCAATGCACCGGAAACCAAGGACAACAACTTTACATGGAAGGATTTCCAGGAGCGCAACAACTCGGAACTGGTGGCCATTTACGGCAACTTTGTGAACCGTGCCCTCCAGCTCACCAAGAAATACTTCGACGGGATGGTGCCCGTTTGCGGCGAACTGCTCGACGTGGACAGGCAAGCCCTTGACGAATTTAAGGACGTGAAACAAAAGGTGGAGGCACTGCTCGACGTGTTCAAGTTCCGCGATGCTTTGAAAGAGGCGATGAACCTGGCACGCATCGGCAACAAGTACATCACCGACTGCGAGCCGTGGAAGGTGTGGAAGACCGATCCGGAGCGCGTGAAGACCATCCTTTACATCAGCCTGCAGTTGGTGGCCAACCTGTCGGTTGCCTTCGAACCCTTCTTGCCGTTCAGTTCGGCGAAACTGCGCAACATGATCAATATGCAGGATTTCGACTGGACACAGTTGGGCAGAACCGACTTGTTGAAAGCCGGACACCAGTTGGCTGAACCGGAACTTCTATTTGAAAAAATTGAAGACGAGACGATTGGACAGCAGCTGCAAAAACTGGAAAATGCCAAAAAAGAAAACGAGTCAGCGGCATACAAGGCAAAGGAAATCAAGCCGGAAGTGAGTTTTGAGGATTTCGAGAAACTGGATATTCGCGTGGGACACGTCAAACACTGCGAGAAGGTGAAGAAGGCCAAAAAACTCCTCAAGTTCACGCTCGACGACGGAAGTGGCGAAGACCGCACCATTGTCAGCGGCATTGCGGCCTACTACGAGCCGGAAGAACTCATCGGAAAGGATGTGCTCTTCATTGCCAACTTCGCTCCCCGTAAACTGATGGGCATCGAAAGTCAGGGCATGATTCTCTCCGCCGAAAATTTTGATGGAAGCCTGAGCGTAACCTCTCTATTAAAAGAGGCGAAGCCCGGCAGTTGCGTGGGATAAGCAAACCTCCCCTTCTCTTGACAAGGAGAAGGGGAGGTTTGCTTTATTGAATCGAAAGTTCTTTACTTCGCGATATAGCTTTGTAAAGCCACCACATAGTCTTCGAAAGCCCTTTTCCCCTTATCTGTTATCCGGCAAGTGGTGCAGGGCTTTTTCCCCTTGAATGTTTTTTCCACTTCGACATATCCTGCTGTGAAAAGTTTGTCCAATTGCACACTGAGATTACCCGACGTGGCTTTCGTCTGTTCTTTGATATGGACAAAGTCGGCTTCATCCACACTCATGAGAAGAGAAACCACTGCCAATCGCAGCTCGCTGTGCAGCAATGGATCTAAAGATTTAAACATAGGCAGTTTCTCCTTGTTTGTCAACGCTGAATGTATCGCTCATCATTTCGCCTCTTTTTTCTTGGCCATTGTCACGATTCCGGGAATCACCATGCCCACCAAGGCAAACAGTGCCATGCAGAACATCTCGTATGCGCCGGGGGCTTTAATGCAGAAATTGGCACAAACCACCGCACATCCCAGCGACGCTCCAACCATCGCATTGTTCTTTAGCAAGAATCCTGACACGGTTGAGGCAAATCCACCCAAAAGGATAATAACAGCCGTTATGGGAAGACGGGTGCCATAAACGTCGGTAGAAAATGACAAACTGCCGATAATCCAGCATACAATGCAGAGGAGACCGAAGGTTATCCATATCCATCCCAATGCCTTGCTCACGAAATTTTCAGGTGTTTTTTTACGCTTCTTGCCGATGAGATAATTGCCCGAATAGCCCAAAACCGCCATCAGTGCCCAAAGCATGTTCCACTTCGGACTGTCCGTTGCGTTCCAAAGCATCCCCACCACAATGGAAATGATGAAGGTAAGAATACCCCACCATAGAAAATAAATGCCCATTTCACGATTTACCACCGTACGACTCTCTTCAATCGACTTCCTGATGATCTCTAAACTCTGCTCAGGACTCATACTGTTTGTTGCTTTCATATTCACCATAATTAGTTGTTTATTAAATGTTTAAGGAAACAAGAACCATCCATTTCGTTCCGTTTGAACAGTCCTTTGCCCCCAAAAGATGCACAAATATAAATAACTTTATAATATAAACCAAATAAAATCATAAAAATCTTGCGATTCTTTTATGATTTATTTTTCTGCATCTCAGATATTATGGCTACTTTTGCACCTTTAAAAAGGAAACGCTATGATGCAAAACAAGCCGGCACAGACCTTTGTTCTCGTTGCCATGGTTGTTGCCATTCTGATTTATATGCATTTCTTGCCCCAGATTTCGGTGGCGGGAAATGAACTGCGCCCTGTCAACTTGCTGAGCGACGTCATTCCAGAACAGGAGAAAGATGCGCAGGAGGACGAAGCACCGATGGTGCCGCCTGCTGCCTCATTGGCAGCCGGGAAACAGGAAAACCAGAATGCCCGGCCCATGAAAAAGACGCCCCAACCAGCAGGAACCTTCCTGATTGAAGACTATTCAGGGGGAGCGCAGGGAGGGATGGAGCGTTTTTACCATGCCCTTCGCAACAGCAGAAGCCTGAACAGACCTGTACGAATTGCCTACTTTGGCGATTCGTTCGTAGAAGGAGACATCTTAACTTGCGACCTTCGCGAAATGCTGCAAGACAGGTTTGGAGGAATGGGAGCAGGATGGGTAGATTGCGGACACACATCCAACAGCAATAGGGGAACGGCAAAGGTGACATCCAACGGTATGGTATCCTATGCCGTGATGAACCGCAGCACTTTCAACAAGAATCTTCAAGGCATATCCGAACGCTACTTTGTTCCGTCGCGCTCGGCGTGGGTGAACATTAGCGGAACGTCTTTCAGAAAACACATTGCGCAAGGAGAACGCTCTGAAATCTATTTCAAGACCCGTTCTCCGCTCACGCTTACGGCATCGCTCAACGGTGGAAAGGAAGAAACTTTCCGGATGGAAGGATCCGGGAAAGTGCAGTCGGCAATGGTGAAAGGGAATATCAAGAAAGTGAAATGGGCTGTCAATGACGCAAAGGAAGGAACTTGTTTTTACGGTGCCACCATCGAAGGCGGCCACGGCATTACGCTCGACAACTTCAGTATGCGCGGCTCGTCGGGCATCACGCTGAAAGGAATACCCGACAACACGCTGGCCGATTTTGCAGAAATACGTCCCTACGACTTGATCATATTGCATTTCGGGCTGAATGTGGCAAGTTCCAAGAACACGAAGGCCTATTACGAGCACTACAAGAAACAAATGGTGAATGTCATCAACAAGATGAAGCGAAGTTTTCCCCATGCTGCCTTTCTGGTGGTCAGTATCAGCGACAAGGACGAGCGGACGCAAAGCGGCATCAGCACCATGCACGGACTGGAAACGCTCGTGGCATACCAGAACATGATGGCTGCGGAAACACATACGGCTTTCTTCAACCTCTACAAGGCGATGGGCGGAAAGAACAGCATGAAGGCAATGGCAGAAAGCCAACCGCCAAAGGCGAACCGCGACTATACCCACATCAATTATAGAGGCGGGAAATTCTTGGCAAAGAAAATCTACGACGCCATCGTGGCCGGTTACTAACAAGAAGAACTGTTGAGAAAAAGGACGGATGGAGATTGGTTTTGAACGCCTGACAAGCACGATGGACATGGGAAAACTGGCGCATGTTTTGACCTATCATGCCGACGAACCCATGATTTTCAGCAGCGGAATCTTCCTCATGCTGTTTCTCGGCTTCACCTTTATATATATGCTGTTGCAGCGGCGCACAACGGCGCGGCTTGTCTTCGTCACCTTGTTTTCCTATTATTTCTACTATAAAAGCAGTGGACTGTATTTCCTCTTGCTGGCTTTTGTCACATGCAGCGACTTCTTGATAGGAAGGGCTATCCACAAGACAAGAAAAGAGAATGGTTGCCGGGCAAGATGGTTGGTGGTGACGAGCATTGCCATAGACCTTGCACTGCTGGGTTATTTCAAATACACCAACTTCTTCGGTGCCACATGGGCGGCCATCATGGGTGGGAATTTCCAGCCTTACGACATCTTCCTTCCCGTAGGCATCAGTTTCTTTACGTTCCAGAGTTTGAGCTATACCATCGACATCTACAGAGGCAACATCAAGCCGCTCGGCCATCTTCTGGACTATGCCTTCTACGTGTCGTTCTTCCCACAGTTAGTGGCAGGCCCTATTGTCAGGGCGCGCGACTTTGTTCCACAGATACGGCAGCCGCTACAGATAACCAACCGCATGATGGGGACGGGTGTCTATCTCATCGTGATCGGGCTTTTCAAAAAAGCCGTCATCAGCGACTATATATCGCTGAACTATGTGGACCGAATTTTCGACAATCCCCATCTTTATTCGGGAATAGAGAACCTGTTGGGCATCTACGGTTATGCCCTGCAAATCTATTGCGACTTCTCGGGCTATAGCGACATGGCCATTGGTATCGCACTGCTTCTGGGATTCCATTTTCCCATGAACTTCAACGCTCCCTACCGCAGCTCGTCGGTAACGGAGTTTTGGCATCGCTGGCACATTTCTTTGTCAACATGGCTCAAGGACTACCTGTACATTTCATTAGGCGGCAACCGCAGAGGGAAGGTTAGACAATACATCAACCTTTTCCTCACCATGCTGCTGGGCGGACTCTGGCACGGTGCATCCATGAACTTCGTGGTGTGGGGAGCCATGCACGGAATGGCATTGGGTGTACACAAATTCTTCAGTCAGCAAGTGCTCCACCGCGACCGTCATTGCCAAAGCAAGGGATGGCGCAAGGCGGGTGCCATTGTACTGACCTTCCATTTCGTATGCTTCGCATGGATTTTCTTCCGCAACAGCACTTTTTCCGGCAGCTGGACCATGATAGGAAAGGTGTTCACCGATTTCCATCCCGAGTTGTTGTGGACGGTTGTTGCCGGCTACAAGGAAGTGTTTGCCCTCATGCTCTTCGGCTTTGTGAGCCACTACTTGCCCGACTCATGGCAAGACCGCATCATAGGAATGCTCTCCAAGTGTAACGTGGTGCTTCATGCTCTTGTCATTGCTGTTGTGGCGTACATTGTCATACAAGTAAAGTCGAGCAACATCCAGCCTTTCATCTATTTCCAGTTTTAAGCAGCTTAGGCAATGGGCAACGCTTAACCTGCCGAAATGAGTTTGTAGCCTACTCCCCTCACATTGATGATTTTCAAGCCTTCGTCCTTGCCTAATCTATGGCGGAGTTTGGTGATGAACACATGCAGACTACGGGTGTTGAAGAAAGTATCATCGCCCCAAAGATCCAGTAGAATGTCCTGCGTGTTCACCACTTGGTTCCGGTTGTTTGCCAACCGGCGAAGAATCTCGCTTTCCCGATGGGAGAGTATCTCGGTTTTTCCGGCAAGTGTCAATTGCTGTGTAGTGGGGTTGAAGAGGTATTTCCCTATGGACAGTTGGTCATTCCCTTTTTCATCGAGCTGTTCTTTGCGCAACTTTCCAGTCAAAGCACGAAGCCGAACCATCAGTTCCTGCATTCCGAACGGCTTTTTCAGATAATCGTTGGCACCCAGTTCAAATCCCTCTACCACATCAACGACTGCCGAACGGGCAGACAGAAAGAGAACGGGAGTGACCCGATCTTGCCGGCGAATGCGTTTCACCATCTCAAATCCATCCATCTTCGGCATCATCACATCCGCCACCAGCACGTCGGGCTTCCGGTCGAAGAAAAGCCTCAGGTCCTCTTCACCGTTTCTTGCCAATGCAATTTCAAAGCCCTGCGCCTCAAGCGTATCTTTGATGATCATGGAGAGTGTGCGTTCATCTTCCACCAACAAAACCTTTATCTTTTCCATCGTTCTTCTTTTCTTTTTGTCAGACAATATTCTTGTTCATGGCAAATTGCTCCTCTTCGGAGAGATGCCATTCTGTTTATTTTCCAAACAACAGGCGGAAACACGAGCCTTGTCCCATTTCTGATTCCACCACTACGTTGCCTCCAAATTTCTCCATCATGCTCTTTACATAATACAGCCCCAGCCCATAGCCTTTCACGTCGTGCAGGTTGCCATGGGGAATGCGATAGAACTTGTCGAAAATATGTTCGGTCTTTTCTTTAGGAATTCCCACACCATTGTCTGTTATTGATATTTCGTTCTCCTTGCCGCAGATATCCACCTGTAGCGAACTGCCCGAATATTGGGCAATGACCAATTTTACCACCTATGGCAACGGGGGATATAACGAAATAACGGGCAATCCCCATCTGCGCCCCTCGTTCCACTATCAGCTGCAGCTGGTATATGTGCTCCGCAGCAAATACCAGTTTGTTTCGTGGTTCAGCCATCACGACAACTATTTTGTACAGACACCCTATCAACGGCACGACCGACTGACCGTGAGCTACAGAAATCTGAACTT
>JALFBL010000027.1 GCA_022773395.1 Prevotella sp.
TTAAGGTAAAAAGATTGTTTTCAGGATAACGTTGCAAAGATAATATAACTTTTTTTAATTCCAAAATAAATTTTTGTTTTTTTGCTCACCATTTTTTCGTGTGGGCACACAAACTGCATAATTCTTTTTCAGCAGCACAAAGACTGAAAAATAGAGAATTTGGCAATTCCGGGCATTTCTTGGCATCTGTCTCCTTTTGTCCAATGGGTTGGCATACGGCCTATGTCCGAGATATTATTTGCAGATTTGTTCTATCCTTGCAACTTCTAAGTGAGCAGGTTATAAAAGGCGCAAATGGGAAGGTTACTGTATTTTTCTGTAAAGCTGCAATTATTTTAATTCACGACCAAACGTTTTTTCGTATTTGTTCTGCGGAAACCAACAACCGTTAAATCCGTTAAATTTTCTGCCGAATTTTCCTCAGAATTTCCGGGCAAAATAGAAAAGTAAGGGATGATCCGTTGGCAGCGGCATCATTTCTTACGGCAGAAATGTTTTGTCCCCCATTTTCAAAGGATGGTGTCTTGGAGGGCAAAGCGGCATTTGTTGGAACGCCACCGTTGGCTGACTATGGGTCTGGTCATCAGCCGTTGATGTGTAAAGAATCATTGGACGGGGGGCAAGGGGTGGCAGATTGAAAACTGTGTATGGGGCGGATTTCGTAAAGTGCTTGTTGACAGATGCTTGCGAAAATCACGTAGAATCGCGTATTTGAGCGCACGGAAAACTTTTTTCAAAATACGGCTGTTTTTCGTGTTAAAATATTTGTGGCAGAATGTTAAAAAGAGGAAGAATTGCTGAAATAGATGGAGAAAAAGAGGTGGCCTATTTTTTATTTGCTTACTTTTGCATCCGATAAAAACAGGTAGGAAAAAGGAGGCGCTTCCTTGAAGCGATACAGACAGTAACAAGATTGAATTATGGCATTTGGAAAATGGATTGGCGGGGCGTTAGGATTTATGACCGGAGGACCGCTCGGCGCATTGGCAGGATATGTGTTGGGTTCTATTTTTGATGTGGCACTTGATGGATTCTCCGAGGACGGAGAAAACCAGTCGCATGATCGGGCCGGATTTGGCAGCGAAAGTGCCAATTATCGTGAATACGCAGGAAACCAAAGAGTGGATACGGGCAACCGCAACAGTTTCCTTTTCAGCATACTTGTTTTGGCATCCTACATCATCAGGGCCGATGGAAAGATCATGCACAGCGAAATGGAATACGTCAGAAACTTCTTGCGTGGCAATTTCGGCAGTTCGGCTGTTCAGCAAGGCGAGCAGATTTTGCGTAAACTTTTCGACGAGCAAAAAAGGATGGATGCCCAGAATCCCGGTGCTTATGAAAACATGGTGATGCAGAGTTGTGGCCAGATTGCGTCGCATCTTCCTCAAGAACAATGTCTGCAGCTGTTGGCTTTCTTGGCAGAGATTGCCCGTGCCGACGGTATTGTGGTTTCGCAAGAAAAGAGTGCCCTCTACGAGATTGCAAGGGCCATGCGGCTGAGCGAGAAAGAGGTTGATTCCATGCTGAACTTGGGAGAAGGTTCTACCCATCTTGACGCAGCCTACAAGGTGCTTGAACTTTCGCCCGATGCTACGGACGAAGAGGTGAAGAGTGCCTATCGCAAAATGGCGTTGAAACACCATCCCGACCGTGTGGCAACGCTGGGAGAAGACGTGAGAAAGGCTTCCGAAAAGAAATTTCAGGAAATCAATGCCGCCAAGGATTTGATATACAAGTCGCGAGGGCTGTAGTTGGGGCATTGTGTTCTTTCAGGAATCTTCCGCTTTTTGGCAGCACCAGCGGGTGACTTTCAGCATCACGGCCATTCCTGGGATTTCTTTCAGCAGGAAGTATTTGCCGCTTTGGCGTACCAGCCTGCCTGTCATGCCTTTCAGCGGACCGTGCGACACCTGCACCCGGTCGCCTTTTTTCAGTTTGGCCTCACCCTCGCTGAGAAACTTCTTCATGGTGAGTTCCGGGTTGCACATGGTCATGAATTCTTGCATCTGGTAGGCCGGTATCTCGTAAAAGTCTCTTGCCCCTTTTGTCTTTCTGATCACATAGTATTTGTTTTGGTATGTTTTCAGGATTTCCTGTAGGCTGTTTTGGGTGTCGATAGGCTTTTTAACAAACAGCAGGTTGCTTACTACCGGGCGCAGTTCATGGCGCAGTTTTCCTTCTCTGTCTATAAAATCAACCATCTGCACAGGGTAAAAACTATCTATGTTGTTCTGTTCAAGCACTTCTGAAAGTTCTTTCTGGCGTACTCCGAACAATTGAAGACCATACCATGGGGTACGGTCTTCCTGTATGTCTTGGCCGGTGTTTTCTGTGGGAGTAGCAATCTCCATACGAAACGTATTAGGTTAAAACTCGGAAGTGAAGTGGAACTTGATGTGCTTGAAATCTTCCTGAGCCATTTGCAACACATAGTTGGAGTCGGCCAGAAACACGTCTCTGCCGTCCTTGTCTTTTGCCATGTATTGGTATTTGCGCTTTTTGAACGAGTCGAGTTCTTTCTCGTCGTCGGCTTCTATCCAGCACGCCTTGTAAAGATGTACAGGTTCCCACCGGCACTTGGCATTGTATTCGTTTTCGAGTCGGTACTGAATGACCTCAAACTGCAATTGCCCTACCGTGCCAATGATTTTCCGGTTGTTGAATTGGTTGACGAACATCTGCGCCACACCCTCGTCCATCAGTTGGTCGATGCCCTTGCTCAATTGTTTCTGTTTCATAGGGTCGTCGTTCTCAATGTATTTGAACATTTCGGGCGAGAAAGACGGCAGGCCGCGGAAGTGGATTGCCTCGCCTTCTGTCAGCGTATCGCCAATTTTGAAGATACCGTTGTCGGGCAATCCGACAATGTCGCCAGGCCATGCTTCTTCGATGGTACTTTTGCGCTGGGCCATGAATTGGGTGGGCGAGGAGAACCTCACGCTTTTGCCCAGCCTAACATGAAAATAGGGCTGGTTCCTGACAAATTTTCCGCTGCAAATCTTGCAAAAGGCAATGCAGGAACGGTGGTTGGGGTCGATGTTGGCCGTTATTTTGAAGATGAAGCCGGTGAAGCCTTTTTCTTCTGGAACGATTGTTCGATCCTCGGCAATGGTGGGACGGGGACTTGGAGCAATCTTCACGAAACAATTCAGCAACTCCTGTACGCCAAAATTGTTCAGCGCACTGCCAAAGAATACGGGGGCAACCCTTGCCTCCCTGTAGTCGTTGATGCTGAATTCCGGGTAAACGCCTTCAACGAGTTCCAGATCGTCGCGCAGTTTCTCCGCGTCTTGTTTCCCGATGTGCTCTTCTATTTGCGTGCTCTCGATATTGATTTCGATTTTCTCCGTTACCCTCTGCTTGTCGGGGGTGAACAGGTCGAGCTTGTTCTCATAAATATTATAAACACCTTTGAATTTTGCTCCCTGATTGATGGGCCATGACAATGGGCGCGTCTTGATCTCCAATTCCTGCTCCAGTTCGTCCAGAATGTCGAAGGGGTCTCTTCCCTCGCGGTCCATCTTGTTGATGAAAATGATGACGGGCGTATTTCTCATGCGGCACACGTTCATCAGTTTTCGGGTCTGTGCCTCTACACCTTTGGCACTATCCACAACGATGATGGCAGAATCGACAGCAGTCAGTGTCCTGTAAGTGTCTTCTGCGAAGTCCTGGTGGCCCGGCGTGTCGAGAATGTTCACCTTGTAGCCCTCATAGTCAAATTCCATGACCGATGTGCTCACGGAGATTCCGCGTTGTTTCTCGATGTCCATCCAGTCGCTGGTGGCCGTTTTCTTTATTTTGTTGTTCTTTACAGCGCCAGCCACTTGTATTTGCCCTCCAAACAGCAAGAATTTTTCTGTCAGAGTGGTTTTTCCCGCATCCGGGTGCGATATGATGGCGAAGGTTCTTCTTCTTTCTATTTCAGAATTCATTTGTTTTCACTTTTGTCGGTAAGCCATTCCATGTGGAGTGGGCAATTTTTTTCAGTATGGCTGGTCGAGCAGTTTCTTCACGCAGGTTGCCAGCGATTCTTCCCAATGTGGGATTTCGATGCCGAAGGTTTCCTTGATTTTGGTCTTGTCCAGTACCGAATAGGGAGGACGGCAGGCCGGAGTAGGATATTCTGCCGTGTGCAATGGTTTTACATGGCAATCTTTAATGCCGGCAATGCGGTGGATGGCTTTGGTGAAATCGTACCAACTGATGACACCTTCGTTCGAAAAATGATAAATGCCGGGGACGATTCCCTTATGGATGGCTGCCATGATGGCTTTTGCCAAGTCGCCTGCATAAGTTGGTGTTCCAATCTGGTCGAAGATCACTCCAAGTTCTTTTTTCTCTTTTCCCAAGCGCATCATGGTCTTGACAAAATTGTTTCCGAACGTGGAATAGAGCCATGCCGTGCGGATGACCATGGCCTTGGAGCAGAATTTCTGCACGCCAAATTCTCCTGCCAGTTTGGTGCTTCCATATACACTGTTGGGGCATGGGGTGTCTGTTTCCATATAAGGAGTGTGCTTTGTGCCGTTGAACACATAATCGGTGCTGATTTGAATCATCCATCCTCCTCTTTTCCCTATGGCATCGGCCAGGAAAGTGGGTGCTTCCGTGTTCAGGGCAGTGCATAGCTGCTTGTCGCTTTCCGCTTTGTCCACAGCCGTGTAGGCCGCGCAGTTCACGATGCCGTCTATTTGGTGTTCTGACACAAAGCGTTCTATGGATGGCCTGTGGGTAATGTCCAGCTCGTTTACGTCTGTATTGAACCATGTGTGCTGTGGGTTTTCTTTTTCGAGCAGTTGCATCTCATTTCCCAATTGCCCGTTGCAGCCTGTAATCAATATATTCATACCTGTCGCTTTCTTTTCTTTTTCAATAATTTCTCTTTGTCATAATATCTAAGGGCGCAAGTGAGGAGGGGTTATTCTTCAAACTTGAGCCCCTCTTTCTTGTCTTTCAAATAATAGTCGTTCAGCATTCCGATGAATGTTGATATTTCTTTGATGGCGTGCTCTGTGTCCGGACTGATTTCTTTTTTCTGCAGCCGTAGCATCATCATACCGTACAAGGCATTGAAACAAGTTTCTACTTCCGGTTCGTCCATATTTTTCCCGCGTTTTCTCAGTTCTACCACATAAGGGAGAACCTTGTAGTATTCACTTGTGTAAAATGGGAATTGCGTGCTGTCCAACAGCTGGGCATTCAACTCAATGAGTTGTTGCATCACGATTTTGTTGATTTGCAGGTGTCCGGTTGCTCTACATCCTTCCTGGTTCATCATCCGCACCAAATCGCCATACCAGTCTGTCATTTCTTCTTTTTGTTCGTTGGAATAGTCGAATTTCTCGATATATTCACGACGGATTCTCGTAAGAGAACAGTCGTAAGCTCTGAGCAAATCTTCTATCTGCCACATGTATAGCAGATATTCGGCAATATTGTTGTTTCGTAATTGTTGGGATATATACATTGTTAAATCTTAAAACGATGATGGTTCTAATAAGAAAAGTTGTACAAATTGAAGATGGTGCCGAACAGGACAACCAAAGAGAAAACAATTACCACGGATCCAATGATACGGTTGATGAGTAAAATGCCACTTGTGTCGAATATTCCCCTTATTTTGTCGATCAGCCAGGTCAGTCCATACCACCAGAGCAGCGCACCGAAAACAATGCCCAGATAGCCCAAGAACATTTCAAAAGGGTGGTCGGGGATGACAAAGGCAAATTGGGCAAAACTGGCCAGAAAAAGGAAAATGATCAGTGGATTTGAGAATGTGACGAGAAAAGCGGTAATGCCGTTGTGCACCAGCGACCCCTTTGAACTTCCGCTTACGTGCATTTTCTCCATGGGATTGCTTCTGAAAGAGTAAATGCCAAAGGCAAGCAGCATGATGCTTCCGCTGAGTTGGAGCAAAAACTTGTTGTGCCCGTGGTTCACCAAGTCCATGACGAAGGACATTCCGAAGCCTGTCAGGAATGCATAGATGATGTCGCTGACTGTTGCTCCCACGCCTGTTACAAAGCCATACCATCTGCCTTTGTTCAAAGTTCTCTGGATGCACAATATGCCGACGGGTCCCATCGGCGCACTTGCAATGATACCTATCAGTATTCCTTTGAATACCAAATTGACAATGTCTATATGAAATAGAAATGGCATAGCGAATGCAAAAGTACGAATTTTTCATGAATTAAGAGGTTTTTGCGGTTAAAAGTTTGTATTCTTCGGGATATTTCATACCTTTGCCAAGATATAAAGTATTTCTAACTACAAAAAATATATTTCAAGATGAATGCGCAGCCAGCATTGAAGCCGTATGTGATCGGTTTGGATTTAGGAGGCACCAACTCGGTGTTCGGTATCGTTGACACTCGAGGCGAAATCAAAGCCACCACGGCGATTAAAACGCAAGGATATGAAAACGTGGAGGCCTATGTGGACGCTTGCGTGGATGCCCTGCAGGTGATTATTGACCATGTGGGCGGGCTTGACCAAATAAAAGGCATGGGTGTAGGTGCGCCTAATGGCAACTATTATACTGGAACCATTGAATTTGCCCCTAATCTGGCATGGGCGCACAATGGTGTCATTCCTTTGGCAAAACTTTTCAGTGAGCGTTTGAATCATCTTCCCGTGGGGCTGACCAACGATGCCAATGCGGCGGCTGTCGGTGAAATGACTTATGGAGTGGCTCGTGGCATGAAGAATTTCATCATGCTGACCTTGGGGACGGGCGTTGGGTCTGGAATTGTTGTCAACGGGCAGCTTGTGTATGGGCATGACGGGTTTGCCGGTGAACTGGGACACATTATTGTTCACCGTGAGAATGGCCGTGCCTGCGGCTGTGGCCGCAATGGCTGTTTGGAGACCTACTGTTCTGCCACGGGAGTGGCTCGTACCGCACGCGAGTTTTTGGAGAAATCGGAAGAGCCTTCGTTGCTCAGAGAACTGGCACCGGAAAAAATAACATCCCTTGAAGTTTCTCTCGCTGCAGCAAAAGGCGATGGCTTGGCCAAGCAGGTATATGAGTTCACCGGCCATATACTGGGTGAGGCTTGCGCTGATTTTGCGGCATTCACGTCACCGGAGGCTTTCATCTTCTTTGGTGGCCTGACTAAGGCAGGCGATTTGCTGATGGATCCCATTAAAAGAAGCTACAGAGAGCACGCCTTGAAAATATTTTTGGACAAACCGCAGTTCCTCGTAAGCGGTCTTGATGGATCGACGGCAGCGGTTCTCGGTGCTTCGGCCATTGCATGGGAGTTGTAATAATATAAGTATATAAGAGAAATCCGTTAATGCGAAGAGTTAACGGATTTTTCCGTATTGGCTCTTGAATAATATAAGGATTTTCTGATGGAAACAGGAAAATTGAAGTGTAAGGAAGACGTACAAAAGGCGGTAGAGGTAATGAAAAAGGGTGGGGTGATACTTTATCCCACTGATACCGTTTGGGGAATCGGCTGTGATGCAACCAATCCCGAAGCCGTGAAGAAGGTATATGAAATCAAACGTCGGAACGACTCGAAGGCGTTGATTTGCCTGGTTGACAGTGCGGTCAGGCTGCAGAGATATGTACGGGATGTGCCGGAAGTGGCGTGGGACATCATGGATTTGGCGACAAGACCTACTACGGTCATATTGGATGGAGCCGTGAATTTGGCGGACAACCTGGTGGCCGAAGACGGAAGCATAGCCATGCGCATTACACAGGAACCGTTTTCAAAAGAACTCTGTTATCGTTTTCGGAAGCCTGTGGTTAGTACGAGCGCCAATATCAGCGGGGAACCTGCAGCCCAGAATTTCTGCGACATCAGCCCAGAATTGTTGGATGCGGTAGATTACATCTGCACGTCGCGCCGCCAGGAGAAAAAGCCACATGCTCCTTCGTGCATCATTAAACTGTCAAAAGACGGCCAGGTGCAAATCATTAGGAAATAGAGGTGGAAGAGCAACTGAATTTACATACACCACAAACGCCATTGCAGAGGTTTCTGGAATGGAGAGAAAGCCACATTACAAACAGGCAGTTTACACTCTTCTTGAGTTTTCTTGTCGGTTTTTTTGCTGCGGTTGCTGCCTATGTTTTACATTGGATGATTGATGAAATAAGGGTTTTGCTTACTGCGGGATTCGACATTGCTTCTTTCAACTGGTTGTATCTTGTTTATCCTGTGATAGGCATTTATCTCACTTCCTTGTTTGTTTCTTATATCGTCAAGGATAATATTTCGCATGGAATCACGCGCATACTTTATGCCATCTCCACCAAGCGAAGCCGTATAAAAGGGCACAATTGCTGGAGCAGCGTCATTGCTTCGGCCATTACCATCGGATTTGGAGGCTCTGTAGGAGCCGAGGCTCCTATTGTTCTTACGGGATCGGCCATTGGTAGTAATTTAGGACAATTGTTTAAGATGGACAATAAAACGGTGATGGTTTTGGTAGGATGTGGCGCTTCTGCCGCAATAGCCGGGATTTTCAAAGCTCCCATTGCCGGTCTGGTGTTCACTTTGGAAGTATTGATGATAGATTTGACTATGGCCTCACTGCTTCCTATTCTTATTTCAAGCGTAACAGCAGTTTGTTTCAGTTATATTTTTACAGGTTTTGATTCTCTTTTCAAATATGTGCAGAACGATGTGTGGACAATGGAGCGCGTTCCCTCCTATATCTTGTTGGGTGTTTTTGGTGGCATTCTCAGTCTGTATTTTATTCGCACCATGACAATGTGCGAGAATGTTTTTGCACGTCTTGGAAACCGCCGCTACATCAAATTGATGGTGGGAGGCTTGGTCTTGAGTTCCCTGATTTTCATTTTTCCAGCACTTTATGGAGAGGGCTATGACAGCATTAACATCCTGTTGAATGGCAAGACGGAAAATGATTGGTCGACCGTTCTCAACAATTCGCTCTTTTATGGAAATGGAAACCTGTTGACACTCTATGTCGGGCTGGTTCTTGTCACAAAAGTTTTTGCCACTTCTGCCACAAATGGAGGAGGGGGATGTGGAGGAACATTTGCTCCCTCGCTATTCATAGGAGCATTAGGCGGATTCTTGTTTGCCCGCGTATGGAATATGAAACAAATAGGTGTTTATATCCCGGAAAACAATTTCGTGCTGTTAGGCATGACTGCGGTTATGGCCGGAGTGATGCATGCGCCTTTAACTGGCATTTTCCTGATAGCGGAACTCAGTGGAGGGTATCATATGTTTATCCCACTGATGATTGTCAGTATTTGTGCCTATCTTACCATTATTATTTTTGAACCTCATAGCATTTATGGCATGCGCCTGGCCCGTGAGGGAAAACTTATTACACACCATACCGACCGTGCTGTGCTTACTTTGATGTCGTTGGACAGTATTATAGACAAGAATTATTTGTCGGTGGGGCCGGATATGAAATTGGGCAGTTTGGTACATGTTTTGAGTAGAAGTAAGACAAGCCTTATTCCTGTACTGGACAATGCCGGTAATCTTTTAGGCGAAATAGACATTACGAAAATCCGCCACATTGTTTTCCGCACCGAACTTTATTATCATTTTAAGGTAAGCCAGTTGATGTATCAGCCTTCTGCCACATTGGTAGTAAACGATCCGATGGAAGACGTGATGAAAAAATTTGAATGTTCTGATGCGCAAATGCTTCCTGTTCTTGATAATGACGGACACTTGATGGGCTATATTTCCAAAACCCACATGTATGGAGCATACCGACAAATGGTGGCGGATTTCTCAGCAGAGTAGCACTTGGTTTGAAATTGTTAATATTGGTAAAATACCGGTATTTCCGGTGATTATTTGTAAATTTGCAGAAAATTGGCATTAAATATTTTAGGAATGGATGCGGATTATTTTAAATTGAAAAAATCTCAGATAGTAATGTTTGTCATTATCTGTGCATGCCTATATTATATTACGGAATCGTTTTTCATGACATTAGGCGTCATGGTGCTGCTGATACTTGCCAGTTATCTGATTTCGGCCTGGATAGGAAAGAAACAAGGAAAAGAGGAAGAACATTTTTGGTGAAGCCATGCAGAGACTGATAGGACTGTATAAAAAATGGAGCGGAAAAGAGCCGGCACGCGTTGAGAAAATACCGGTGGCAGGCAGTAATCGCATGTATTATCGCATGACAAGTGTTGAAGATGGAACTGTTGTGGGAGTGATGGGAACAAGTAGAGAGGAGAACCATGCCTTTGTGTATCTTGCCAATCATTTCAGAAAAAACCAGTTGCCCGTTCCGACCGTCTTGGCTGTAGATGACGATGAGTTATGCTATTTGCAGCAGGACTTGGGTACAATGTCGCTTTTTGATGCCATCTGCGGTGGACGGGAAGCCGGTGGGCGATACAATCAAAAGGAGAAACAACTGCTGGTGAAAGCCGTGAGAGAACTGCCCAACATTCAAATACAAGGAGCGAGAAATTTAGACTGGAGTCATTGCTATCCGCAGCCGGAGTTTGATATGGATAGCGTGTTGTTCGATTTGAATTACTTCAAGTATTGTTTCCTGAAATCCACCGAGTTGGATTTCCATGAATTGAAGCTTGAAGCCGACTTTCGCCTGTTTGCCAAGGATTTGCTGTCGGAAGAGGGTGGCAGTTTTATGTATCGTGATTTTCAGGCGCGCAACATCATGCTTGATGGCGAGGGAAATCCCTTTTTCATCGATTTTCAAGGAGGGCGCAAAGGGCCATTCTATTATGATTTGGCTTCGTTCCTATGGCAGGCTTCGGCTCGCTATTCTCACAAGTTGCGCCGTGAGTTGGTCTATGAATACTATCAGTCGTTGCAAAAATATACCGAAGTGCCTTCTGTGCGTCATTTCGTCAATCGGCTTTCGTTGTTTGTGCTTTTCCGCACGTTGCAAGTTTTGGGGGCGTACGGATTCCGTGGCTATTTTGAGCGCAAGCAGCATTTCATGGAAAGCATTCCACCTGCCATCAATAATTTGAGGGAAATATTGGAACTCGATGTATTTCCTTATCCCTATATGATTGATATGTTGAAAAGGCTTGCAGGACTGCCGAAGTTTACTCCGAAAGAACAACTCAGACAAAACCGTGCGGACGGATACAGAACTGCCGACAAGAATGTATATGAGGCACATCCGGAGGATGGCCCTGCTACGTTCTCGAAATACGATGGCAAAGGGCCATTGGAGGTTCGTGTCTTTAGTTTCTCTTATCGCAATGGCATACCTGAGGATGAAAGCGGTAACGGAGGAGGCTATGTATTCGATTGTCGCAGCACGCATAATCCAGGTAGATATGAGCCCTATAAACAACTGACAGGACTGGACGAGCCGGTTGTTCGTTTTCTGGAGGATGACGGCGAGATACTTGTTTTTCTGGAGAGTGTTTATAAACTTGCTGATGCCCATGTAGAACGATACATACAAAGAGGATTTACCCACTTAATGTTCTCGTTCGGGTGTACGGGAGGTCAGCACCGCAGTGTGTACTGTGCACAGCATTTGGCAGAGCATATCCACGAGAAATATGGTGTAGAGGTGCTCATCGAACACCGAGAACAGCGGATTGTTGAGAGACTGACTGCTGATTCAACAGGCAAATGCAACTATGGATAAAAACATCGAGAAAGACTTTTTCCGGTGCATTGAGCCTGTGGTATGTGAGTTCTGTATGGATGGAGTGTTTCTACGTTCTCGTTAAATATACATAGATAATGAACTTTTGGTTTCAATAAATTTGGTGATTTGAGAGGAAAACATTAATTTTGCAGAATTAAAAGCTGAAAAGCGTGAGAATCAAAGAAGTGGTGAATGCCCTTGAACGTTTCGCGCCTCTGCCTTTGCAAGAAGGATTCGACAATGCCGGCTTGCAAATAGGATTGACAGAGACGCTGGAAGTGTCAGGGGTATTATTGTGTTTAGACATTACTGAAAAGGTGGTGGACGAGGCTATGGCAACAGGCTGTAACCTCATTGTAAGCCATCATCCGTTGATATTCCATCCCCTAAAGAGAATATCAGATGAGAACGATGTGCAGAGAATTGTTTACAAGGCAATCAAGCATGACATTGCCATTGTGTCAATGCACACGAACATGGACAATGCGAAAGGGGGAGTGAATTTCAAGATCGCTGAAAAGATGGGGTTGAGGAACATTAAATTCTTTGGCGAAAAGAAAATCATCGGCAAGGGCGCGTGTCCATCAGAGCCGCCAAATAAACCGAAAGAACAGCCCGAACAGCTTGTTGGGGCGAGTGGTGCAATTGGAATATTTGACGAGCCGATGGCTGCTGATGATTTCGTTTTGATGCTGAAAAGGACGTTCGATGTGGAATGCGTTCAAGCTAACCAACTGTTGCACCGTGGTATAGAACGGGTTGCCGTTTGCGGAGGGGCAGGAGCTTTCATGCTTCCAGAGGCTATCAAGGTTGGGGCTGATGCCTTTGTGACGGGAGAAATGCATTATCACGACTATTTTGACCATGAACAAGAAATCCAGATTGCCGTTATCGGCCATTACCAAAGCGAGCAATACACCAATGAGATTTTCAAGGAAATCATTGAAAAGGAATGTGAGGGTGTGAAATGTTGTCTCACGAAAACGAACACCAATCCTATCATTTACTTATAAAGAATCTGTCTGATAAACAACGAACAGCCAAGCGTTGGAAGGCGATAGTACAAAAGTTAGCAAGCTGCAGTGCAAAAGTTTAAAATAAATAGTCAAGACAATCATAAAATAAAAAATTATGGCAAAGAAAGTTTCATCCGAATTATCAGTAGAAGAAAAATTGAAGACACTCTATCAATTGCAGACCACCTTGTCGGCCATTGATGAAAAAAGGGCGTTGAGAGGCGAATTGCCACTGGAGGTACAGGACTTGGAAGACGAAATCGCAGGCTTGAACACCCGTGTAGAAAAAATACGCAGTGAAATTGAAGAATTTCAACAGGCTGTTACACAGAAGCGTGCGGAAATAGAAGAGGCCAAGGCGAGCGTTGAACGTTATAAGAACCAGTTGAACGATGTAAAGAACAACCGTGAATATGACACGTTGAGCAAAGAAATTGAATTTCAGTCGCTTGAAATCGAACTTTGCAACAAGAAAATAAAGGAAGCCAATGTGAGGGTGGAGGAACGCAACGTTGACTTGCAGAAGGCAGAAGAACTGATTGCCGACCGTCATGCTGCTCTTGAGGAAAAGAAAAGCGAACTCGAAGAAATCGTTAGCGAAACACGCACGGAGGAAGAGAAACTGAAGGAAAAAGCTAAGGAATTCGAACTCAAGATAGAGCCACGTTTGCTTGCCAGTTTCAAGCGCATTCGTAAGAATGCACGTAATGGATTGGGTGTTGTGTATGTGCAGCGCGACGCTTGTGGTGGTTGCTTCAACAAGATTCCTCCCCAGAGACAGTTGGACATCAAGATGCACAAGAAAATCATTGTTTGCGAATATTGCGGACGTATTATGATAGACCCTGAACTGGCAGGGGTGAAACTCGAAAGTGTGGCTGGAGAAGAAAAACCCAAACGTAAGCGCACCATTAGAAAGACGAAGAAAACAGAGGATGCCGCTGAGGATTGATGCTGGCTAAGTAAAAAGATTTCAGGTAAAATCAACGAATAAAAATACGAACTATGGGTCAACAAAAAAAACAATGGGGTGCCATTATCATCATGATATCCCTTTTTGCAATGATTGCATTCGTTACTAATTTGTGTTCGCCAATGGCGGTCATCGTAAAGAATGACTTTGGTGCAAGCAATGTACTTTCGCAAATAGGCAACTATGGCAACTTTATTGCTTATTTGGTGATGGGTATTCCTGCTGGTATGCTCATATCCAAGTTTGGTTACAAGAAGACAGCCCTTATCGGTCTTTTCATTGGTATTGTGGGCATTCTGATACAGTGGTTGAGTGGTTCCGTGGGGAAAGATAGTGCATTTCTGGTTTATCTTGTGGGTGCGTTCATCAGCGGTTTCACCATGTGTATCCTTAACTGTGTGGTGAATCCCATGCTCAATCTGCTGGGTGGGGGTGGTAAGAAAGGAAACCAACTCATTCAGATAGGCGGTGTGTTCAACAGTTCTGCCGCCGTGGCAGTTTACATCATCATGGGTGCTTTGATCGGTGATGCCGCTAAAGCTCACATTGCTGATGCCACACCGGCATTGATGATAGCCTTGGCCATATTTGTCGTTGGTTTCATTGGAATACTTCTCACCAAAATCGAGGAACCCGAACAGGCTCCCGTAGACACTTCTCTGATCAAGGGTGCTTTGAAATATCGTCATTTCACTTTGGGTGCCTTGGCCATTTTCCTTTACATGGGGCTGGAGGTAGGAACTCCTACCTACACGCTGCAATACCTTACAGCCAAGGGCTTGGATTCTTCAACCGTAGGTTTAATTGTGGCCGTTTATTGGTTGATGATGCTTGTTGGCCGCTTTGTGGGAGGTGTTGTCGGAGGTAAAGTGAGCAGCCGCACATTGATTACCATCGTATCAACAGCCAGCATCGCATTGGTGGCTTTCGGCATGTTCGCTCCTGAAACTTCCACCGTGAATGTTCCTGGCATCGACTGGGCCAACCTCCAAATGATTTGGGCGGAAGTGCCGGTGGGAATCTTTGCTTTCCTTTTGGTGGGGCTTTGCACATCTGTGATGTGGGGAGGCATCTTCAATATGGCTGTTGAGGGATTGGGCAAATACACCGCCATCGCCAGCGGCATTTTCATGACCATGGTGTTCGGTTGTGCCGTTATGGTTGCCATTCAAGGATGGGTGGCAGATTTGACCAACTACATGACCAGCTATTGGGTTGTACTCTTCTGTGCAGCATACATTCTGTTTTATGCTTTGGTTGGTTCAAAACCGTCAAAGGTAGAAGAAGATTAACCGAAAGCCAATGATTCAATCATCGTGGAACGAGAGGGTGCCATTGAAGCATCCTCTTGCTTTGTTATAAATACTTTGGCGTTTTTGCGTCTGTTTTAGGAATAATGAATAAAGAAACAAGATTACCTGCCGAATGGGAACCTCAGTCGTTCGTGCAACTGACATGGCCACATAAGCAAACGGATTGGTTGCCATATCTCGATGAAATCAACACCGTTTATGTTGAGATGGCATGTGCCATAACGAAATATGAAAGACTGCTTGTGGTGTGTCCGGATGCCAACGAGGTGAAAAAACGGTTGTTTCCCATTCTTTCTGAGGAACAAAAAGGTAGGGTGGTGTTCCACTTATGCCCCTCCAATGATACCTGGGCACGCGACCATGGCTTCATCACTTTAAACAATGGTCATCTGCTCGATTTCCGTTTCAATGGATGGGGAGAAAAATTTGCAGCAGACAAAGACAATGCCATCAATGGCAGCTTGTTTCAGGCGTATGGCGTGTTGAAAGGCGAGAAAAATCGTTCAGATAGCAACGAAAATGGGAGGGGAGCGAATCTGTTCGGGGGATACGACAAATATGAAAATCATTTGGATTTTGTGTTGGAAGGCGGTTCGATTGAAAGCGATGGGCAAGGGACTGTTTTCACCACCACGGGATGCCTGTTGGCTCCCCACCGAAACCAACCGCTCACCCAACAAGAAATAGAAAACGAACTGAAGAAACGTCTGTGCGCCGAGCGCGTCTTGTGGATAGACCACGGCCATTTGGCAGGAGACGACACCGACGGACACATTGATACACTTGTTCGTCTCGCTCCCAACGACACTCTGTTGTATGTAGGGTGTGATGATGAAGACGATGAGCATTTTGCCGATTTGAAAGCCATGGAAAGCCAACTGCGCACATTCCGAACGAAAAGCGGTGCTCCCTATCATCTTTTGCGCCTGCCAATGCCCGATGCTGTCTATGCCGATGGCGAACGCTTGCCTGCCACATACGCCAATTTCCTGATTATCAATGGGGCGGTGATCATACCTGCGGTTCAACAGCCGGAAAAGGACAAAGAGGCCACGGAAATCATTCGTCAGGCTTTCCCCGATCGCGAAATGATTCTCATAAACAGTCTGCCCATTGTTCGGCAGCATGGTTCCATACATTGTTGTACAATGCAATTCCCCATCATTAAATAACATATACAATGAGAGAAATAAAAATCGGTATGCTGCAGTTGCGTTGTGCGGCAGAACCCAAGGAAAATATGGAGCGCCTTGCTACAGAAATCAAAGAATTGGCAACGCGTGGTGCGGAACTCATCGTTCTGCAAGAACTTCACAACTCGCTTTATTTCTGTCAAGTAGAGAATGTGGATTATTTCAATTTGTCAGAACCCATCCCCGGTCCTTCTACACATTTTTATGGTGATTTGGCGCGCAGTTTGGGTATAGTCATTGTAATTTCACTCTTTGAGAAGCGTTCTGCCGGACTTTATCACAACACGGCAGTGGTCATGGAGAAAGACGGAAGCATTGCCGGGAAATACCGCAAGATGCACATTCCGGACGATCCTGCCTATTATGAAAAATTCTATTTCACACCTGGTGATTTGGGCTTCCATCCCATACTGACATCGGTAGGAAAATTAGGGGTATTGGTCTGCTGGGATCAATGGTATCCTGAGGCAGCCCGGCTAATGGCCTTGCAAGGGGCGGAAATCCTTATTTACCCTACGGCCATTGGCTATGCCGCCAGCGATGATGAGGCAGAACAGCAGCGGCAGCGCGAGGCGTGGACAACAGTCATGCGTGGTCATGCCGTTGCCAACGGATTGCCTGTTGTTGCAGTCAACCGTGTAGGGCATGAACTTGATCCGTCGGGGCAGACGGATGGCATACGTTTTTGGGGCAGCAGTTTCGTTGCCGGCCCGCAGGGAGAAATTCATTATCGTGCCTGCAACAATGATGAAGAAAGTCTTATTGTTGAAGTTGACCTTGACCACAGCGAGCAAGTGCGACGCTGGTGGCCGTTCTTGCGCGACAGAAGAATTGAAGAATATGGAGAAATCACAAAGAGGTTCATTGATTGAACCTCTTTGTTTTTTCCAGCAGCAAGTGGCAAGCGCAAGAATCGTTTATCTCAACTTGATTTCACAATTGTCCAAACTCTCTACGGTTGCCAATGCCTCGTAGCGAATTCCTTCTCTGCGCAAAACGTCTCCACCCATTTGAAATGCCTTTTCAATGATAAAGCCCATGCCTTCGATCTTTGCACCTGCCTGGCGACAGAGGTCAATCACGCCCATAGATGCATTTCCGTTGGCAAGGAAATCATCGATGAAAAGCACGTGGTCGTCTTTCGTCAGGAAATCGTTGCTGATACATACGGTGTAGTCACGGTCTTTCGTGAACGAGTGTACTTGCGATGTCAGCATATTCTCCATTGTCTTGGGCTTTTTCTTCTTGATGAAGACTACAGGCAGTTGGGTGATGTAGCCCACCATGATGGCTGGCGCTATGCCACTCGATTCTATGGTGACAATTTTGGTGATGTGGGCACCGGCAAACAGATTGCTGAATTCTTTTGCCAGTTCCATCATCAGGTTCGGATCCATTTGGTGGTTGATAAAGCTATCTACTTTGAGGATTCCTCCCGGAAAGCATTTCCCGTCTTGCAGAATCCTGTTCTTTAATTTATCCATAGTTGTGACTTATTTTTTCAGATTGATCAGTGCGTTGCAAACAATGGCTGTAAGTCCGCCGGTTGTGATGCCCGATGAAAAGATGGTGCGCACACTTTCCGGCAACTGGTTCAGAACAGAAGGCATCAGTTCTACACCCATTCCCAACGACAGGCTGGCTGCAATTACGAGCATATCCCTATGGTTAATCTTTTGTGATGCCACAATGCGTACGCCAGCCGCCGCCACTGTTCCGAACATCAGCAGCGTGGCTCCTCCCAATACGGGTGAAGGCATCATGGAGAAGACGATGCCCACAATGGGGAACAATCCCAAGACAATGAGCATGGCTGCAATGAAATATCCCACATAACGGCTGGCTACACCCGTAAGTTGAATAATACCGTTGTTTTGCGCGAAGATGGAATTGGGATATGAACTGAACACACCTGCCAACAATGAGTTGATTCCGTCTGCCAGCACACCTCCAGACACTCTCTTCACATATTTTTCTCCTTCCACCGGTTCACCTGAAATCATGGAGTTGGCAGTGATGTCTCCCGTTGCCTCAATGGCGGTGACGAGATAGACCAGGGCCACGGCAATGATGGATGATATACTGAACTCAACTCCCAGTTTGAATGGAACTGGCACATAGAACGACGCATACTCGCCCGTATGGAAACTGCTGAAATCCACCATTCCCATGGCAAGTGCCAGCACATATCCTATAATCACCCCCAAGAATATGGAACTCATGCGCAAATATTTGTTCTTGCTGCTGTTCAGCAATATTACGCAGAGCAAGACCACGCCCGCCACCAGCAAATTGCGGAGCGAGCCGAAGTCGGCTGCTTCAGGATTGCCTCCACCACACGATATTACGCCTGCTTTGATCAAACTGAGTCCGATGAGCATCACCACGATTCCGCTCACCAATGGCGTAATAACCTTACGGAGATATTTAAACGAATAGCTCACCAACATTTCCACTGGTGCACCGGCAATGCAGGCACCAAAAATAAGTGGCAGCCCGCCCGCATTGCCAATGGCAATAATCGGCCCGATAAACGAAAAACTCGTGCCCTGTACGCAAAGCAGACCGCAGCCTACCGAGCCCAGCCGTTTGCATTGTATGAATGTTGCTACTCCCGACACGAAGAGTGCCATGGACACAAGAAATCCCGTCAGTGCCAAGTCCATGTTCAATGCCTTTGCAATGATGAGCGGAGGAGTGATGATGGCCACGAAAATAGCCAGTAGGTGCTGTACTGCCGCAAAAAGAGTGTCGCGCAATGGAGGACGCTCGTTTACGCCATAAATCAAATTTCCGGATGGTTTTTCATTCTCTACCATAAAAGTGTTTTTAATATTAAAGTTGCAAAATTACTTAATAATTCTGAATTTTTAACATGAATGCCGAAAAAATCTAACACTTTTTCCTATGATTCTTCCATCATGCCAGCTTCGGTGCTTTCTTCGCTGTGCTGCTTGCCAAACTCCGGATCAATCTTGATGAACCATGACACGAGGAACGTGACAGAGCAAAACAGCATCACGATGATGAAGAACATCCTGTAGCCCACCCATTCCTGCAATGCGCCGGCCACCAATCCCGGCAACATCATGGAGAGTGCCATCAATGCCGTGCATAGTGCATAGTGTGAGGTCTTGTATTTGCCCTGGCTATAATATATAAGGTATAGCATATAGGCAGTGAAGCCGAAACCATAGCCAAACTGTTCGACAAACACACACACGTTGACCGTCATCAAACTCTCAGGCAGTGCAAAACTCATATACACATAAACCATATCGGGCAGGGTAATGGCGCATACCATTGGCCATAACCATTTTTTCAGTCCGTCCCTGCCGGCTGCCATTCCTCCCAGAATACCTCCCAGAGTCAAGCCGATGATTCCCACTGTACCTTGCACCAGCCCGTATTCCTGTGGTGAAAGTCCCAGTCCCCCGGCTCCGGTACTGTCGATGAGGAATAGCGATGAAACCTTTGCCAGTAACCCTTCGGGCATGCGGTAGAGCAGCATGAAGAGGATGCCCACCAGCACTTCGCGAACGGGCATTTTGGTGAAAAATGTGACGATGGTTTGTTGCAGCCCTTTCCTTAAATCTGCCATTCCGGTGTATAGCATCCCTTTGTCTTCCTTGGGGCGAGGCAAAATGTAATGGTGCCACAGCCAAAAGGCGATGAACAGTCCCGCAGTTCCATAAAACATCAAACTCCATGAATAGCGGATGTTGTTGCGGAAAAGCACTTGCAGGTTTCCGGCAATCATCACGAGGATGCCTTGTCCGAAGATTGTGGCAAGCCGATAGAACGTACTGCGTATTCCCACGAACCAAGCCTGTTGGTGCTGGTCGAGTCCGAGCATGTAGAATCCGTCGGCCGCAATGTCGTGCGTGGCACTGCTGAATGCCATGATCCAAAAGAAAAACAGCGATCCCTGTAGCCAGAAACTGGCGGGGATGGTAAATGCTACGCCCCCAAATGCCGCGCCCACCAGCAATTGCATGGTTACGATCCACCATCGCTTGGTTTTTACGATGTCAACGAACGGGCTCCAGAGTGGTTTGATGACCCATGGCAGATAGAGCCACGAGGTGTAAAAGGTAATTTCGGCATTGCTCAATCCAAGTTGCTTGTAGAGAATCAGCGATAGGGTCATCACTGCCACGTAGGGCAATCCTTCAGCGAAATATAAAGTGGGAACCCATGCCCACGGATTTTTCTTTTTCAACATCATGTCAATCTTTACATCAATATTTCTTCTTGATTTCCGCACCACGGTAATAGTGCAGCAATATTTCATCGTAACGGTAGCCCCGTTCTCCCATCACGGCTGCCCCTATTTGGCACAATCCTACGCCATGTCCCCAGCCGGAACCGTTGAGTATGAATTTGCCCGGTATGCCGTTCTCCACGTCTTGTGTCTCCACATCGAAGGCACTGCTGTACAGGTGGCTTTCACTGAGTGTCCGTCGTATTTCCAGTTCTTTTCCAATGGTGAAACTGCGTTCGGTTCCCACAATCTTCAATTTGCTTATTCGGCCGCTCTTTCCTTTTTCCAACGGCTCCAGTGCCACGATGTCGCCCACCGTCAGTTTCAGTTTGCTTTCAATCAGTTCCCTGATTTGCTGTTGGGTGTATTCCACATGCCAGCGGTAGAAATCGGCCGTTTCCTGGTCGTAGTCGTTCAGCACCTGCGAAAGAATATTCTTGTCCTTCGTGTTGCAGAACGGTTCTTCCCGGTTGTTGGCAGCGTCCCGAATGGAAACAAGATAAGGCTTGTCGGCATCTTCCCAGCAATAACGGAACTCCTCGGTGACGCCACCGCAGCATTTGCTGAACCGGGCATCGCAAATTTCCCCGCCATACACGAGTATCTGTCCCTTGGTGGCTTTCACCGCCTCCTCCACATGCCTGTTATTGGCTTTTGTTATGCCCTGGTAGCGTTGGCAATGGTCATCGGCGCACACGTCAAATATCGTATGGTCGTCACGGTCGTACCATCGTATCAGTTCGTCTTCTTTTTTCACGAACGAGAAAAAGCCGTTTCCGCCCTGTCCCTGTTTTTTACGCCTTTCCACCTGTGCCAGCAGCCAACTGCGCGAAATCACGGCGTGAGCCTTCAGAAACTCCAGCGACGATGTGGCTTTCATCTCACTCGAAATCACGCTCGTCAGATAGTTTTCCACCGGCAGTTCGTTGATGGCACAAATTTTGTCAGCTTCCACCACCAATCTCAGTGCTCCTTGGAACGTCTGCGTTTCTTTTCGTTCCCAATGAAAGTTCACGCCTATGGTCACGTCCTTTATCGAGAACGAAGCGTTCTTGTCTTTTGGCATGAACCGCAGTTCATGGTATTGGTTGCCGTTCCACAGGATGGTTCCTTCGGCTATAGATACACTTTGTGTGCCTTCTATCAGTTCTCCCTTTGCCATATAGGGCGAGTTCAGCGAAAAACCGATGCTCTCCGCACTTACGATTCCCACCTGCACTTCCGGGGCTTTCTCCGTTTGTCCGGCATTTTCGTTCTTCAAGCAGTCCTTCATGTCCCTTAAACGCGACACCACACGTTCTGTTTCCTCTTCTGTCAAGCTCACCTCCTTCAATATTTCAATGGCCTGTTCTGCCGTTATCTTGTGGAAATCTTCTTGGCACGGCACAATTAAAAGTCCTGCCATGTCGAGTGCGCCGGGACTGACCATCATTTTCACTTCTCCCTCCGCCGTGTAGCAGTCGGGGCGATGTTTCTTGCGAAGGAACACCACGGAAAGATGCTCGTCCTGATTCTTCCATGCCACAATGTTCATCATGGGTTCCCCGTCGGTTTCTCTCGCCTCCTGTTCCAAAGCCTTGTATATGCAGGCAAACATCTGTTTGTCGCTTTTCGCCTCGCGGCTCTTGATGAGGAGGGCAGGCGAAGGATATTCGGTGATGAAATAAATGCCTTCACCGGTGTTGTTTTCAAGGATTGGCGTCAGGTTCCTTCCCAGTCGTTGCCATCCTTCCTGCAGTGGCAGCTGTCCGCTTGTTCCTGCCTGGAAGTGCATGTGGTCTGGGGCGCTCGCTCCGCATTTCGGGCCATTGTAGAACACCGTTATTTGGGGATATTGTTCAAGCAGGCGGTACATTTCTCCATAATGTGTCCAGATGTTCTGAGGCTGGTGCGCTTTCAGTGGAATGGTGAAATGTGCGGGAAGAATGGGAAATGGATTTACCAGCAATTGGAAATCCTTTCCAAATTCTTTGGCGATTTGTTGTTCGGGTCGGTTCTTTTCACACAGAAAGCAAGGACGCTCGGCTATTGCTTTTGGGGTGATGGACGCTCCCGTTGACACCATGCGTGCAGGATTGAATTGCGCTTTGAGCGTGATGCCGCTTGCAGGCAACGTTTTCGTGTTCACGTTTTGCAGTTCGTAATAACGGTGCCTTGCCGCGTCCCATTTCTCCAACTGGCGGTTGAAGAACCTCAGCAGCGAATAGTCGTTTTCCCTGCCCGTTTTGTTCATCATTGCCATGCGGGCTTTCAATTCGATGGTGCGTAGGCGGTCTTTATACAGATTGTTGGCATTCACTTTGTCCACACTAAGGGCAGCATCGCTGTTCCCTCCCCACCGGCGGCACAGATACAATTCGGTGAAGATGCGCCCGATGCGGTATTTCCGGCTGAAAGCCAGTCCTGCAGCATAGTCTTCCCCATAGCTCGTGTTGGGCAGTTGCATTTGCCGTAGCAGCGGTGTGAAGAAAGCCCGGGGGGCACCCAGCCCGTTGATGCGCAAGGCATTGTTGCACCCGTTCTCTTCTGTCCATTCGGCATGGCTGACAAGTCCTGGTGGCAATGTGTTCAGATCGAAGTCGCACATGCGGTATGCTCCAATCACCATGGCTGCCTGTTGCTGGTGGAAGGCATCCACGATTTGTTGCAGCGTGTGGGGCGAAGAGTACAGGTCGTCGCTGTCCAGCTGTACGGAAAAACGTCCGCAGCGGTCATCGTTCACGGCCAAGTTCCAGCATCCGCCGATGCCCAGGTCCTGTCGGTCGGGGATGATGTGTACCAGCCTCTTGTCGTTGTAGGCGTTGAGCAGTTGGGTTGTGCGGTCGGTGCTGTGGTTATCCACCACAATCACGTTGAAGACAAAGTCGGTTTCTTGTTCCAATGCGCTGTTCACGGCATCGCAGATGGTCTTTTCCCTGTTGAACACGGGAATGATGACCGAAGCCTCGCATTCGAATTTCTGTTCGTTGAAGTCGGGTATGCAGTATGACAGCGTGTCGACGAATGCACCGATTTTTTTCAGATGGGCGGTCACTGCGCGTTCCATTTCCACCTGCACGTTTCGGTTGGCCGGGTTTACATAGTCAAACTGTTTGGCGCCGCTTTCCCGCAAGTCGAGTTCTTCTTCTGTGTAAAGGAACTCGTTGACATGGAACAGGTCGCCTTTCCGGCTTAAAAACAGCCTCAGGTCGTAAAGTCCGGCATGGCTGTAGTCGGGCAGGGTGCTTTCCGCCACATATTCGTGCAGCAGCGACGATTTGATCAGCAGCAGACTTCCAAAGTCGAAATCATCGCGCAAACTGCCCAGCTGATAGGCTATTACAGGATGCTTCACGGCCACACCGTCCTCCATTGAATAGCGGTCGCTGTAAACCATGGCCGCCCCTGTATCCACAGCCACGTTCAGCATTCTGTGCAGACCGTAAAGTCCTATTTTCAATGGCGAGGTTTTCAGGTAGAGCAGTGTGTAGTCGGCATGAGCCTTTTCTTCCACCTTTCTCACAGTATCGGTTGACAGCAGTCCGTCCACTTTCAGAAACCTGCTGTTCGTGGGTTCTTCGTTGCGGTTGGCAAATTCTTCGTTCACCATCAGATAGATGTGTTGTACGGCATAGCATCTGCGCAACTGTTCCAATGTATGTTCAATCCCAGCCAAGTTTTCACAAGGCAAAAAACAATCGATTCGTTCTCTCATAAATCATAGTATATCAAGTGCTCGCACCGCTTCTTTCCGCAAAAAAACATGCGTGCAGATGCCATGAAATGGCCGGATGCAACTTATTCTATGCAAAAATAATCAAATAAATTCATAACACATCATAATTTCCGGTTCTTTTATTCCAAGTTGCCCTAAACGCTGCTATTTGTCAAAACTTTTCATAATTTGTTCGTTCCAAAATGGGAAATTTGGCGCAAAACGGAGTAAGTGTGGAAAAAACGGAAATTTTAATGTGTTTTGTAAGTCGCTGTTTTATAGATGTTTGTGCCGTTTGTTTCCTCGTCTTCATGTGGTTTAGCCATGAAAAGCAGTGTTTCGGATGATTCCTTGTCCTTGTTTCAGAGGGAGAAAACAGTCATTTGTCTTGAAAAACTGTCGCTTTTTGCAGATTTTCGCGCTTTGAGTGACTGCTGCCCCGTTTTTCAACCAATCATCCGATGGCATGTTAGAGATGGTTCGTTGCAGGCCAATGGATGACTGGTTGAAACGCGTTGTTTCGTCCGATGGAGAGGCAAAGAATGGTGCGTTTGGGCGTATGGGATGTTCCGCTGGGTGGAAACCGCCTGTGTATTGGCTTTCAAAATGGAAAAATGCATGTGTGCCGAATGTTGTTTTATGCCATCTGCGGCATCCGTTCTTGCCAAAATATTGATTTTCTTTCTTCCGGTGAAAAGTTTTTTCCGAGAATTGTCAAAACATTTCGCAAGAACAGTCTATAAGGGGAATGCCGGGAACGAATGCAGAGAAAGTAAATAAAACAGCATAAAAAAACGAAAAATGCTTGCACAATCAAAATAAATGTGTACCTTTGCCGCCGCAGAAATGAAGAATTTTGTAGTATCTCTTGCTCACAATGCTTTTTCCGGTCTCTCGTCAAGCGGATTTATCATCGTAAAAAATTGACCTCAAAATAAAAGTTTCTTGTTTGTCCGCTACTCATCAAATGCTACTTTGGCGGGCAGAATAGAGCCATACGATGATTACATCAAAGCATTCCGGGAACAAGGGTTTTCCTCAAATCCATTCTCTTACTCATTTTTCAGAGGAGTCGTTGCATGAAGATGGCACAGGTGCCATCCGTTTCTCCCATGTCCCGTTCCCTCCTTTTTCATTTACAAACAAACACTACGCAACAAGTAGTAGAAAAGCATTTTATGACATTTAAAGATTTGAATATTTCCGAGCCGATATTAAAGGCTCTGCAAGACAAAAACTATAGTAGTCCTACTCCCATTCAAACTCAATCCATACCCGTTGCCTTGAAAGGCAAAGACCTGCTGGGCATTGCGCAAACCGGAACGGGAAAAACCGCCGCCTTTGCCATTCCCATCATCCAGACGCTGGCCGCCGAGCCTGCCAGAGGAAGAAAGAACATCAGGGCCTTGGTGTTGACGCCCACCCGCGAACTGGCCATACAGATACAGGAATGTGTATGTGAATATTCGCGCTATACCCCTGTGCGCTCTTGCGTGATTTTTGGAGGAGTGAACCAGCACGCACAGGTGGTGCAGATCCGCAAGGGGGTGGACATTCTGATAGCCACACCGGGCCGACTGCTCGATCTCATTTCGCAGCGGATCGTTTCGCTCGAACATATCAGACACTTT
>JALFBL010000089.1 GCA_022773395.1 Prevotella sp.
ACAGGTGCGAACGTGGCGCACATCGGACAACTGACCGACAACGAGATTTTGCATCTCCCCCGCGTGGACGGCGGCGAGCCTTATCTTAGCAACGATTCCAACAAGGTATTGCTTCGGGCCAATGATATTTCCAAAAAAGCAGGCGACGAGTTCGTGAGTATCGAACCAATGCTGCTCGCCCTACTGGAAACCAACTCCACGGCAAGCCGTATTCTGAAAGACGCAGGACTTTCAACAAGCGATATGCAGAAAGCCATTGCCGAATTGCGACAGGGACAGAAGGTACAGTCGGCATCGGGCGACGAGAACTACCAGTCGCTGGGCAAATACGCCAAGAACCTGGTAGAGGAGGCGCGTGCAGGAAAACTCGATCCCGTCATTGGCCGGGATGATGAAATCCGCCGCGTGCTGCAGATTCTGTCGCGCCGCACCAAGAACAACCCTATATTAATAGGAGAACCCGGAACAGGAAAGACTGCCATCGTAGAAGGGCTTGCCGGAAGAATTGTGAGGGGCGATGTGCCTGAGAACCTGAAAGACAAGCAACTCTATTCGCTGGATATGGGTGCCTTGGTGGCCGGAGCGAAATATAAAGGTGAATTTGAAGAGCGCTTGAAAAGCGTCATCAACGAAGTGACCAAAAGCGAAGGGCGCATCATTCTCTTTATCGACGAGATCCACACACTGGTGGGTGCCGGCGGAGGCGAAGGTGCCATGGATGCCGCCAACATTCTGAAGCCTGCCCTTGCCCGAGGCGAACTGCGGAGCATTGGGGCCACTACGCTGACCGAGTATCAGAAATACTTCGAGAAAGACAAGGCACTTGAGCGCCGTTTCCAAACCGTCATGGTGGACGAACCGGACGAACTGAGTGCGATTTCCATTCTCCGCGGACTGAAAGAACGCTACGAGAACCACCACAAGGTGCGCATTCAGGACGATGCCTGCATTGCCGCCGTAAAACTTTCGGAACGCTACATTTCCGACCGCTTTCTTCCTGACAAGGCCATCGACCTGATGGACGAGTCTGCTGCAAAACTGCGCATGGAACGTGACTCTGTGCCCGAAGAACTTGATGACATTTCCCGGCAACTCAAACAATTGGAAATAGAACGCGAGGCCATCAAACGCGAAAACGACCAGGACAAGATACGGCTCTTGGACAAGGACATCGCCGAACTGAAGGACAAGGAAAACCTGTTTCGTGCGAAATGGGAGAGCGAGCGGGCACTTGTCAACAAAATCCAGCAGGATAAGCAGCAGATGGAACAACTGAAATTTGAAGCCGACCGCGCCGAGCGCGAAGGCGACTATGGAAAAGTGGCTGAAATCAGGTACAGTAAACTGAAGATGCTGGAAGAGGACATCAAGAGCATACAGCAGCAGCTTGCCTCGGCACAAGGCGACAACGCCATGGTTCGCGAGGAAGTGACGGCCGATGACATTGCCGAGGTGGTGAGCCGCTGGACAGGCATTCCCGTCACCCGCATGATGCAGAGCGAAAAAGAAAAACTGCTGCATCTGGAAGAGGAACTGCACAAGAGGGTCATCGGTCAGGACGAAGCCATTGCCGCCGTATCGGATGCTGTGCGCAGAAGCCGTGCCGGACTGCAAGATCCCAAACGCCCCATCGCCTCGTTCATCTTCATGGGCACAACAGGCGTAGGCAAGACAGAGTTGGCAAAGGCACTGGCAGAATATCTGTTCAACGACGAAGGCATGATGACCCGCATCGACATGAGCGAGTATCAGGAAAAATTCAGTGTAAGCCGACTGATAGGCGCACCTCCGGGATATGTGGGGTACGATGAGGGCGGACAACTCACCGAGGCCGTTCGCCGCAAGCCCTACAGCGTAGTGCTGTTCGATGAAATTGAGAAAGCCCATCCCGATGTGTTCAACATCCTTCTACAGGTACTGGACGACGGCAGATTGACAGATAACAAAGGAAGGGTGGTGAATTTCAAGAATGCCATCATCATCATGACCTCCAACCTGGGTTCTCAGTTCATCCAGAACGAGTTTGAGCATCTTACTGATGCCAATCGCGAAGAAGTGATCGGACGAACGAAAAACACGGTCATGGAAATGCTGAAGAAAACCATCCGTCCAGAATTTCTCAACCGCATCGATGAAACCATCTTGTTCCTGCCGCTCACACGAAAGGAAATTTCGCAGGTGGTCACGCTGCAAATCAACCATGTGCAACGTATGCTCGCAGAACAAGAGGTACGTATGGAAGTGACTCCACAAGCCATTGACTACTTGGCACAAGAGGGATTCGACCCGGAATTTGGCGCACGTCCCGTAAAGCGCGCCATACAACGCTACCTGCTGAACGACCTCAGCAAGAAACTCTTGGAAGGAGACGTGAATCGCGACAAGCCCATCATCATCGACAGCTTTGGCAACGGACTTGTCTTCCGCAACTGACGGTTCACACCACATATTGAAGAAGAAGAAGTACCGCACGGGATTACCAGTGTGGCACTTCTTGTTTTAAACCATTCCCGACAAAAACTACATCTTACAGCAATTTTTCTTTAAGAATGGGAAAAACACAAGGATCTAAAAAACGTTAAATCCGTTAAATTTTCAGCCGAATTTTCCGCAGGATTCACTCGCAAAATAGAAAAGTGAC
>JALFBL010000091.1 GCA_022773395.1 Prevotella sp.
TTCATACGTTCGTTGAATTTCTGCCAAAGTTTGTCGAGGAAGTAGGTGCAGCTATTATCCCTACGACGTTTAATGTCAATATAGGCACTGAAGCAGTTCTTGGTTTCCACACCAAAGGTTCCGGAAAGGGTATCCGCTAATTCCTCCATGCCAATCTCTCCATCATTGATGCAGTCACTAGTATTAAGGTCATAGAGCTATTCTTTCAAATCCAAAGTCTTACTCGTCCAATGAAACTTTTTGGTAGATTTGGGATATACAACATGCATCTTCAGCAATTCTAACTCCATGTCTATAATAAAAGCCTTTCCACCATATTTCTCACTACGGTTGTTGAATGCGTCTCAGGGGAAAAGCACTTCTATGGACTTTCCATAATATTTTTAGTCAGACTTCCGTTACTACGGTGAACAGCACAAGGTCACTATCACCCGTATTGACTATGCTGTGCGTGGCACCTTTGGGACAAAAATGCACGTTGCCGGGGAGTAGCGTTTCCTCGTATTCATTGCAAATGGCCTTTCCTGTGCCACTGACGATGTAGTTTATATCCTTACTCGTCGAGTGTGGATGCAGTCCGATAGACGAACCGGCGGGCAGAATACTGTATATAATTTTTCCGCTTTCGCAGACAAATATCCGTGCATGGCATTCCCCCTCGCCGCCATTCATCTTCTGAACCGTTATCTCGTTTATATGGTTGAAATCGATTTTCATAGCTACCTATTAGATATTAACAATAACAAAGAAAAGAACACCTAAAGTGAGCAATGTGAGCATCTTGATGTAAACATTGTATTGTCCCAGATTGTTTTGTATTGAAGATTGGTAAACAAAGCTTATTTTTTCTGTTTGAAAAGCCAATCACGCACGGCTTCGAGCCGGTAGGCGTAGTCGAACGAGTACATGTGCTCGCCGCCGTTTTTCATCTTCATATTTACAGGTGTAACGGTGTTGGGCGAGAACCGAACGAAGTTAATACCGTATCCTTTGCGGATAAGTTCCTTCACTTTTGCCTCCTGCTCGGCCTGTGGTAGTCGTGCTGAGAATTCGGTTTCGCCATATGCTACGCCTTTGTCTGAAAGCATTTGTCCCAACTCCTTCATCCCAGTGGATGCTTTCGGGTCAGCTGCCGAAACAACATAGAAAAACTTTTTATTGGCAAGGGGCGATAACACATTCACATCCCACTGGCTGCCCACAAACAACGACGCGGCGAACAAATCGGGATACCTAGAGTTGAAGTAAAACGAAATCATTCCGCCCATCGACTGTCCGGTGGTGTACAATCGGTTTTTATCAATACTGTACTTCCCAACAATGTACTGCAACAAACGCAAAGCCACATCGGCTTCATCGGTCACCTGCCACTGGTCGTTGGTTACGTTTTCAGGACCTTCAAACGAAGGAACCAGCACAAAGCTCGGATTTTTGGCTTGGCTTTCATCCGTAGCCCAGATAATGCCTCCGTAGCCATGTTTGAGCGATGCCATCACGCCCTTGCCCACCGTGCTGGCATCTGCCATAAACAGCACCAACGGATATTGTTGGTTAGGGTCGTAATTTTTGGGGATAAACAAATTGTAGTGTATCGTTCGCCCTGTTTTCCTATCCTCAAAGGCCAGCTGTTGGAACCTGGGAGCGATTTCCTCGCGCAGAACAAGCAAATGAGAATCGTAGCTTTTGTCTGCCCCGCCGTACTCACCTGTCCAGAGGCTTTGCGCAGGCAGTGTCGAAGAAGTTGTCTGCATATTTTTCTTGAAAACTGTGCAACCTGCAACAACGGCAAGCGCTGCAAATACCAATACGGTTGATTGTATTCTTTTCATAATCCTATAATCTTGTATGTCTTAATGAATGCAAAGGTGCGATATTTGGGAGAAAGACGGGCTATGGAAATGGATAGTTATCCCAACTTTTTCCCGAGAACGCTGCAGATGGTTTCCACTATTTTCTCATAGTCTCCGATTGAACTGTCTATCATCAAATGATAATGGTGGCAATCATCCCATTGACAGCCCGTATAGTGCAAACAGTGCTCCCGACGTTCTTTATCGATGTGCTTCAATAGTCTTTCGGCTCTGTCGCTTTCCTCTCCGTATTCGGAAACGACGCGCTCCATTCGCACCTTTTCATTTGCATAGACGAAAATGCGTAAAATGTTCGGATGGTCTTGCAGGACAAAATTGGCAAGGCGTCCCACGATGACGCATGACTCCCTGTCTGCAATATCGCGTATAATGCGGCATTGGGCTTGGAACACGGCAGTCTGCACTGGGTCATCATACATCAGTCGTCCGTCTACCTTTTGCTCGCTCTCACCGACAATCCGTTCGCTCAGTCCGCTTTTCTCGGCAGTGAGTGAAATCAATTCTCGGTCATAAAACGTTACGCCGAGCTGCTGCGCCAGCAGTTCGCCTATGCGGTGGCCTCCGCTACCGTATTCGCGTGAGATGGTGACGACAAACGGTAGGGTCGCGCTCGCAGGTGTGACCGCCTCTTGCACTGCTGTTCCGGCAACCGTCAGCCGGTTCTGCGGATTGAACGATGAAACATGGCGCCGACCAAAGACGTAGTAATATCCCCACGAAAGGATGCATGGCACAATCATCCAAAGAAACATGGCATTGTAAGAGAGGTTTTTAACCAGTAGTCCGGCGAGAAGTCCACCTAAAGCAATACCAAAATCAAAGGCGACAAAGAATGTGGAACTGGCTGCACCACGTCGTTCTGTGGCTACGGCATGCATTGCCATCGTTTGCAAGGAAGGCTGAACGGCTCCGAAACTATAACCCAGCAAGAGGGCTGATATCAGATAACAGGGCAGGTTGTGGGCAAAGACCAAAAGTAAGATGCCCACTATGATTGCGGCGTTGCCTGAATAGACCAACCTTGCTTCGCCATATTTGTCGATGGCGCGCCCCAGTAGAATACGTGTGGCTACTGTTCCCAGTGCGATAAAAATGAAATAGAGGCCGCCACCAGGCAGTTCGCAAGAGGTGGCGTAGATGGCCACATAGACTTCAATCACGCCGTATGCCATCATGAAGAAAAACTGCGTGACGGAGGCGGGCAGCGACATCGGCTCGAACAGTTCGCTAAGACGCAATGGAGCTTCCGACGTCGTGTAATTGCGCGACCGTATGCCTATGCCTATCAGCAGTGCCACCAAGGCCACCAAGGCTGCAATGGCAAAGAGTGGACGGAACCCCCATGCATTCATCACCGCAAGTCCCAGTGCCGGCGCCACAGCCGTTGAAATCGCCATCGAGAGCCCGTACATGCCAAGCCCTTCGCCCATGCGGCTGTGCGGAATGATGTCCGTCACCCATGTGGAGGACGCATTGCTCGATGCTGCATGGAACACGCCGTGCACCGTGCGAAGCACAACGGCCAGCGCAATGCCTGCTGAGACGAAATATCCCATCGGGATGAATGCCATACCGACGAGTCCCAGCACGAGGATGGCGCGTCGCCCCCGTGTGTCGATAAGCCAACCCACGAAAGGTCTCGACACGATGGAGGCTACACTGAACAGGGCTGTTGCCAGCCCGATGGTCAGCGCATCGCCCCCCAGCCAGGTAACAAAGAAGGGGAACGTGGGCAATAAGGCATGAAAATTGACGAAAATAAAAAAGTTTACCAGACAGATTCTAACGAAAGAACCGGACCAGAGGTCATGTTTTTTTGCTGTTTTATTCATCTCTCTTTTTTATTGCAAAAAAAATGTCTGATCATGCAACCCAACTGGATTTACGTGATCAGACACCACTCGTTGTTATTTTTCGAGCGTAAAGGTACAAAAAATACCAAATAGAGAAAGAGAAGGTTGGATTTTTTATTGTCGGGTTTTAATTTCAACTTTCATAGGGATGATCCTTTATGGAGCATTTTGTCACTTTTGGAGAGATTGTCCATAAGGATGCCATTGAAGTAAGAGGATAATAAAGAGGGCAAAGAAGAAAGCAGAGAGTTCTACTCCCGTCTTCACCCTCTTGGTTAGAGGCTATGGTTTAGTTGCCGAGCCATTCTATTGCCATGGGGTTTCCTACAGTGGTTATCATAGGAGTTGGATTGACCTCAGATGTCCGAGGATTGAG
>JALFBL010000015.1 GCA_022773395.1 Prevotella sp.
AATGATTTCGCCCGAACGCGGATCACTCCCGTGGGGGCCGTAGGCATTGGGAATGTCACTCGCCAAATAGCGAATCACCGAATAACGTGCATCCTCCAGGCTCATGGTAGAATCGTTCGGCCACTCTTTTCCCACAATGGCATTCTTGAACCCGGCAGCCTCGAAAGCTTCGTTCCAGTCGTTCACACCGTCAATAAGATATTGCCTCCACTGTTTCGGGGTAGCAGGGTCAATGTAGAAAACAATTTGCTTTACAGGCTCTACCAGTTCACCACGCCTGTAGGCATCGATGTCTTTCGGCACTAATTTCCAACGGGTAATCACCCTTGTACGGTCCACTTTCTGCTGGTTGTCTTCAAACTCCACAAACGATTCCGTAAAATAGCCCACACGCGGGTCGAAAGTACGGAATTTTGTCGGTTCCTTGGGCAGCAGCACAAACGATGTGTTCATCTTCAATGTAATCAATCCCGTAACAGCCCCTGCGGGTATCTTCGATTTTGGTTTTGCCGAGTAGGTTTTCACCGTCACGATTTCTGTGTTGATGGGGAAGGTGTGGATATAGTCGATATACGACAAATCCTTTTTGAACGCTGCCAGTCCCAGTTTGTTGCGCGAATATTCTTCCACGCTGAACACAGAATTGTCACCGTTCAGCATATCTGTCACGTTGATGCTGTACAACTTGTGTCCATTGGCATCTGTCAGCGTAGAGTCAATTTTTTGAGCGGCTACAATAGGATCCTGTGTACTGTTCATCACAGCCTGCGAAATGGCGTTGGTCGAATCGGTACGGGTGTCATACATATTGGCACGCAGAAGTAGTTGCTTGTCGTTTTTCTCCCAATACAGCACCTGACTGTTGGCAAGTTCTCCACCATACAGTCCTGCATCCACCGGTGTAGATACATAGCGCGTGGTCACCATGAACAAACGTCCCAGCAACGAATCGGGAATCTGGAAATAGTATTTGTCCTTCCAGTTCTGCACGTTGAAAAGCCCCTGCCGTGCAGGAGTTCTCATTTCCTTCTTTACCGGCACCACCTTCTTTTTTTTCTTGGCATCTGCCGGCACGCCCATCACCAAAGATAGGGCCATCAACATTAAAACTTTTTTCATTTCTAAATATCAATTATGATTCTTTGCATTTTTCGTTGACAAATATACGAAAAATATTTATAATTCCTATTTGGTTGAATCAAAATAATACATATTCAAGTGATATTCTGTACAACCACATTGTGGTTTCCCAAAGATTTTCTAAACTTTTTCTTAAAAATCTATCCTCAATGGTCAAAAAAATGAGAGGACATAGCAAATGATTTGTGGGTCAGTCAGTTCTGAATGTTCGACCAATCGGGGGAAAAACCGTCAAAAGACAGACTTTTGCCAACTTTGGACAGAGTAGCGTTACTAAAACATTACCCTATATCCGATAGGGAAGAATGGCAAAAACGGTAACGAACAGGCTGAACCCGAATCGAAATCTTCTGCAAAGATAGCCCGATTAAGGGACAATGGGAAGAAAAAAGGCAAAAAAAATGAATGCTTGGAATCTTTCCCGCCAAAGTACAATGAATTGCGTATCACCGGATAACCTGGCAATAAATAGTTTTATAACCTATAAAGAGTCAGAGTTATGCGAAGTACGTTTAAGGTTCTGTTCTACCTCAAAAAGAACGCCACCAAGAAGAACGGTTTCGTTCCCGTGATGTGCCGTATCACCATCAACGGAACCATTGCACAGTTCAGTTGCAAATACGACATCTTTGCCAATCTATGGGACGTCAAGAGCAACCGGGCTTCGGGAAACTTTTTGCAGACAAGGGGTACATATCACAGGGGCTGTTCGACAGGCTTTTCAACGATGGCGTACAATTGGTTACCGGCCTGAGGTGCAACATGAAAAACAAACCCATGCCCTTGTATGACAAAATCCTGCAGAGAAAGAGGTCGGTCATGGAAACCATCAATGACGAACTCAAGAATGTCGCCCAATTGCTACATTCCCGACACCGCAGCGTGTTCAACTTCGCCATGAACGCATCCACAGCTATTGCGACCTATAGTTTCTTCGACAAGAAGCCCTCAATCAATATAGACTTCTGCATTGAGGACAATCTTAATTCCGCAACTTAGTTAATTATTATATTTTATAAGTCCCTGAGCAACAAAAAGTTGCCCAGGATTTTGTCATGTCGAAGAATTCACTTATC
>JALFBL010000029.1 GCA_022773395.1 Prevotella sp.
CGCAATCACTCCATTTTCCACCGAGAAAATCTTATAGTCGAACGAACAGTTTCGCAGAATGCCGTCAAGATGATCCCGGTTGGTGTCTGTAATCAGGATTTGACCATAGTCCTCACTCGCCACCAACTTGACAATCTTTTCCACTCGCCGCGAATCTAATTTGTCAAAGATGTCATCCAACAACAGGAGGGGTGTCGTATGGCTGCATGTACGCTTCAGAAAGTTAAACTGAGCCAATTTCAAGGCAATAACAAAGGTCTTGTTCTGCCCTTGGCTGCCTTCTCTTCTCATGGGATAATCGCCCAAAAGCATCTCCAAATCATCGCGGTGGACGCCATGCAGCGAATAACCCACAGCACGATCCTTGCACCTGTCTCTTCTGATAACATCCAACAGTGCACCTCTCTGACAATGTGAAACGTACTTTAAGGAAACGGTCTCTTTGTTTTCCGAAATATTTTGATGAATCGATTGAAATACGGGCATCAGTTCCTGCACAAAAACATTCCTTTTCCGATAGATTCGCTCCCCTTCCTGCGCCATTTGTTCTTCTAAAATGCACATCAGTTCCTCATCCGCTTCTTCCTCAGCTTTCAACAAAGAGTTGCGCTGTTGCAAAGCCTTGTTGTAACGGTTTAGACTCTCAAGATACGTGCTGTCGTATTGGGAAATCACCACATCCATCAACTTCCTTCTCTCTTCGCTTCCTCCTTCTATCAACATGGAGTCTGCCGGGGAAACAAAAATCAACGGGATCAGCCCAATGTGCTCCGACAAACGTCTGTATTCTTTTTTATTGCGCTTGAAGTGCTTTTTCACACCACGTTTCATCCCACAGTATATGTGTTCCTTCCCACCAGCATCGTCTGCGTAAAGTCCTTCCAGCATAAAAAAAACATCATCGTGCCTGATTACCTGAGAATCGACGCCCGTAAAGGCACTGTGACAAAACGAAAGGTAATAAACGGCATCCAAGAAATTGGTTTTTCCTTCTCCATTATGGCCTATTAGGCAATTCATCTTGGAAGACAGTTCTATCGCCGCTTCCTTGATATTCTTATAATTAAGTATTGAAATTTTCTCGAGTACCATTTGCCGTTTTCCTTTTCAGGAATGCAAAGTTACGGGTTTTGCGAGTGAAAAACGAAAAAAGTCTATTATAAATTTCAATATGTGGGATAAAATCTGTAATTTTGCCACGTTTTAAACAGAGAAGAAAATAAAAACATAATATAGAAAATGGCAAAAGTAAAAGAACAGCAGGTTGAATCATTCAACGGCAAAGAGGCTTTCTTCTTGAAATATAAGAAAGCCATTATCTATGCGGTAATCGCAGTAATCGTGGTGATTGCAGGTGTAATCCTCTACAAGAATTATGTAAAAGGTCCACGCGAAGCGGAAGCAAGTACCGCCCTGGCAAAAGGGCAGGAACTGTTTGCAAGCCAAATGTTCGATAAGGCTCTGAACGGTGACGGCGCAGGATATGCAGGTTTTGCAAAAATCGCATCTGACTATAGCAGCACCAACGCAGGTAACCTTGCCAATCTCTATGCCGGCCTTTGTTATGCCAATATGGATAAATGGCAGGATGCCGTAAAATTCCTCGACAAATACTCTCCTTCAGACGATGCGATGGTAAGCCCCGCTGCCATGGCTGCTCTCGGAAATGCTTACGCCCACGTCAACCAAATAGACAAAGCCATTGACAATCTCAAGAAAGCTGCAAGCATGGCTGACGGAGAAGCTGAAGACAACACCAACAACAGTCTTTCACCCTCATTCCTGATTCAGGCCGGTGAACTTCTCGAAAGTCAGGGAAAAAAAGACGAAGCATTGAAGATTTATCAAGACATCAAAAAAAAGTATGTAAACTCTCCTGTTTCTCAGGAAATCGACAAATATATTGAACGCGCATCAGTAAAATAATGGCAACCGCACTACACAACCTTTCGGATTACGACTTTTCAAAGGTGCCAGATGCAAGCAACATGTGCTTTGGCATTGTAGTTTCGGAATGGAATCTTGAAATTACGGGGGCACTGCTCCAGGGAGCCGTTTCTACGCTCAAAAATCACGGAGCACTCCCTGAGAACATTCACGTGAAAACAGTTCCGGGAAGCTTTGAACTGGTATATGGAGCACACCAGATGATGCTCAACGGAGGCTATGACGCCATCATTATTTTAGGTTGCGTTATCCGCGGAGAGACTCCACATTTCGACTACATCTGTCAAGGAGTAACCTACGGCATTGCCAAGCTGAATTCTACAAGCGAAATTCCTATTATCTACGGATTGCTTACAACCAACGATATACAACAGGCAAAGGACAGAAGCGGTGGAAAACTCGGAAACAAAGGTGACGAGTGTGCGGTAGTGGCAATAAAAATGGCTAAGTTCTGACAACAAGCCCGGCAACATCGGGATATGGCATGAAACATGCGGGATGTGCCATGAGACATGAAAGTTGTCAGGAAACAATCAAACAAGGGGCGGATAATGATTATCCGCCTTTTTTAATCACTACAACAATGAAATTTATATCTTGGAACGTCAATGGGCTACGCGCCTGCAAAGAGAAAGGTTTTTGCGATGCCTTCTATCAGTTGGATGCAGATTTCTTCTGCCTGCAAGAAACAAAAATGCAGGCAGGACAACTGGATTTGCAGTTTGAAGGTTACCAATCGTATTGGAATTATGCCGACAAAAAAGGCTACTCTGGTACAGCCATCTATACAAAACATACACCGCTGAACGTCGCTTACGGAATCGGAATAGACGAGCACGACCACGAAGGACGTGTCATCACATTGGAAATGGACAATTTCTATCTGATTACGGTCTATACCCCGAACTCACAAGATGAATTGCGACGTTTGGACTATCGCATGAAATGGGAAGATGATTTCCGATTTTACTTGAAAACATTAGATGAGAAAAAACCTGTCATCGTTTGCGGAGACATGAACGTGGCCCACAAAGAAATCGACCTTAAAAACCCGAAGACTAACCGCCGAAATGCCGGATTTACGGATGAAGAGCGAGAAAAATTCTCGCTCTTGCTTGACACAGGATTTACGGACAGTTTCCGCCATTTCTATCCTACTCTCGAATACGCTTATTCATGGTGGAGCTACCGTTTCCATGCTCGTGAAAAGAACACGGGCTGGCGTATCGACTACTTTGTGGTGTCCAACAGACTGGCAGACAGACTGGTGGATGCAAAAATACATTCCGATATCTTTGGATCCGACCACTGTCCGGTAGAATTGAACATGAAATAAAAAAATGGAAAGCAATTACTAACAACAAAATAACAGGCGCGGCATATTGAAAACGCGCTTTCATATAAAAACAAAAGAAATGAAACTGAAAATGTTATTGGAATCATTCGATTTCGACGAGATATATCCCTCCATCTGTAATATGTATCCCAATGCCAAACGTCATAAAAAGGAGTTCAAAAAAGCGTACGACATCATGATGGATACCCTTCCCGTCATGTCAAAGAAGACGATACACTACAAATTGATAGAAGATTCCAATAGCAGCAACGGCTATATTGGTGCACTGGATTCTGATTTCAAAGCCAACTGGAACGTATTGTTAGGCAAAGAGATACAGCGCGGGAAATATGCAGATCTCAGTAACGAAGAGGTGGCAGCCAACAGTTTGCTGAACGCCATCTTTATCGGCAACCACCCCGAAGAGTATGAGAACTGCTACAACACCTTGATACGCTCTTGACAACAGGGAAATTCCTTACGGATCTTCTAAACTCCTTCGTCGGTATTTCTCTCCAAAGGTTCTGCCGAATCTAACTGCGTATCCTTTTTAATACTGATACCTCCGGTTCTTGAGATGGTAAGAACCAAAGGGACGTATTCGTCGCTCAACACATCGGGAGAACCGACACTGGCACCGAAGATAAGATTATTTCCTTCTGCCCTGTCCAATACAATGCCCAACAACGCACCGTATTTTCGTGTGTGGTCATCAAGATAATCACTGAAAGCGCATTTTGAGAACAGGTGGTTGAAAAATTCCGTTCCATCTTTGCGAACAATTCTCACCCTTATCAGATTGTCGTAATATTTGTTGTCCTGCTCGTCTTTCACAATCGGAATGCTGTCCGATGAAAAACGATGCACTTCCACCTTGTAGGTTGCCCCCAACCACTCCACCGTTTCCGGATGCTTGAAAGCGCTCAGCCTTACAGGTGCCTTGGGGGTATTCTTCACTGGTTTCGGTGCAATGATCACATTCGAAGGCTTCTTGCCACCACACGAAACCATCATACCAACAGCCAACACTACAACAGAAAAAACTAAAATCCGTAACTTTTTCATCTCTTTTCTCTCAACGCGCATCCAAAACAAATACGCTCATTTCATTCTTTTTCTTTCTGACGGAACATCTCCTACCCATCATCCCACTTTTCAAGCGAAACTATGGCAGGACAATCATCTCCACCTATTATTTATTATATAACTGACATTTTCGTTGAAAATTGCAATGAAACGCCATAATATTATAAAAACAACACTTTTAAAGCGCTTGTCCAAGAAAAAACATCTCGCACCGACAAACAATCAACCGCTCACCCTTTGCTGTATGATGCAGAAAACGAAATATTTGTCAAAATCCAAAACAAAACATGATGATTCTTGCACATTATCTCAAAGATTTTTCGTAAGTTTGTGGTCAAATAAACTCTATAATGAAACAGACCATTCTATACATCCTGTGCGCCATCATGCTAACCATTGCTTCCTGTACGGATAAAAAGACAGAAAAACAAGTCCCACAGCCGATGGATACCATTCCCATGATGGTTATGCAAATACAAAAATGCTCGAAACTATACACGGCAGAATATCATGTTCATAAAATAGTGACTCACAATGACCAAGTGAAACTGAAAGGTTCATTTCTGCAAAAGCAATTCGACATCACACTGCCTGTAGGCAACCGGAAAATTGCCATTCCAATGAATGCCACCATCAAAGGATATATTGATTTCAACGGATTTTCCGACAAAAATGTAAAACGCAGAGGGCAGGAAATAGAAATCATTCTGCCAGATCCCAAAGTAGAACTGACAAGCAGCAAAATCAATCATGCCGACATTAAAAAACAAGTATCGTTGCTGCGCTCCAATTTCAGCGATGAGGAAATGTCAATCTACGAGAGACAGGGACGGGCAGCCATCATCAACGACATTCCCAAGATGGGCATCATGGAAATGGTGCAGGAAAATGCAGCCAACATGCTGATACCCATGATTGAATCGTTGGGTTATGCCCCCGAGAATATTACCATAACATTCCGCAAAAAGTTCACTGTGGACGACCTGCCTGCATTACTCGATCCAAAATCTATTGCAAAATGACAAACAACATACTTCCTACCCAACGCCAGCAGTCACGCACCAGCAAGTTGTTCAAACGTTTTGGCAAACTCAGTCAGTGGATTGTGCTTGCCTGTACACTCATCTTCCTGTCTCTCATCGTCATTGCATTTTTTGCCATTCGGTCAGTCACTCAGAACCATGCCAATATGGAAATAGACCAAAGCATCGGCATTACTCCTACGCAGGTGCAGTCGATGAAGGCCATCGGTGAATGGGAGTTTCTCTCCATTGCCGATGAAGAAATGATTGACACCACAAAAAACGGATTTTTCTCAGACGATGAACTGATAAGGATTTACTACGGTACCATCCGATTGGGTATAAACATGCACAAAGTGAAGCCGCACTGGATCAAGAAAGACGGCGACACCCTTCGCGTCACTCTCCCTCCCATAGAATTACTCGATGAAGATTTTATAGACGAAGCACGCGTGCAATCATTTTTTGAAAGTGGAAAATGGAACGACAAAGACCGTGAAGCAATGTACCAACGGGCATACACAAATATGAAAGAACGCTGTATGACCAGCGAAAACATCAGAAGTGCCGAACAAAACGCATCGAAACAATTCAGCCAGTTGATGCGTTCCATGGGATTCAATTTCGTGAGCGTGACGTTTGAAGACGAGAAAGCGGCAAAAGACAAAGAATAAGGATTTCGCTTTACACCCTATTATAATCTCCGTCCACAAGCCGCTTTCCAGAACGCCCCCGATTTCTTTTCAAACATGATACTCCATATCGACTGTAACAGTTTCTACGCAGCATGCGAGATGGCACGCCATCCAGAATTGAAAGGGAAACCCGTCATTGTGGGAAACCACAACGAAGTGGGAGGAGGAGTGATTCTCGCCCTTACAAAAGAGGCAAAGCAACTGGGACTGAAAAGAGGAGTTCCCATGTTTCAATCAAAAAAAGTCATAGACAGCAATGAAGTGAAGGTATTTCCTGCCGATTTGACAAGATATGGAGAAGTGTCACGACAGATAATGAAAACAGTCACCAATTCTGAATTGCTGAAAGATTTTCATCAATATAGCATTGACGAATTTTTCGGAACGGTATCCATAAAAAACAAGAATGACCTGCATGAATTTGGGATGCTCATCAAAAACATTATTTACGAAAAAACAAGCATTCCCGTCAGCTGCGGCATATCACTTACCTACACGCTGGCCAAAACAGCAACTTGGTATGCCAAGAAATTCGAGGGTTATCACGGCGTATGCGTACTGATGGAAGAGAATCTGGAAAAAGCACTGAAAAGAATACCCATCGCCAGCGTTTGGGGAGTGGGCTACCGATCTGCTCCCAAGATGAAACAGATGCAAATTGCCACGGCTTGGGACTTTACGCAAAAAAACAAGATGTTCATACTAAACTGCTTTCGCGTTTCAGGCCTGCGAACATGGATGGAACTAAAAGGAACACCTGCCATCAACTTGCACGAACATGCCACACAACGCACCGTCATGCACTCACGAACGTTCACCCACATGACCTCCGACCATGAGCAAATGCAAAACTATGTATGCAACTATGCTGTGGCTGCCGCCAGAAAATTGAGAAGACAGCACAGCATCTGCCGCTCTGTAACAGTCTTTGCCAATACCAACCGGCACAGGGAAGACCTGCAGCAATACAGCAACGGATTCACCGTACACCTCTCTCATGCTACAGCTGACACAACGACCATTGTGAAAGCGGCTTATCAAGCATTGAATGCAATCTTCCAACCTTATTATCTATATAAACGCGCGGGCGTAATGCTCAGCGACATCATGAGCGATGAGGCCATAGAGCAGGACTTGTTTACCCCGATGACAAAGAGTCTGAAAAAGTCGGTACGGCTGATGCACACCACCGACATGATCAATCAGAAATACGGAACCAACAAGATAAAATTGGCTTCACAAGTCGTACAGACGAAAAAAGAAAACACAGATTGGAAACCAGAACGAACAACAAGACAAATTTAACAAATATCAATTATCAAATGCTTAAAATATTAATTATATCAAAATTAACAAAATTGATTAACAAATAAAGAACAACATATCTTTTATTATCCTATCTTTGCCCTTATGAAAAAGAGAACGATTTGGGCAATAGCCATCATCATGGGGTTCAGTTTCCTTGCCTTGCTGTTTCTTCAGATAAGATATATCGAAGAGATGGTCAAGATGAAGAAAGAACAGCTTGACGAATCGGTGAGCAAAGCACTCTATCAAGCTTCCAGAAACCTGGAACTGAACGAAACGCTGCGGTATCTGGAAAAAGACGTCAACGAAACAGAACGCAAAACTCATAAAAAGGGTTCAACCGAACCGCAAAAAAACGGACAGGATAATTCCGATTTGGAATCCCACAACTACCCCCATACCCCGCACGATGCGACATCCTATTCTTCGTTCGTGCTGAAAACAATGACAAGCAAACCATCGCAAATGCCCAAAGCACTGATTCTTCGCAATGACAAGAATTCCATCAGTGAAGCAACCAAGTCGATGCAAGAAATCGTTAAAAACAGATATGTGTATCAAAAAGCACTGCTCGACAACGTGGTGTACCGCATATTATACACAGCAAGCGACAAGCCGCTGCAAGAGCGCATCAACTTCAAAATGCTCGACCAAGACCTCAAGTCAGAACTGATGAACAATGGGGTGAACATTCCCTATCATTTCACCGTCAGCACACAAGACGGACGGGAGGTGTACCGATGCCCCGACTACTCAGAAGAGGGTGAAGCATACAGCTATTCGCAAGTGCTGTTCAGAAACGACCCGCAAAACAAAATGGGTGTCGTAAAGATTCACTTTCCCGACATGAACACCTACCTGTTCTCCATCGTCCGTTTCATGATTCCGAGCATAGTCTTCACATTCGTGCTGCTGGTCACATTCATCATCACACTCGTGCTCGTATTCCGACAGAAACGGCTGTCCGAAATCAAGAACGATTTCATCAACAACATGACCCACGAGCTGAAAACACCGATTGCCAGCATTTCATTGGCAGCCCAAATGCTCAACGATGAAAGCGTCTCAAAAAGTCCTGCCATGCTGAAACATTTGGGAGGGGTGGTCAACGACGAATCCAAACGACTGCGTTTCCTGGTGGAGAAAGTGCTTCAGATGTCGATGTTCGACCAGAAAAAAGCCGTATTCAAGCCCAAAGAACTCGACCTCAACGAAATGGTGGAAAGTATTGCCAATTCCTTTACACTACGAGTGGAACACACAGGAGGAAAAATTTACACAGACATCGGGGCCGTCAACTCCACCATCTTTGTCGATGAAATGCATTTCCAAAACGTTATCAACAATCTGTTGGACAACGCCGTGAAATACCGGAAGCCCGACCAGCCATTGGACATTTACTTGAAAACATGGAACGACAACAGCCGGCTGTACCTATCCATACGCGACACGGGATTGGGCATTAAGAAAGAAAACCTGAAAAAGGTATTCGAGAAATTCTACAGAGTGCATACAGGCAATCTGCACGATGCCAAGGGATTTGGCCTCGGACTGGCCTATGTCAAGAAAGTTGTGGATCTCCACGATGGTGAAATCAAGGCAGAAAGCGAGTACAAGAACGGAACTACTTTCACCATCTCGCTGCCTGTTATCAAAGACAAGGAACCATAAAGGCAAATTGACCGAAAATGGCAAACAATGCATAAGCATTGAACAAATAAAAGAACAGACAAACAATAGTATTAACAATAAAATTGAATGAAAATGGAAGAACAATTGAAAATCTTGCTTTGCGAGGATGATGAGAACCTTGGAATGCTGCTCCGCGAATATTTGCAGGCAAAAGGTTTTAACGCAGAACTTTGCACAGATGGCGAGGCTGGCTACAGAGCTTTCCTTAAAACGAAATTTGATATATGCGTACTCGACGTGATGATGCCTAAGAAAGACGGTTTCACGCTGGCACAGGAAATCCGCCAGGCCAACGCTGAAATGCCAATCATCTTCCTCACCGCCAAGGTGCTGAAAGAGGACATACTCGAAGGCTTCAAACTGGGTGCCGATGACTATATCACCAAGCCATTCTCAATGGAAGAACTCGTATTCCGTATCGAAGCCATCTTGCGCCGAGTACGTGGAAAGAAAAACAAGGAAAGTACGGTCTATCACATTGGAAAATTTGTGTTTGACACGCAGAAACAACTACTCACCATCGGTGAAAAACAAACAAAACTCACCACCAAGGAGAACGAATTGCTGGCATTGCTCTGTTCGCACGCCAACGAGATTCTGCAGCGCGACTTTGCCTTGAAGACCATCTGGATTGACGACAACTACTTCAATGCCCGCTCCATGGATGTTTACATCACAAAACTGCGCAAGCACCTGAAGGACGACGACCAGATTGAAATCATCAATATCCACGGAAAGGGCTACAAACTTATCGCCCCCGAAGAGGATTGAGCCTGTTCCCGAAAACAGGACAGCAAAAGGAAGAATCAAGGCCATGTCATCATTCTTCAAGAAACACGCTCAACACATAGGTATGGCACTGGTATATACCGGTGCCGTACTGCTCATTGTCAACTTTCTGGCAGGATGGAGCCACATCAATGCCCTACAGTTTCTTGCCCTTCTGCTCATCATCGCCGGAATCATCGTTCATGTGTCGGTTATCAAAAAGAGTGGCAACTACTGAAAACAGAAAAAGGAACGATTCTGGCCGATGAATATAAAATTTAGTTAAAGAACAGATAAATGTAAGTGCCATAGGGCTATGTCTCAATTAAAAACACTACCTTTGCATCCGCATTTTGCAAAATATTAATTATTTACATCTTAAAAGTATGAATCAATACGAAACCGTTTTCATTTTGACTCCCGTTTTGTCTGATGAACAGATGAAGGAAACGGTCACTAAATTCAAGACACTCCTCACCGAAAATGGTGCAGAGATTGTGAATGAAGAGGCCTGGGGACTCAAAAAAATGGCTTATGCAATTCAGAAGAAGTCAACAGGCTTTTATTGCCTGTTGGAATTCAAGGCAGAGCCGGAAGTAATTGACACGCTCGAGACAGGATTCCGTCGCGATGAGAAAGTAATTCGTTTCATGACTGTCAAACTCGACAAGTATGCTGTTCAGTATGCAGAGAAGAGAAAACAGAAATGGGCTAAAAAATCAGAGGAGGCTTAAACTATGGCACAAGAATCAGAAATCCGTTATTTGACCCCGCCTTCAGTAGATACGAAGAAGAAGAAGTATTGCCGTTTCAAAAAGAGCGGTATTAAGTATATCGACTACAAGGATCCTGAGTTCCTCAAGAAGTTCCTCAACGAGCAAGGCAAGATTCTGCCTCGCCGCATCACAGGCACATCTCTGAAATATCAGCGTCGTGTGGCTCAGGCTGTTAAGCGTGCACGCCAGATAGCACTGCTTCCTTACGTAACTGACATGATGAAATAATAAGGAGGAAACAGAATGGAAATTATACTGAAAGAAGATATTATCGGACTGGGATACAAGAACGACATCGTGACCGTGAAGAACGGCTACGGCCGCAACTACTTGATTCCTCAGGGAAAAGGTGTTATTGCATCTGAATCTGCAAGAAAAGTTCTCGCTGAAAATTTGAAGCAGCAGGCTCACAAACTCGCGGCTTTGAAGGCAGAGGCGGAAAAGAAAGCAGAGGCTCTGAAAGATGTTGCCCTCGAAATTGCTGCTAAAGTGAGTGCGACAGGCGTTACATACGGAAGCGTAAACGCTGCCACTGTGGCTGCCGAACTACAGAAAATGGGCATCGAAATTGATCGTAAAATCATCACGATGACCGATGCGAAGAAGGTTGGCGACTATGAGGCAACCGTTCACTTCCACAAGGAAGTTGAAGTAAAGGTTCCTGTAAAAGTTGTTGCAGAAAATGCTCCGGCTACTGCTCCTGCTGAAGAAGCTGTGGCAGAGGAAGTAAAGCCTGTTGAGGAAACTCTCACAGAAGAAACAGAAAGAGTAGAAGAGTAATCGGCCTTGTTAGGACGGTTCAACGGCCATTCCGCAAAGCAATGATTTGATTCATTGAAAAATATTTGCACTGTAAAGCAAACTTTAGAAGAATCCCGAGTATTGAAAAATACTTGGGATTCTTTGTTTGAACATTTCGTAGGCTGCAGTACATTTTCAATTATTGCTGTCTGCCACAAAATAATATTATAAAAATTAACAGAACGACAAAATCCTTTAACTCGATGGGAGATAAGAATATTGACGATCTGAATTGATTTGAAATCAATTCAGAGCATTCACAGAGACATTTATATCCATTACAAGCGGTCCAAAGGCACTCAACAATCCCAGCATTCCTTCGAGGAATAACAGAGAACGACATGTTACATTTGTTGACTTTATCATTATTTTATTGTTTTTATTTTGGATGGCAAAATTAAAGTTTTGTTGCAGGTAAATTATTCGGTTGTAGGAGAAACAATGTCAGCGAAACTACATGCAACCTCTTTTTCTTTCATCGCATTATCCCCCCTGCTGTAGTTCTGTAGCAGGATAATAACCGTCCGTTGGATGAAAACAAGATTCTTCGCCTGTACCCCTCTCATCAGGATGCAGGTTGGAAGATTTTAATCTTATTTGTATTCAAATTCAACAAGCAAGCGCAACTATTTCGCATCGTCATTTTTTTATCGTATCTTTGCAACTCGAAAAGTTGACAGAAACAATTTAAAAGACAAGAAAATGAAAGCATTTGTTTTTCCCGGACAGGGAGCACAGTACGTAGGAATGGGCAAAGACCTCTACGACAACAATCCTTTGGCAAAAGAACTTTTTGAGAAGGCCAACGACATTCTGGGCTACAGGATTACGGACATTATGTTTGCAGGAACCGACGAGCAGCTGAAACAGACAAAAGCGACGCAACCGGCAGTGTTCCTGCACAGTGTCATCAGTGCGTTCTGCATGGAAGACAATTTCAAGCCGGAGATGACGGCAGGCCACTCGCTTGGAGAGTTTTCCGCATTGGTAGCAGCCGGTGCCCTGAGCTTTGAGGACGGACTGAAATTGGTTTATGCCCGTGCAATGGCCATGCAGAAAGCATGCGAGGCCACTCCTTCAACGATGGCTGCCATCATTGGCATAGCCGATGAAAAAGTTGAGGAAATATGTGCTGGAATCAATAAGGAAGGCAATGTGGTGGTTGCTGCCAACTACAATTGCCCCGGACAACTTGTTATCTCAGGAAATATTGATGCCGTGAATGAGGCTTGCGAAAAAATAAAGGCAGCCGGCGCCAAACGGGCATTGCCCCTGAAGGTGGGAGGCGCATTCCACTCACCGTTGATGCAACCTGCAAAAGACGAACTTCAAGCTGCCATCGAGAAAACTTCGTTCGCAGCCCCCAAATGTCCTGTTTATCAGAATGTAGATGGAAAGGCACATACGGAAGCAGCCGACATCAAGCAAAATCTGATTGCACAGCTGACAAGTCCCGTGCGCTGGACACAATGTGTACAGAACATGGTGGCTGCCGGTGCCGATAGTTTTACGGAATGTGGCCCCGGAAAGGCACTGCAAGGCATGATCAGCCGCATAGCCAATGGAGTAGAGGTGCAAGGCATCGAATAAAAGCAGCCCAAAGAAAACGGTACAGGCATGGCAAGAAAAGAAAAAGTGGTCATCTATCAGGTCTTTACGCGGCTGTTCGGCAACCGTAACCATACTTGCAAAGAAAATGGCACGCTGGCAGAGAACGGGTGCGGAAAGATGGTTGACTTCAACACTGCCACTTTGAAACAAATCAAAGAGTTGGGAATCACCCATATCTGGTACACCGGCATCATTCGTCATGCCACACAGACCGACTATACAGACTATGGCATTCCTTGCCAGAACCCCCATGTGGTGAAAGGAAAAGCAGGGTCGCCATACGCCATTGCCGACTATTATGACATAGACCCCGATATTGCGGTGGATATAGAAAACCGCATGAGGGAGTTTGAAGAACTGGTGGAACGAACCCACAGACTGGGAATGAAAGTGCTGATAGATTTCGTTCCCAATCACGTGGCTCGTCAATACCGGTCCATTGGCAAGCCTAAAGATGTGAAAGACTTGGGCGAAGACGACGATCAGCAAAAGCACTTTTCCCCTCAAAACAATTTTTACTATTGCTGGGGACAGGCTTTCGACAGTTCGGCACTTCCCCCATCCTCTGCCCCACCTTATACAGAAATCCCCGCCAAAGCCACCGGAAACGACCATTTTGACCATCATCCTGGAAAAAACGACTGGTACGAAACGGTAAAACTCAACTATGGCATTGACTACTGCGATGCAGGTGGAAAAAGCGAGCACTTCTCCCCTACTCCAGATACATGGACGAAAATGACAGACATCCTGCTGTTTTGGGCAGGAAAAGGAATTGACGGCTTTCGCTGCGACATGGCAGAAATGGTACCGGCCGACTTCTGGCTGTGGGCAACGCAAAAGGTGAGGCATCACCATCCGCACATTGTTTTTATTGGTGAAGTTTACAATCCTCATCTCTACCGCCGTTACATCGGTGCCGGATTTGATTATCTGTACGACAAGGTGGGAATGTACGACTGCATCAGGAACGTGATGACAGGAAAGGGACATACCGGTGAAATTACGCACCAATGGCAGAGCACCGACGACATTCGCAATGCCATGCTCTATTTTCTCGAAAACCACGATGAGCAACGCATTGCGAGCGATTTCTTTGCCAAAGACGCACGAAAGGGCATTCCCGCGCTCATGGTCAGTGCCCTGCTCTACAGCAATCCTTTCATGCTGTATGCTGGACAAGAATTTGGAGAGCAAGGCATGGAACACGAAGGATTCAGCGGTATAGACGGAAGAACAAGCATATTCGACTACTGGACCGTTAGCTCCCTTTTCAAAGGGTTCTACAACCGCCAATATCTGGGAAAGGAAGAAAAGCAATTGGAATCCGTTTATCGGAAAATTCTGCGGATGGCCAATCAGGAAAAAGCACTCCGCGAAGGAAGCACCTTCGATTTGATGTACGTAAATCAGGAGATGGCAGAAAAACAATATGCGTTCCTCCGCAAATCAGACGACGAGTTGATTGTGGTAATAGCCAATTTTTCCCTTCAAGCAACCCATGTTCACGTCAACATTCCCGAACACGCCTTCCACTTCATGCAGATACCTTCGAGACAAGTAACGGCAACAGATTTGTTGTCCTGCGAACAAGTGGACATCACCTTAAAACGTGAAGGCACTGCCATCAGCACATCATTGATGCCTCTTTATGGTAAAATCTTAAAGATAAAACTATAAGTTATGGAAGAAGAATACGTATTGAACGCTCACAACAAAGAAGAGTTTCCTCCTGCACACACGGCAGAACATCTGCTCAACCAACTCATGATGCGCACGTACAACTGCGAGCGGTCAAACAATGCACACATTGAAAGAAAAAAAAGCAAAATCACCTATCTGCTGGACCACAAGCCGGACCGCAAGGAAGAGAAATACATAGAGAAAACGATGAATGAACTGATCGAATCGGACATGCCGGTTACCTACGAGTTTGCAAACCGCTACGATTTGCCCGAAAACATTGTGCTCGACCGCCTGCCGGACAATGCCTCCAACACCATCAGACTTGTACGCATCGGTGACTATGACGTGTGCCCCTGCATAGGAAAACACGTGAGAAGCACATCCCAAATAGGACGTTTTGAAATGTTGGGCACCAACTGGGACGAAGAAAAGAAAAGCTTCCGCATTCGCTTCAAAATCATACAATAAAAAAGCAGACTAAAAAGCCTGCTCTTCTCCACGGATGGCATTCAGCACCGTCTTGATGATGATGTGAACATCCAACCAGAAACTCCAATGCTCTATATACCAAATGTCTCTGTCTATACGCCTTTCCATATCCTCGATACGTTTGGTTTCTCCCCGCTCTCCATTCACTTGCGCCCATCCGGTCACGCCTGGTTTAACATAATGTCGAATCATATAGTCAGGAATACATTCTGAATAAAATTCGGTATGTGCCAACATGTGGGGTCTCGGGCCTACCACACTCATGTCTCCTTTGAACACATTAATGAACTGAGGGAGTTCATCAATACTCGAATGTCTGAGGAAAGCCCCCCACTTGGTAATTCTCGGATCATCTCTCGTTGCCTGTTTCTTGTCAGCATCACCATTCACTTTCATGCTTCTGAACTTGTAGCACACAAAATCCTCCCCGCTAAAACCCGTTCTCACCTGTTTGAAATACACAGGGCCCGGCATCTTTATCTTGGTAATGATGGCCACAACAATCCAGATGACAGGGTATAACGTACACAAGAACAATCCGGAAAACACGACATCAAAAACTCTCTTAAAGAACCTGTTTCCTATTCTGGCCAAAGGTTCGTTGTACAAAGCCATGACGTATGTGCCGCCAAACTCCACAGGAGTGGTGTATCTGCGGTTGATGGAATGAGGTTGGGGAATATAGAAAACCTTTACCATATTGCGCTCGCAGTATTTCACAACAGAGGCCATGCGCTTATCGTCCTCATTGCCCAAACTGATATAAAGTTCATCAATAGAATTCTTTTCCAAATAGTCCAGCAACTGTGTGGTATTTCCCAAATAAGCGGTTCCCGATTCTTCCGGATCTATCCTTTCATCGGAAAACAGCCCTTTCAGAAAATAACCGTTCCAGGCTTGTTTGAAATATCTTATCATGCGTTTGGTCGTACTTCCATACCCTACAATCAACACAGAAGACGAATTTCTGCCTCTCATACGCATATTCGCAAGCATTTTCCTTACAATCAGACGCTCTATTGATATAAAGAGGAAAATCAACAGTGCCATCAGGGCTGAACGGAAAAAGCCAGGCACCCTCATGTGACTCATTCCAAGAAGAGCATTGTAAACCAAGATGAAAAACAATGAAGTCACTGCAACATTTCTAAGCACCACAAAAGGTTTGGACATTCTGCGATGCAAAGATATTTTTTGCTTTATCAGCACCATGACATAAGAGACATTGGCAATGAGCAAATCCAAGAGCACCACATTTTCGTTTTCTCCAAAAGGCCAAAGTCCTATGCCTCCGCAGAACAAACAAACAAGATTAAACATGAGTAGGTCGCAAACCAGCACAGTCCCAGTCAATTTCATCACCTTTTTATACGCTATATTCATATTTTGAAATCCGGTTTTTGTTTTTGTCATTCATATTATCAGCGTGCAAATATACGAAAAAAGTATGAATAGCATCACATTCACCTAAAAAAATCATAGGAATCTACGTGGATTTTGCTTTATAGCACCATGAAAATACAAGAAATTACCAAGTCTTTATAAAGTCTTGGTAATTTTCTCATGCTTGTATCTCCTTGTCCTACTCCCACTCTATTGTCGAAGGTGGCTTTGAGGAAATGTCATAACAAACGCGGTTTACGCCTTTCACCTTGTTGATGATCTCGTTGCTCACCTTCGCCATGAAATCGTAAGGCAGGTGCGCCCAATCGGCAGTCATGGCATCGGTACTGGTCACGGCGCGCAATGCCACGGGATGCTCGTAGGTGCGTTCATCGCCCATCACACCCACACTGCGGATGCTCGAAAGCAAAACGGTACCGGCCTGCCAAACCTTGTCATAGAGCGGTTCTCCGTCCTCACAAATATAGTTGTGCATTTCCTCAATGTAAATATCATCGGCATCTTGCAGAATACGCACTTTCTCAGGCGTAATGTCGCCCAAAATACGAACGGCAAGACCGGGTCCCGGGAAAGGGTGGCGTTTGATGAGACGTTCGGGCATTTCCAACTGATAGCCCACACGGCGCACCTCGTCCTTGAACAGCCACTGCAGCGGCTCGCACAACTGCAGATGCATTTCCTTGGGCAGTCCGCCCACATTGTGGTGACTCTTGATAACCATTCCCGTGATGCTCAAACTCTCAATGCGGTCAGGATAGATTGTCCCTTGCGCCAACCATTTGGCATCGGTGATTTTCTTCGCCTCAGCATTGAACACTTCCACAAAGTCTCGGCCTATTATCTTGCGCTTACGTTCAGGATCGGACACACCTTTCAGGTCGCTGAAGAACTTCTCACTGGCATCCACACCGATTACGTTCAGTCCCAGCCCTTCATAGGCCTCCATCACCTTGGCAAATTCGTTCTTGCGCAGCATACCATGATCCACGAAAATGCAGGTAAGGTTCTTGCCTATGGCCTTATTCAACAAGGTGGCACACACAGACGAATCGACACCTCCGGAAAGACCGAGAATCACACGGTCGTTGCCCAACTGCTGTTTCAGCTCCTGCACGGTGGTTTCCACAAACGAAGCCGCACTCCACTTCTGCTTGCTTCCGCAAATATCCACCACAAAATTCTGCAACAGTTGCTTGCCCTGTGTGGTGTGGAACACCTCCGGGTGGAACTGCACCGCCCAAAGGGGGCTTTTCTCACTGGCGTATGCGGCATATTTCACACTGGCTGTCGAAGCAATCATGCGACAATCGTCCGGAATGGCAGTGATACTGTCGCCATGGCTCATCCATACTTGCGAATTGGGTTCAAAACCTTTGAACAAAGGGTTTTCCGCTTCAAAACTCTGCAAATTGGCACGCCCGTATTCGCGCGTGTTGGTCCTTTCTACTTTTCCTCCATTGGTATGGGCTATAAACTGCGCTCCATAGCAGATACCCAATACAGGCAACTTACCCACAAACCGGCTCAAGTCCACCTTGAACGCCTCCTGATCGTGCACCGAATAGGGTGAACCGCTCAAAATGACGCCAATCACCGATGGGTCGTCTTTCGGAAATTTGTTGTAAGGCAGAATCTCGCAGAAAGTGTCAAGTTCACGAACCCTGCGCCCAATGAGCTGGGTGGTCTGTGAACCGAAATCCAAAATTATTATCTTCTGTTGCATATTTAGATGATTGTATTTTTTCGTACCTGATTATATCATTCTCCAAATGCCAGACAACCTTCCCAAAGATCACAATCCTTCAAGAAACTCCCCGGCATCTTTCAGCGTATCTGCCTTGCCCGCATCCATCAACTTCAAATCGTCTTTTACCCATCCTTTTATCAACAGTTTTTTGCAAACGGAAAGATAAAAGTCCATTATGCCGAATTTTTCCGGGAAAGCGTCCATCTGTGAAAAAATGCGAGGAGAAATGGTATGAATGCCCGAAAAGGCATACGGCATACAGTCTTTCGGATTCAAATCTTCGTATGGACTCTTCATCTCGCCTGTTTCCGTATTTGTCCAACCGGACAGGCGCCAATCAGTATCGAACAGAAGATAGCGCTGTGTTTCGCGGGCACTCACCAACAAACGGGCATCAGCAAAGTCCGTTCCAACATAGAACTTCCGCAAATCTACATTACTTAATATGTCCACATTATGAATCAGAATCGGAGAACCAGCATCAAACAAATCTGCCGCCTTCCTGATTCCTCCTCCGGTATCAAGCAATCTTTCGCTTTCATCGCTCACTCTGACATCGAGTCCAAATGACTGGTTGGCTGTGAGATAGTCTTTGATTTGTTGTGAAAAATGATGCACGTTCACCACAACTCTCGTGAATCCCGCATCCTTCAGTTTCAAGACTACTCGTTTGAGCAGCGGCATCCCTCCTACTTCCACCAATGCCTTGGGCATTGTATCGGTAATCGGTTTCAAGCGGGTTCCAAGCCCTGCAGCAAAAATCATGGCTTGCATCATCATCTGTCTGTCTGATTTTAATGCGTGCAAATTTACAAAAAATATTTCTATTCCTTACAGATAGGACAGAAAAACTTAAATGTAAGCCCGATTCGCCTGCAAAGCGGCCTATCCACATAAAAAACGGAAATGGCGTATTCCGGATTTCTTTCCATCCGAAATACACCTTGTCAGTTATTCAGACGCAAGAGTGCTCTCTCCACTCTTACATCCATTCTGTTTTTTCGTTCTCTCTGCCTAGTCCTCCATGAAATCCCAGATGCTCTGCTGCTTGCTGTCCGCATTTTCTGGAGCAATGGAGTTTTCATTACTCATATCTACAGTCAGTGATGCCACCATCATTTCCGGTGCATCCATCATCTTCTCTTTCGCCTCGGGGCGTACATATTCTTTTTTTTTCATCTTTGATTTATCAATTAAGCATTAAAACATCACTTTCTTTCCGTTGCGCACATAAACTCCCTTGGTTGAAGGCCTTGACACTTTCTGTCCGTCCAAAGTGTACCATGCGCCATTGCCTTGGTTTATGGTATTCTCTCCCACGGGGTCACTGATAGCGGTTGTCCCGTCCTCAATACCGATAATGATTTCCTTGGCACCCGAAATCTTCACATTTGGCAACTGTAGGTATGCCTTTCCGGCAGCCAGTTTTTTGCTTTCACCCTCGGCTGCTGCCACTTTCACGAACTTTCCGTCTTTCAGCACAAAATTGGTATTTTCTCCCTCTATTGGATTCAAGTCTGTATTGGCTGTCACCCCCTTCAACAGATTGGTTCCCACTGCAGGCACATCTTGAGGCATCAGGAGTCCTTGCAACATACAACCTGTCCCTTTGGTACCCTTAATGATGACTCCCGTGTTCGCAGGAACCTGTGTCACCCTTTTCAGCATCACTTTTCTGCTCTGGTCGTTATAACTTGACACCACATACGCTTCAATGCCTTGAACTCCTTCAAAGTCTATCTCGCAGGGACTGCACAACGTGGTATATTCCTTGGCAAGGGTATATATTCCGGAATAGTTCTTCACTTCCATCTCATCGAAATCGCCCTTTGACACCCATCCCTTGTTCCAAGCCTGCAGCATCTGCACCGATGTGAAAGGGAAATTCTTGTGTGTACCATAAACTGCCATCTGGTGAGAGTATGTATATAATTGCCCCTTCTCCAATTCGTTCGAACGAGACGGCAAGTTGGAAAGCATGTGAGAAATGTCAAGTTTCTCATTTCCACAACACATTAGACGTACCAACCCACTACATTGGCTCACATCCAACAGATTAAGTCGGTTGGCAGCACACTCTAAATAGGCTAACTTTGTACAGTTGCTCACGTCTAATTTGTCAAGCTGGTTCTTATTGCAGTCCAATTCCGTCAGTTCCGTACAATTACTCACATCCAATTGGGTAAGCTGATTGTTGCTGCAATACAAAGATGTCAGTCCCGCACAATTGCTTACGTCCAGTTTGGTGAGTTGGTTGAAGCTACAAGAAAGTCTCGTCACGTTTCCTTCAATGACAATATCCTGCCCCTCCAGCTGATAAAGGATTTCTCTCCCCGACATATCTGCATTCCATGTTTTGCTTTCCTCTCCGCTTTTGATGGTCACTTTGTCAGTAAATTCCATCATAAGATCAATAAAATCTTCCTTTTTTTTATCTGTCGTCATTTTGATGACAGAAGTCTGGGCTATCATTTGCAATGGCAATGCAATCATCAGCAGTGCCACCATTCGTTTTGCCCAGTTTGCTAAGTTTTGATTTTTCATTCGTTTTTGCTTTTAATGAATAAATGTGTATTGTTGTTTCTACTTTATGTAGAACTCAAAAGGAGAAGGAAACCCCTATTGGTGATCCGTTTAAATTTTATGGCGGAACAGCTAAAAGATAAAAGGCCATCATTAAAGAAGTTGGGAATATCCTATTCCGGATATTCCCAACTTCTTCTTAATTTATTATTACACAAATGATGTTGTGCAGTAAGTCTCTACTCTTTAATATTGGGTTCTTCCAACCCAAGATGCTTCTTCTTGTCAACGACTTTCAGAACCAATCCGATGAACAAGGCAACAACACCCAGTCCTGCAAGCATAATCAGAGGAGCGGTATAGTTAAGCTGCGTCGGATCGGTCACACCAACATTGGTCTTGTCCAAAACCTTACCGATGAGCAAGGGGAACAACCACAAACCGATGTTCTGAATCCAGAATATCAGCGCGTATGCCGAACCAATAATCTTTGCATCCACCAACTTGGGAACGCTTGGCCATAAAGAAGCAGGCACAAGCGAGAAAGAGGCACCCAACACCAAAATTGTAACGTAAGCTACAATAACACCGCCAACCTGGCTACCTTTGAACATCGGGAGTACGAAGGCAAAGGTAAGATGGCAAACTATCAGGAGCAAGGAACCCAAGACCAGCATGGAAGCCGCCTTACCTTTATGGTCAACAAAGCTGCCGAGAATCGGGGTGATGCCGACAGCCAAAAGCGGGAAAACAGCAAAGATAGATTCTGCGGACTGACGCATGTAACCCATATAACAGTAGAGGACAAGACTGGCGATAGAGAGTGTGAGCATAGTATATTTCACGCTGTTCCTCTTCATGAAATTGAACATGAAAGCCGTAGCTGCCACTACCAACATGATGACATACTGAACAATGGTCACACTCGAAGATGCCCAGAACGAGTCGGGTGAAAGCTCTGCAAACGTAAGGTTGCACTGCAACATATTTACAGCATATTTCTGGAATGGGAAGATGGCCGAGTAGTAGAGCACGCAAAGCAAAGCCACAAGCCAAAAGCCCATACTGCTCAGGATCTTGCCCAAATCGCTAACCTTGAACGGATCATCTTTCTCTTCAGCCTCACCGGTTTGTGAATCCAGTTTTTTGTCCATGAAGAAATAAACAATGAACATCATCAAGGCGATACAGATAAGAACGACACCAAATGCAACGGAACGTGACACGTCAATATGTCCGCCCAATTTGGCAAAGAACGGCGAGAAAATCATACAGGTGGCCACGCCAAGACGCGCCAATGCCATTTCTGAGCCCATGGCCAAAGCCATCTCGCGCCCCTTGAACCACTTAACGATGCCGCGCGAAACCGTTATACCGGCCATTTCAGTACCACAACCGAAAATCATGAAACCACAAGCCGCCACTTTGGCAGATGCCGGCATTCCTTCATAGAAAGGAGAAACACCGAGCTGTTCGAAAACAGGAATGTGATTAAGGTTGTTGGTAAACCAAACATCAAGCGCACTGCCTGCAAAACTCTCAGTAATGGCATAGTATTTGATCAATGCACCAACCAACATCACAGTACCAGAAAGAACAGCCGTAAAGCGAACTCCCATCTTGTCGAGAATAATTCCGGCAAAAATAAGGAAGAACACAAACACATTGAGGAAAGTTTCAGAACCTTGCATCGTTCCAAATGACGTAGAATCCCAGCCTCTCTCAGACAGCATCAAGTCCTTGATAGGAGACAGGATATCCACAAAGATGTAGGCACAGAACATGGCCAGCGATAAAAGCAAGAGAGCCGTCCAGCGCATTCCGGCAGAATCTCTTAATGTTTTTTGAATTTTTTCTGTCATTGTTTTATTTAGGTTTAGGTTTTACAAAACACTTTTCTATATATTTTTCTACAGGAACAGACATCCTTATTTTTTCAACCACCTGTCAAGCCAATTGAAATAAGTGCGTTGCCACAGAACACCGTTCTGCGGTTTCAGCACCCAGTGATTTTCATCGGGAAAAATCAGGAGTTCCGCGGGGATGCCCTTCATGCGAGCCGCATTGAATGCGCCCATACCTTGAGTGGCATTGATGCGATAGTCCATTTCGCCATGGATACAGAGAATAGGAGTGTCCCATTTGTCCACAAAGTGGTGGGGACTGTTCTTGTAAGTCTTGTCTGCATTGGCAGTGCGGTCTTTGTTCCAGAACGCATCATCATATTCCCAGTTGCTGAACCAGTTTTCTTCCGTATCGGTGTACATCGATTCAAGGTTGAACGCACCATCATGCGCAATGAAACACTTGAAACGCTTGTCATGGTGTCCTGCCAGATAATAAACCGAGAAACCACCAAAACTTGCGCCTACAGCCCCCAAGCGGTCCTTGTCAACGTATGGCAGATTTTCTACAGCATCATCGATGGCCGACTTATAGTCGTCAATACACTGCCCTGTCCAGTCTCCTGAGATTTCCTCACACCATTCGCTGCCAAATCCCGGCAAACCACGACGGTTGGGGGCTATCACGACATAACCATTTGCTGCCATGATCATAAAATTCCAACGATAGCTCCAGAATTGGCTGACAGGACTTTGAGGGCCTCCCTCACAAAACAGAAGAGTAGGATATTTTTTTGTTTCATCAAAACCAGGAGGCAAAATCACCCAGTAGAGCAATTTCTTTCCATCGGTTGTCTTTGCCCAACGTTGCTGCACAGTGCCTTTGGTCAATTGGTCAAAGATGTGCTTGTTTTCAAAAGTAATCTGCCTGATGGCCGTTTTCTTGACATCCTTACCGGGAGTCACCACATACAGATCGGCACTTTCCATGTAACTGTGACGTTCTGCAAGAATGCTCTTGCCATCATTGAGCAATTGCAAAGAGCCGAAATCAGCCCAATTATCCGTCAACTGTCGCATTTCTCCCTTTTTGTTGATGGCATACATATTTACAGTAGCGTGCCAAACTCCAATAAAATAGAACAAGTCCTGCTTGCTGTTTGCCCAGCAGAAATCATCCACATTCGAATCGAAAGTTTCTGTCATGTATTTCTTCTCGCCAGTAGCAAGATTGTACATGCACAAACGTTGGCGGTCGCTCTCATAGCCGTCTCTTGGCATGCTGAGCCATGCCACATATTTTCCGTCAGGAGAAAATTTGGGATTGAGGTCGTAGCCAGGATTGTTCTTCAAGTTTTCAGGCGCATTGACGGCCTGATTCTTCAGGGATTTGCCCGGATTCACTTTCGGTGCTACATAATTGGCCGGCTTGCAGAGATTTTTTGTTTCGCGCGAATCCACATTGTATAAGTAAATATCAGTATCCGTAGAGATGGAATATTCGAGTCCGGTTTTCTTGCGACACGTATATGCAATAAATTTAGAATCCTTGCTCCAGTCCAACTGCTCCACGCCACCAAAGGGTTCACCGGGACATTCGTATGGCTGTCCTTCAAGTATGTCAACACCTTTACCAATTCCGTTGGCATTCACCTCTGCCACCCAAGGATGCTGGATGCTCTCAACATAGTGGTCCCAATGGCGGTACATCAGGTCTGTGACCAAACGCCCGGAAGCCTTGGGAAGATCGTCGGGATTCTTTTTGATGATTTCATGGAAAGGCATCGACTTGACGAGAATCACCTTCGACCTGTCTGGAGAGAATTTGAATCCCTCTACGGCCCCGTCGGTCTTGCTCAGTTGTTGCCGGTTGCTTCCGTCAGCATTCATCAGCCAAATTTCACCTCCGGTGATGAATGCAATGCGATTGTTGTCGAACCAAACCGCATCCGTCTCATTTTTTGCACTTTTCGTGAGCAGGGTCTGGCCTGTTCCGTCGGCATTCATCACATAGAGCACCTGATGGCTCCTGTTTTCCTTAACACTGTAATAGCCTACCTGATAAACGATCTTCTTTCCGTCGTTTGAGGCACAATAACCACCAATACGCCCCATCGCCCAAAGAGCCTCTGGAGTCATCAGGTTACTTTTCAGCGTAATGTTGTTTTTCAATATTGGCTTTGCCACATCTGTTTGTGCTTTCATGCTGCTGCCAGCCATAAGGACCGTTGCAGCCAATACTATGATTTTTTTCATAAAAAATAGATTTAATGTATAAAGGGAGTCCCTTTTAAAAAGGGCACTCCCTTTTGTTGATTATTGTCTGCGATTGCGCTCGGCTGCCTCACGTTGCCTCTGCAACTCGGCTGCCTGCTTCTGCATGGCTTCCAGACGAGCGGCAAAACCGCCTGTCTTCTGTGGATTCTGCTGATTTTCCTTGTATCTTTTCTCCAAAAGGGCAAGCAACTTCTCGTCGTTCGTGGTCTTGCGCAGCGTCCACATAATGGCCGCACTGAAGAAGAGAGACACGAAATAGTAGAAATTCAGACCCGAGGAGTAGTCGTTGAACATGAAGAAGAACATGAGCGGCATCAAATACATCATCCACTGCATCATCTTCATTTGCTCTGCCTGCTGACCCACCATCTGGTCCTTCTGCTGGCGCATGGTCATGACAGAATAGAGAACATTGGCCACACAGAACAAGATGCATGTGAGCGACAAATGGTCGCCAATGCCCCAAATGTTCGTGTTCCATTCTATAATGGGGTCGTAAGTGCTCAAGTCGGAAATCCAGAGGAATTTCTCTCCTCTCAATTGGATGGCATTCGGCACAAAGTTGAACATGGCAATCCAGATGGGCATCTGGATAATCATTGGCAGACATCCGCTGAGCGGACTGACCCCATATTTGCTGTACATGGCCATCATTGCCTGCTGTTTCTGCATTTGGTCCTCTGGCTTGTCGAACTGCTTGGTGGCCTCATCGAGTTTTGGTTTGAGCACACGCATCTTCGCCGAACTCATATAACTTTTCTTGACCAATGGGAAAGTAATGACTTTCAGCAGGAGGGTGATGAGTATCAACACAATACCCATGTTGATATTGAGGGCAGTAAGCCAGTCAAACACGTAGAGGGTGAACCATCTGTTGATAATCCGGAACAAAGGCCATCCCAGGAACACCAACCGTTCCAACTGCAGATCCTTGCCAAAAGTGCTCTGCTTTTCCATGCTTTGCAGCAGCCGGAAATCATTCGGGCCGAAATAGAACTCAAACTCCGAAGCTTTGGTACCCGTAGGATCGAACGGTGTCTTGAGTTTTGCCACGTAATTTTTCAAATATCCGGATCCTTTCTCTTGAGGAAGACTGGTCATCAACGCATTCTTGTCAAAATTATCTTTTGCGATGATAACGGCACTGAAGAATTGGTTTTTGAATGCCACCCAATCAATCGGCTTCTCAATCGACTTGTCCACAGCCTCATTCGTTTCATTCAAATAGTCTGTTCCTCCATCCGTGAAATGGTATGTCAGAGACGAGTTGCGGTTTTCAAACATAAAGCCCTTTTCCTGCTGCCTACTGCGTTCCGTCCATTCCACATCCATCTGTTGACAATTGGGGGCGAACAAGCCGTTCATGCCCTGTACCTGCAACGACAAGCGAAGCATGTAATCTTTCCCCAAAACATAATCGAGCACCAGTTGTTTTCCCGGTGCGGCAATGGCTGTCATGGTAACAGTGGTGTCAGTGACATTGGTAGGAGTAAAGTTTAGGTCAGACGTTATGATATTTGTCTGTTTCCCTGACATCATGAACTTCAGCAACTGGTCTTTTTGGTCAAACAAAGTCACGTCCTTGTTCCCGTTCCTGTCCTTGAAATCCTTGACCACCGCTTTTTGCACAGTACCTCCTTTGGTACCCAATGTCAGTTCAATCTTCTCGTTTTTCAGCACCACGTTGCTTTCTTTTCCTTGCAGTGCACTGTAAAACAGCACCGAAGTGTCTTTTTGCGCCTCCCCAATGGCCTTTTGCTGTTTGCTCTTTGCAACCGCAGTTGCCAGTTTCTGCTGTTCTTCAGCTTTCTTTTTTGCCACCAGAGCGATGGAGTCTTGTTTTCGTGCCTGTGCTATTTCTTCTGCCGATGGCTGCTGCCACCAACTGAACCCGATCAGCACGACTCCAATCAGCACAAAGCCGATAATCGTATTCTTATCCATTTTCTTATTGATGATTTTCTATGCAAGTTTTCACAAAATCGAGAAAGAGCGGGTGAGGATTGAGCACCGTGCTCTGATACTCCGGATGAAACTGTGTGCCGATATACCATTTCAACCCCGGTATTTCCACAATCTCTATCAGCGAACTTTCCGGATTGTGTCCGATACAGTTCATGCCATTTCGTTCAAATTCGCTGATGTATGCATTGTTGAACTCATACCTATGGCGATGGCGTTCCTGAATGTGCTCATTCTTATAAATATTGAACACACGGGAGTTCTGCTTCAGTACACATTCGTATGCGCCCAGACGCATGGTTCCACCCATATTTGTAATGTTTTTCTGCTCCTCCATAATGTCAATCACGTTATGGTCGGTCTTTTCATCCATCTCACGACTGTTGGCATTGGCATAGCCCAACACGTTGCGGGCAAATTCCACCACCATCATCTGCATGCCCAGACAGATGCCGAATGTAGGAATATCGTGGGTACGGGTATAATGGGCTGCCACGATTTTCCCTTCAATTCCACGCTGGCCAAAACCCGGACATATCATGATGCCGTCCTGTCCTTTCAGCATTTCTCCGACATTGCTTTCGGTTATCTTCTCCGAATTGATGAAAGTGATTACCGCCTTGCGGTCGTTGTAGGTACCTGCCTGCGAAAGACTCTCGCGAATACTCTTGTAGGCATCCTGCAAATCGTATTTTCCCACCAGTCCGATTCTCACCTCCTCCTTGACATTGTTTCGTTTGTCCAAGAATCTTCTCCAAGGCCCCAATGCCGGCGTTTCCCCGACGGGTTCCCCCATTTTTTTCAAGATGGCCACATCCAGTCCTTGGCTTTGCATGTTTACCGGCACTTCGTAAATGCTGGGCAGGTCTTCACTCTGAATCACGCAGTCGAAATCCACGTTACAGAAACTTGCCACCTTTTTCAACACCTCGTCGTTGAGGTGCATCTCCGTGCGCAGCACCAGAATGTCGGGCTGTATGCCTATGCTCTGCAATTCTTTCACCGAGTGCTGCGTAGGTTTTGTCTTCAATTCCCCGGCAGCTTTCAGGTAAGGCACATAGGTAAGATGCACGCAAATGGCGTTTCTGCCAAATTCGCGTTTCAACTGTCGGATAGCTTCCAGAAACGGCGTGCTTTCTATATCCCCCACTGTTCCTCCGATTTCCGTAATCACAAAATCGTAATGGTATTTCTGCCCCAGCAACTTCACGTTGCGTTTGATTTCGTCCGTAATGTGCGGAATCACCTGAATGGTCTTTCCCAGATAGTCGCCACGGCGTTCCTTGTCGATCACGGCCTTGTAGATGCGTCCGGTGGTCAGTGAGTTGGCCTTGGTGGTCTTGATGTCGGTGAAACGTTCATAATGGCCAAGGTCAAGGTCTGTTTCCATTCCGTCCACCGTCACATAGCATTCTCCGTGCTCATAAGGATTCAGCGTTCCGGGGTCGATGTTGATGTACGGGTCGAATTTCTGGATGGTAATGTTGTAACCTCTTGCCTGCAAGAGTTTACCGATGGACGACGATATGATTCCTTTTCCAAGCGAGGAAACCACACCGCCGGTGACGAAGATATATTTTGTTTCTGCCACAATATAATGGTTTATTTGTTAGTATCAACTACAAACAGAGCATAAAGCTGCGCCTGACCATCCTTATTGCAAACTCAAGTTTGTCGATATAAGTTTTTTCAAAAAGAATCCATTGGCGCATTTCTTCACACTCATAATTGCAGGTGCAAAGATAATAATATTTATCTGAAAAAATACCCATTCCTTTAATAAATATAACGATTCAACCACAGTTCTCGAAAAAGGGGATGCCTCTTCGCCGGCATCCCATATTGATAAGAAAACAGAGCATTCGGATGGCAAGGCTCCAAATGGCCTCCCCCCATTGAATGTCAGAAAGTGGGAATAGAGCCAGTCCTGTCGCAGGTCACCGTTTCCCCCGATTGGAAACAAGAAAACATCCACATGCAGTTTCAGTCCCGGTTTCACGGTCACCCAACGAAGGTTAAATCCGTTAAATTTTCAGCCGGATTCTCCGCAGGATTCACTCGCAAAATAGAAAAGTGACGGATCATCCGTTGGAAACGGGGCAAAAAGTGCGGAGCCGTTTTTTTCAGGCGTTTCAGTAATTTATGCCTACTTACATCGCAATTTGGCATATTTTACCGGGTAAGTAAGGC
>JALFBL010000084.1 GCA_022773395.1 Prevotella sp.
TAAAAGAAGAGGAATTTTGCATTATCGAGAGGTTGAGGAAAGAGATCATTTGGAGAATATATAGGAAATACCAGAGGATAGATGATGGATTATACAGATCAGTTGATGAGTAAAAACGGTATTGCTGTACAAAGTCTTGCCAAAGTGTTGCTCCGATTTCAGGTGGGAGATCGAACGCCAACGGTAACGGAGTTGAGTGAAACATTACATATTTCACGAGGGACAGTACAATCCGCACTCAAGACGCTGCAAACAAACAATGCTATTCATATTGTCAGTAGGGGTCATATGGGTTCTTTTGTTACAATGAAAAATGAGAAGATTCTACTGGGACTTGCGGGGATTCATCTTTTAGTTGGAGCGATGCCCTTACCCTATTCGAGAAAATATGAGGGGCTGGCAACCGGCATCGTCTCGACGATGGAGAATCAATGTGGGATTCCCATGGTTTTATCTTTTATGCGCGGTGCAAAAAACCGTATTGCCATGGTGTTGGAGAACCGGTACAATTTCGCAGTTGTATCCAAATATGCGGCTAAAGAATTCACAAGAGAAAACTTCGGAAAAATTGATATTGTTTGCGAATTCGGGGAAGGAACGTATTGTTCTTCACATGTTATCCTGTTTCATGATGCAAGTGCAACAGAGATCCGAGATGGTATGAAGGTGGGGATAGATCAAGATTCTATTGATCAAACGAATATAACACAACGTGTATGTGCCAATAAGAAGATTGAATATGTTCCTGTAGGAACTAATAATTTACTCCGCCTCGTCCAGAGTGGCGAAATTGATGCGGCAATATGGAATGAAGATGAGATTATTGATAAAATGTCGAGTATCAATTATGTGAAGGTCGGATTTCAGAACGCAGAAGATACCAATGCCGTGATTGTGACAAATCGCCAAATGTTAGGTATGACGGCTTTATTAGCGAGAACATTGAATGTGATAGAAATTTTACGTGTTCAGAATCAGGTCCTGATGGGAAAACTTACTCCCGGTTACTAATTTGTCTAAAAATATTGACGGAGAAAGAAAAACAGTATATTCTTATATAGGTTTAATATACAAAATACTGAATAATGGAGATGGAATGCTAAAACAGAGAATTGAAATTTTACGATCAGCATCAATGATAGATGACATTGTTGCAGAATATGTAAATGCGGTAATCGATCAATTTTTGCCACAGCAATATGAGGAGTCGAAGATGGAGATGTTTACAACGCATCTCGCAATGGCAACACAACGTGCACTCAATCATGGCGAGGTGGAAATGATGGATGACGGTATTTGGAAAGATGTACAGATGGCAAAGACGTTCCTTGAGGCAAAGGAGGTTTTAAGGGGGCTAAAAGAGAATGCACCCGTGGAAATACCGGAAAGTGAAGATCGTTTCCTTTTAATGCACTTGTGCAACTTATTAGAAAAAGAAGGATAAGGAGGCAATATGAAAATTGTTGTGGGCGGGCAAATCAACAAACAGGAGATTCGTGATTTTATTGAAAAAAACTATGGAGCTGACGATCTGACCTTGGAGATCCAAAATGATCTTGATGCAGTCATGGCGATGAAAGCAGGGCAATTTGACTATTATATCGGTGCCTGTAATACGGGTGGTGGAGGAGCGCTTGCCATGGCCATCGCTCTTTTAGGGGGAAAACAGTGCAAGACGATTTCCATGCCCGGAAAAATTTTGCCGGAAGAGGATATCGTTGCTGCTGTAAATGATGGATGCATCGCTTTTGGCTTTACGTCTCAGCATATGGAACAGGTGCTTCCTATATGGATTAAGGCAATTCAACACAAGAATTGTTAGCAAACTCGAAACATAAGATAAAGGGGAAAACTTATGAGATATGTCGTTTTGGCATTGATAGGTGCTTTGGCAGCTGTTCTTGCAAACAAAGGAATTGCAGTATTTAATGATGGGTTTCGACCGATCGTTCCACAGTTCTATGATGGTCAGATTTCCAGAAAAGAACTGGCTGCCATGAGCTTTGCAATCAGTTTTGGACTTGTAATCGGATTTGCCATTCCTACTTCTATTGCGGCTTCCATTATTTTGATTCATTGTATTTTATTGACAACCGATATCATTGGGGTGTTTTGTCCGGACTCATTCGTGGGGACAATTGTTGCGGGAGTTGTTGGAGCAGCATATGGTGTTGCCATCCTATTGGGCCTCGAGTTTGTTGTGAAGTTTTTTGCAGCACTTCCATTCAACTTTTTAGGTAGTCTGGGTTCCGTATCATCCTTTGTTACTGCGGCGTTTGCGATCTTTCCGGCTGTAGCAGTTGGACATCAGCATGGATTTCAAAAGGGGGCGGCTTCCGCGCTGGTCACTTTATTGGTATATATTTTTACCGTGAAATTTGGACAGTTTACGCTTGGCTCCGCAAAGGTTGTTCTCAATGGTTTCGGTATGGCAATGCTTGCCGGGATGATCTGCTTAATTGTATTTGCGGCAGGAGTTAAGGGAGAAGGAGATGCCAATGCTTCTTTGGTGTCTGTTTTTGAAGATAAAGTAAAACGCATTCGTTCAAATTGGTGGTTGCTTGCCATTATGGGAGGTCTTGTTGCATTAGCAACGTCGATGGGAGTTGTTGCAGGAGATCCGATTTCTTTGGGATTAGTGGCAGAAACTTCATGGGCAGAAGCGGGTATGGTGGCATTGGCGCGTGCCATCGGATTTATCCCTCTCGTCTTTACAACAGCGATTGTGACGGGGGTATATGGTCCTGTCGGCTCTACTTTTGTTTTTGTAGTCGGCCTCTTTATGCACGGTAATCCAATTCTGGCTGCGGTTTTGGGTGCGGTGGTCATGGTCATTGAGCTTG
>JALFBL010000046.1 GCA_022773395.1 Prevotella sp.
AATTATTGCTGTCCGGTAAAATGACTATCTTTGCTCATGGTTATATTTTTTCCAAAAACAAAGATAACCAAAAGGGCTGATACCTCGGGAGAAGTGTCGGCCCTAATTGTTGATATTAACAAAAGTTTTACCGGACAGCAATAATTCGCAAACGATAGAAAGGATAGAAAATGACTACAATCCACTCACTCCACAGAACATTTTTTATCTTTTACTTTTGAAAGCAGGAAGAGACAGTAACGATATTCAGAAAATTATGTGTTTATCTAATGGTGGCTTACGAACAATGCGTTCAAGAATCAGCAAAAAGCATAAATAGAAGAAGAACATAATATTTAGGTGGATCCTGAAAATTCCCACTTTAAAGTTTTACAATGCTTTTCTTCTAAGAAAATATGATTTTCTTTATCATACAATTTTATAATCTCAGAAAAAATACCTAATTTTGTAACGTATTCCTTTATAATAAGGACATCTTTTATTCCAAGATTACAAGGATAATAAATTCCAGATCTATTAAAATAATAGAAGTAAATATACACTCCATGATGAAAATGGTATTCGCGACAAACAACAGAAACAAATTGGCTGAAATCAGAAGCATTTTGGGCGATAGGGTAGAGGTGCTTTCGTTGGAGGACATCCATTGCCATGCGGATATTCCCGAAACCGCCGACACGCTGGAAGGCAACGCGCTGCTGAAGGCGCAATATGTTTTTGAACACTACGGAATGAGCTGTTTTGCCGACGATACGGGCCTCGAGGTGGAAGCGCTCCATGGCGAACCTGGCGTTTATTCGGCAAGATATGCCGGAGGAGAGGGGCACGACAGCGAAGCGAATATGGCGAAGCTGCTGAAAAACCTGGAAGGGGAAAAGAACAGAAAGGCCCGTTTCCGAACGGTCATCGCACTGATACAGAAAAACAATGTCACCGGACAGCCCGCCACGCATCTTTTTGAAGGTGTGGTGAACGGCGGCATCATCGAGGAAAGACGGGGGGAGACCGGATTCGGCTACGACCCCATCTTCATGCCCGACGGCTACGACAAGACATTCGCCCAACTGGGCATGGACATCAAGAATGCCATCTCGCACCGGGCACTCGCCGTAAAAAAACTGTCGCGACATTTGCTGGACGAATAACTAACACTTACCAATATGAAAAAGGAACTGTCCATCCTACTGCCCACCTACAACTGCAGATGCAAAGAGCTGGTGATGCTGCTGCAAATGCAATGCGAAGGAAACCTCGACTATGAAATCATCGTTGCCGACGACGGGTCGCCCAACCGGCATTTCGTGGAAGAAAACAGAGCCATCGAAAAGCTGAAGAACGTGAGATACATCATCCGCAAAGAGAATGTAGGCCGTTCTGCCATCCGCAATTTCCTGGCCAACGAGGCAAAATACCAATGGCTCTTGTTCATTGACGGCGATCTCTCGATCGAAAATACCCATTTCATCAAAAACTACATGGACAGCAACGGCGACGTGGTAGTGGGCGGAGTGAAGATTGGCGGAGAAGAGGATATGTGGTTCGACAACCTTCGTTACCGATACGAGAAAAAGTGCGAGCCTGCCCATACAATGGAGAACCGGCGGAAAAACAGCCACAAGGAGTTTCGCACCACCAATTTCGTGGTACACAAGGACATTATCCTGGCACACCCGTTTGAGGAGAATGTGCGGCACTACGGTTATGAGGACGTGATTTTCGGAAAGGAACTCTGCGAGAACAACATCGGCATCACCCACATCAACAATCCCGTACTGATCGATGATTTTGAATGCAATGCCGATTTTCTGAAGAAAAACGAAGAGGCTTTGCGCACGCTCCACCAGTTCAGAAACGAACTCAGAGGATATTCAAAACTGCTGGACAACCTGCAGAAAATAGAAAAAATGCAAATGTTGTCACTTGTCCATTTTTTCTACCGACTCTTCAGAAAAGCAATAAAGCACAATCTGTTCGGCAATAATCCGAGCGTTTTTCTGTTTAATGTATATAAAGTTTTGTATTACGTAAACCTTATGTACAACGATAAAAAATGAGGAAAACCATCATCACCGCCATATTTTCTGCCGCCGTGCTCTGTCTTCAGGCAGCGGCTACAGGGCAATGGAACGCTTATCTCGCCTACCAGTCGATTACCGACATTGAACCGGCAGGCAACGTGATATTCGTGCTGAGCTCGCAAAACCTTTATTCCTACAACGTCAACGACAAAAGCATCACGGCGCACAACACCACCGTGGGCATGAGCGATACGGGCATCAGGCACATCGCCTGGTGCAGCAATGCCAAACGGCTGGTCATCGTTTACGAAAACAATAATATTGACTTGCTCGACCGCGAGGGAAATGTTGTCAACATTTCAGAATATTTCAACAAGTCGATGACCGAAGACAAGACCGTGAACAACCTGTATATCAACGGGGTGTATGCTTATCTTTCGACAGGCTTCGGCATTGTGAAAATCAATGTGAAAGACGGCGAAATCAGCAATACCTACATGCTGAACCAGAATGTACTGGACTGTATCATCAAAGGGGGAACCATCTATGCCAAAACCGAGGGTAACATTCTTGCGGCCGACATGTCGCAGAATCTGCTGGACAGAAACAACTGGCATGCCACTGCCCACGATGTGTCTTTCAACGACGAAAACGACATTGTGAAGAGCAATGCCAACGGCTATGACGAATATGTGGCTTACGACCAGACAAACCGGTGCTGTTGGAGCAACCAAAAAGACGGAAAAATGCAGTGCTACACCCTTCAGGAAGACGGCAGCAGAAATATCCTTCTGGCCGATATCCGTCCCGACGGACCAGAATACAACCATTTCTTCTTCATGAACCACATCAACGGGCAACTCTATACCGCCGGCGGAGGAAAGACAAACGGCCTATGGCTGGAAAGACCGGGAACCATACAGGTGCTGAAAGACAACATTTGGACCATCTATCAAGACCACCTCGAAAAGGTGACTCATTATGCCTTGAACCGATATACGGACATCATGTCGCTCGATGTAAATCCTCTGAACAGCGACCATGTAGTGGCGGGAAATGCCCATGCCGGTGTCTTTGAGTTTTCAAAGGGACAGTTCACCAGCAACTGGACATTCGACAACAGCATGCTCCAAACGGTGTTGGAAGGCAATTATTTCTATGTCATGTCAACGGGCGTGAAATACGACAAGGAGGGGAACTTGTGGATATTGAACAGCTGGGTGGACAGAATGATTGTGGAGCGCACGAAAGAAGGCGAATGGATCGACCACACAAGCAAGGCAATGGTTGCACTGCGCGACAAGTTTGCCAATCTGAGAAATCCCATTTTCGACAGCCGCGGGCTTCTTTGGTTCGTCAACGATGCCCACCAGATGCCGGCACTGGTCTGCTACAACAAAAAGACGGACGAAACAAAGATATACAAACGGTTCACCAATCAAGACGGAACCACCATCAACATTGTTTCTGGTGGTGTGAGATGCGTGGCGGAAGACAACAAAGGAAATATATGGATAGGCACTACGTTGGGGCCACTCATGCTCACGGCAAGCGAAATAGAGAGTGGCGGAGAAACGTTCACGCAAGTGAAAGTGCCCCGCAACGACGGCACCAACTATGCCGACTACTTGCTGAGCGGCATAGACATCACCAGCATCTGCATGGACGGAGCAGGGCGAAAATGGTTTGGAACATCTTTCAACGGGGCTTATCTCATCAGTGAAAACAACATTGAAGAGGTGCAACATTTCACCAAAGAGAACAGCCAGTTGTTTTCCAATACCATAGAATCGATTGCCATCGACCCGGCAAAGGGGGAGGTTTTCTTCGGAACCGACAAAGGCCTTTGTTCTTACATGAGCGATGCCACCGGAACAGCCGAAGAACTTTCGGCCGACAATGTGTATGCCTATCCCAATCCGGTGCGCCCCGACTACACGGGCGTGATTACCGTTGTGGGACTCACCTACAACGCGGACGTAAAGATTACCACCTCCAACGGGGTACTCGTGGCACAGGGAAAGAGCAAAGGAGGTGCATTCACTTGGGACGGAAAGGACAAGGACGGCCGTAGAGTGGCCAGCGGAATATACATGGTTCATACGGCCACCAACGAAGGAAACAAGGGAGTTGTCTGCAAAATCGCCATGATTAAATAGAACAGTCATTCTTGACAAACAAAGATGGAACGCAAACTTTGGATTGACACGATCAGAGGAATTGGCATGCTGGCAGTGATTTTCCTGCACACGCAAATATATTATATGGGGTACGAATTTCCAAAAGGATTCAGCCAAAACCGCATGACTTTGTTCTTTGTCGTTTCCGGTTACTTCTTCTTCCGTTCCGGCAACATCGACTTTCGCCACAAACTACGCTCCATGCTGAAAGGAATTGTGATTCCCTATTTCCTGTTCATGGGAGTGCTCCAGCCTGTCAAAGCCCTTTATTATGGCGACTACGGCTCCATGGGCAATGTGTTCCTAGACATTCTTTTGGGCAAGGCCTCGTGGTTTGTCGTGGCACTGGCAGGAGCCGAACTCCTGTTCATGCTCATCCTGTTCATCAGCAAGAAGAAACAATGGGCAATGGCACTCTGCGCTACACTGTGCCTCGTCATTTCGGCACTATTGGAACGCCATCACCTGTTTCCCCATAACTACTGGCATTTCAAAAACTCGCTCACAGCCGTATTTTTCCTTTATTTGGGCTATTTCTACCACAGTAGGGAATCTTTCTTCAAGCGTTTTGAACACCGGTACACCCTCTTATATATATCATTGCTGTCGGCAATACTGGTTGTCCTCAAATACATAGCATACCAATATGGGTGGTACAACTATATGATGACCAACGACATGGGCAACTATCCCATGTTTGTGGCAGACAGCATTGTGGGCAATTTGCTGCTGATAACCCTTTGCAAGCACATTCCCAGAATAAGAATCTTTACTTATACAGGCTCCCACAGCCTGGTGTATTATTTCTTCTGCGGAGCCGTTCCCGTGGCCATTACCGCCCTTTTCAACAAGTTTATCTTTGAATATGGCGGTCATCCCTACCGTCTTTTCCTTGTCTTTGCCATCGTGTTCATGGTAGAAACCGCCATCACCTGGGCCGTCTATCAGTACATTCCGTGGTCGATTGGCAAGAAAAGCCAAAAAATATGAAATGAGAAACATTATTCAACCCAAAATAATATATTTATGAAAAAAATTACCCTTACACTCATTTTTGTGTTAACCGTTATTTCGTCAATGGCACAGACCAACGCCTGCCTCCCATTGCGCATCGTCCAAAACACTCAGCTGCAACAGCAAACGTTATCCCGGATGACCATCGTTGCATCGCAAAAAAACGGAGTTGCACCGCAGAAAGCCACACTCCCCATCGTCTCGGATGAAATCATCAAGGACAAACCGGAAGGCGAAGAAGTGGAAAACCTGCAACGGGCTGCATTCTGCACAATACCCGATTGGAACGGAATGAAGTATGTTCCCCAAACATGCGCCATAGGCAACTATCTGAAAGGAGCGGACGGCAATCTTTACATCTACAACGCATTGGGTAGATGCTACACTTTCTCTTATCTGAAAATAGAACCGCAGGACGGCGATTCGTTTGTGCTCCACACACCGCAGGCCATAGACACGGATTACGATTCGGAAGGAAACAAAGTCAATCTGTACGCCACTCGCCTTACACTGCAAAAGATTGACGGCAACCTTCTCTATGCCCCGGAAATGGAAGATGACGGAAGTTTCGTCGGCGATGTCAAATTCACGTTCAAAGACGGTGTACTCAAGCAAGAGTCGGATGGCGACGATCCCGAAATAGGACTTCCTTACACCATCATCGCCCTCACAAACGCTGCTGGAAAGTTTACAGGATTTGCCACATCAGACATCGTTATCAAGCCCTTCAACGAAACAAAGACCGAACTGCCGGAAAATGTAGAAACGTCCACCTACACTCTTAACTATCTCAGCTATAAGAACACCATGGAAACCACTGTTGTGCAAGCAGCATTCGACGGCGACAACTTCTATTTTAAGAATCCTTTCGAGTTCAACAGCAAAGAAGATTCAGACATGTGGATAAAGGGCACAAAGCAAGGCAACCAGGTGGTGCTCCTCTCACAATATATCGGAGTGAACAATGACGAGAACAACTATGTGTTCATGAAGACAGCTGCCTACGGATTTAGAGAAGGTGAAGACGGACAACAGAAAATGACAGTAGAACAGGCAGACAAGCTGGTGTTCGACTACGATGAAGCCACGCAGCAGCTGACCTGCCAGGAAAAAGGACTCATGCTCATCAACGAGGGTGTAGAAGTGCCAAACGCATGGGCCGCCTATGCCATTCCCGTGTTCAAACCATTTGTCGATGAAGCCCGCACACCGGCAAATCCTTCAGAAATAGAATTGGGAGAATATGATGAAAACGATGGATTGCCCATCACTTTCACCATCAAACAAGAAGATGTTGACGGCAATTCTATTCTTTCCAAACACTTATATTATAATGTATATTTCAACACCGATGAAACTCCCTACATTTTCGATGCAGAGACTTATTCGGGACTGGAAGAAAATATGACCGATGTGCCTGTCGATTTCACCGACGGCGACTATTTCTTTGCCAAGGACGACAAACGAATGTGCTATGCTTTTGTGGAAAACTGCCAGCGCGTAGGCATCCAAATGGTGTATAAAGGAGGCAACGAAACACGCCGTTCCGACATCGTCTGGTGCGACAACCCTTCCACCGGCATTTCCGCCCCCACCGCCCACTCTGTTGTTTCCACCATCTACTACGACCTTTCCGGAAGACGTCTTTCGCAGCCGACAAAAGGAGTCAGCATCCGCCGCATCATCTATTCGGACGGCAACCAGGAAACATTGAAAAAAATCACCCGCTGATTTCTCAGGCCGCACATCAACCACAGTGATGCCGGCCAATGACTAAAAATAAAGCGCCGGAGCGAATTTATCAGCAAAAGAAAATATCCCAAACCGATTCTCATTGAAAATCGGTTTGGGATACTGCTGCAAATCAAAACCACTGCAATCGCTTTTTCCGTCCACTACCAAACACACATGGCCGACGGTGAAGACCATCATGCCGCAGACATTCATGACAAAGCAACCGTCAAGAGTCAGGCACAGATGTCCGAAAAATTCCACACCGATACATAACACCACACAAATTTTATTCCTTCATTCCCGTAAGTTCAGAACCGACCTTGCTGTCGGAAAGTTCAATCCTTACTTTGGCCTTTTTTCGTTTCGTTACACCTTATTTCAGGGAATTGGTATCAAAATATCATTTCTTTTAAATAAACACGAACAAAATGCTAAAAAAAAATAGGATAATTAAGAAAAAATATCTATATTTGCGAATGTTTTAATAACATCAATAATCTATTACTTATATTTTTTAATTAAAATCTTACAAACATGAGGCAAAAGATTAACCATTTCTTGGCATTTTTCTTCGCATTTGCGATGATTCTGCCAGTATCGGCACAAGTAAGGCCGAAAATGAAAATCCCCTTCTTACCAGAAAAACCATTGTTGGGGCAAAAAAGTAAAGTAAAAAAGGTTGATGTGAGCAAAGTTTATCCTGCATTAAAGGTAATCGCTCCAACAATCTCGGAAAATCCATTGTTCAGCAAGGAAAGGACCATAATTAAGCCCACACCTAAGTTTAATGGAAACCTTTTCAAGGTAAATGCCGAGCAAGCACTTTGGGCGAATGTTGCATCAGAGCAACTTTTGGGTCTTTATGCATTCCATCCAGTACCAAACATTCAATTTGAAGAACTGGCTTCTTACGAACAAGGAGTGTTCAACGGCGGAAGCGGCCTTGTGGACAACCTGTGGCACGGGGTTTACATGGATCTTTCCTACGTAGGTTGGGGAATCATTTTCGTATATCACTATGCCTTTGACACAGAATCGTGGGAATTGGCTTTGGAACCCGTACCACAAGAAGACTACAGCGTCATCGCTACAGAAACAGCCAACGACCCCAAGACGGGCGAAGTGTTCGGACAGTTCTACTCAGCCGACCTTTCATCACTTGAATGGGGTGTCATCGACTACACTACAATGACACGTACCTCTATCGGAACTTGCGAACGCAACTATGTGGCACTGGGTGTTACGAACGATGGACGCGCCTATGGAGTGGCAATGGACGGAAACCTTTACCAGATAGACCGTACCACCGGAAAAGAAACACTGGTTGGCTCGACTGGTATCGAAGTTACAACTGCCAGCAATCAATATTATACCCAGAGCGGAGAAATCGATCCCCTTACCAATGAGTTCTACTGGGCATCAAAAGACAAGAATGGAACTTCGGTACTATATACCGTTGACCTCAATGACGCCCATATAACAAAGGTGGGAGACTACGGCGATGCCACAATTGCAGCATTGACCATTTCAAAACCACAGGCAGCCAACGGTGCTCCAGCAAAGATAGAAGACCTCGCTGTTAAATTTGAAGGACCAAGCACTACGGGTAACGTAACATTCACGGCACCTGTGAAGAAATTTGACGGATCAGGCCTTACCGGAAAACTCAATTATTCAATCACTGCAAACGGTGAAGAAGTGGCTACCGGAGAAATAAATGCCGGAGAGAACGTGACAAAAAGCATCACCGTGAAAGAAGGCAATGTAACCATCGTTGCCACAACAAGCAACGAACAAGGTGCAAGTCCTAAGGCAAGGCTGGTGACTTATGCCGGATATGACGTACCCGACGTAGTTTCAAAACTGAAACTGACAATCGACGAAAACAATAAAGCTACCGTGACATGGGAGGCACCGACAACCGGACTGAACCATGGCTATCTCGGTGAACTTACCTACGACGTTTACCGATTTGCCGGTAACGACACCACACAGGTGGCTAAAGGACAAAAGGAACTTATGTTTACAGAAACCCTTCCCAAAACAACAATGAAGAACTATGCCTATGGAGTGCGCGCAATCAACACCACACAGGCAAGCAATCTGCCGGCCACGAACGGCGTTGTTTTTGGAAATGCATTCGATGTTCCTTACATTGAGGATTTTGAATCCCTGGCAAATGCAAAAGTGTTCACCATTCTTGACAGCAACGGTGATGACCGCACATGGAGCTACTCCACCGTATCTGCCAACGGTTTGTTCCGTTACACATATAGTGAAGAAAACAAGGGTGACGACTGGCTGATTACGCCTCCTGTAAAACTGAAAGCCGGCAAGAACTACATCATTGGCTGCAGAACCCAATCGGCAAGTAAGGACAACAAGGAAAGAATTGAAGTGATGTACGGAAAGGCTCCAACAGCCGAAGCCATGACCAACAAAGTTGTGCCTCCTACAGAAGTGGAGAATACAACATTCGAGACCATTGAAAAAGAAATTACGGTAGCAGAAGACGGGGAATACTATTTCGGTTTCCATGCCATTTCCGATGCAAACAAATTTTTCCTCTATATCGACGACATCAGCATCGTGAAATCTCCGGAAGCACAAGCTCCCGATGCTGTCATCGACCCGGTTGCAACGCCCGATCCAACCGGTGCGCTGAAAGCCAACATCACATTCAAGACACCGGATAAGGCCATCAATGGCGAAACACTCAAATCACTGAGCAAAATCGAGATAACCAGCGGAACAAGACTGGTGAAAACGATTGATAATCCGACAGTAGGCACAGAGATGACAGTCATCGACGAGACCGCGGCACAAGGCGAGAACATCTATACGATTATCGCATACAATGAGTTTAACGGCGGTCGCAAGAGTATAGTCAAAACTTTTGTAGGCATAGACACACCAACTGCACCTGCTGCAACGGTTATCGACTTCATTTCTTCAGTAAAACTGGACTGGAACGACGTGAATGGCGTGAACAACGGTGTGGTTCTTCAAAAAGAAATTACCTATAGCATATACGACATCACTGACGACGGTGCACTGGGCAGTCTCATTGGCGAAACAGCCAACGGAGTAACCGAATACACCATTGATCCATTTGACACCAATTCAGGTAGCCAGAAATACAAGGGATGGGCATTGACTGCAAAGAACTCTGCAGGAGAAAGTTCGTACGGTTTGACCTCACTGATTGTAGGAGCACCTTACACTCTGCCTTACCACAACAGTTTCAAGAACATGTCTCTGGAAAACAAATTCATCGGACTGAAATCAACAAGCAATTTAACGGCATGGGGCATTACCGGAAAATTCTCTGTCGATAATGACGGTGGCGCTTTGATATTCCATCCTAAAACACCTGGCTATTCTACGCTCGTTCTGGGTAAAATCAGCATGAAAGGTGCAGCCAAACCCAAAATCATGTTCAATTACTTGAACAGTTCAGAAGTTCCCGTAACACTTTCTGTCAACATCCAACATCAGAATGGAACAATCGACGATGCTCTGTGGACAAAGGAAATCGCTCCGGTTAATAATGGAGAAACTACATGGAACGGTGTAAGCATTGACGTGCCTGCAGAACTGGCAAACGAAGAATATGCAGTGATTAATATCACCGCTCAGGTTGCCGAGGCACTCGAAACTCCGTTCTTGATAGATAACCTGAACATTGCCGATCCGCTCAGAAACGATGCCTCTATCATCCTGACGAATGCTCCCGAAAAGGTGAAGAAAGGACAAGACGTCAATGTAACGCTCAGAGTGACCAACCAGGGTCTGGAAACAATGAAGAATGCCAAGGTTACACTTAAATCAAATGGTAAACTTGTATTCGAAAAGACAGTAGAACAAGAACTCTCGCTGCTTCAGAATGTGGAAATTCCTGTAGTCATCAGAACTTCTACCATTGACAAATCAGAAAAACTCAACCTCGAGGCTGAAGTAAGCATGGCAAACGACCTTGATGAGGACAACAACAAAGCAACGGCTTCTGTTGCCCTTGAAATAGTAGAACAGCCTGCACCTGTAAATCCTACTGCTCAGCAGGGTGCCAACAATTCTGTTGACTTGGCTTGGAACTCACCATCATTGGCTACAGAAATTGTAGAAGACAACTTTGAAGGGTACGATGCCTGGTCACTCGAATTTGGAAACTGGACAACTGTGGACGCTGACAACGGTCATGCCGGATCGCTCTCCAAAAACAGCAACTATCTTCACCAGGGCGAGAAGTTCGCATTCATCAACTGGCAACCGAGCGACATGTTCAAAGAAGGACAAGGTTTGGATCCTCACTCAGGAACCAAGTCTGCTGTGGCTATCTATCAGGTTAACGAAGGTGGTACCAACTATGTTGATTGCAACAACTGGCTCATCAGCCCGCAACTCTCAGGCAAAGCCCAGACTGTATCTATTTGGGTGAACAACTATAAGGGTGACGGTTTCGGAACAGAAAACTTTGAATTCATGGTATCTTCAACCAATAAAGAAACAGACAGTTTCCAAAAGGTGGGCGATACTTATACGATGGAAACCGGTAAATGGACTGAAATATCAGTGGATGTTCCTGAAGGAACCAAATATTTCGCCATTCACCACATCACTGCTGCTGACCAAAGCTTCCTCTTCATGATCGATGACGCCAGATTTGAAACCAGCAACGCTCCTGTAAGCTATAATGTTTATCGCGACGGTGTTTTCATTGGCAATACAACCAATATGAACTTCAACGATGCAACTCCAGGCAGCGACGGCGAACACACTTACAGCATCACTGCTGTATATAACGACGGCTCAGAATCTGAACCTGTAAACGTGATGATTGTAACCGATATCAATAGCATTTCTCTCAACGGCGAAGGAATCTACGATGTTTATACAATTGACGGCAAGCAAGTGATGAAGGGTGCAAAGACGCTGAAAGGTCTTGACAAGGGGGTTTACCTGATTAACGGTAAAAAGTTTGTCATCAATTAAAGTTTGAATCACAGCGAAGTCACACGACTTCAATATAAGGAAAAGGCTGCAACCCTGAAAAAGGTTGCGGCTTTTTTCATGATTTCTCATAAACCCCAAAAGAAGCGTTGATTGTGTTAAATTTCGGATGGGACTCTCTGCAGAGTTTCCGGGAAAATAGAAAAGTGACGGATTATCCATTGGAAATTTGGAAAAAAACAATGTAGATTTTGTGATATTTTATTATCTTTGCAAAATATAAGACACGAAATATCCGTACCGTTATTTTCCGTAAATTTTTAAAACAATAAACCTATGCTTTTCAACAAACAATTAGCAATCAACTTATTGCTTGCATGTGTTTTTGCAGTCCATATAAATGCTGCACCAAGAACAAAATCCGATATGAGAACAATCGCCATGCAGGTTCTCAACCAGTCATCATCTGCACGCAGGCTTTTCAAAGCCGACAAACCGAAAACGATTGAATCCAACAATGCCTTTACCATCATGGGATATGAAAAAGGAGGATTTGCAATCATTGCAAACGACGACTTGCTGCCGGCCGTTATAGGATATTCTTTTTCAGATTACAGCGGAAAAAGCAGAAACGAAAATTTCAAGTGGTATCTGAAAAGTGCAGAGGAGGCCATCAATTATATGGTGACAAACGGAATCAGATACAAAATACTGAAACCGGACACTACAAAGTTTGAAGAGAGCATGGGGCCTCTTGTAACAACTCACTGGGGACAAGAATCACCCTATAACGATCTTTGTCCCTACGGAACAACATCAGGAAGAGGAGAGTGGCAGGGCTACGGATCAACGGGACGCACCGTAACGGGATGTGTGGCAACAGCAATGGCTCAGATTATGTACTACAACAAATACCCCAAGCATGGTATAGGTACGCATTCGGTGAATGTAAAGCAGGCCGACGGGTCGCGTGAAACCGTCACTGTAAATTACGAAGAAAGCACATACAAGTGGGACGACATGATTGACAACTATGAGGCGGGCAAATATACTACTGCCCAAGGAGAAGCTGTTGCGAAACTGATGCTCGACTGCGGTGTGGCGGCAGACATGATGTATGCTACAGACGGTTCTGGAACCTACACATACAATGCCTGCGAGGGGCTGAAACGAAATTTCGGCTATCCCTCCACGACACAGTACGTAGAACGCGACCAATACTCTGAAGCAGAATGGATGGACATGGTATTTACCGAAATCAACGCACGCAGAGCCATTCTATATACAGGGGTGGATACGAACAACGGTGGACATGCTTTTGTTCTGTGTGGATATGACAAGGAAGGAAAAGTATGGATAAACTGGGGATGGGACGGCGAGGCTGACGGCTACTACAACATCGCACTGCTCAATCCAATGGGATACAGATTTTCGAAATACCAGGACATGATTATCGGTTTCAAAGGTGAAATAGGCGAATTGGTAAAAGATACCGTTGTGGTAAAAACGCCCGGAACACTCGGAACATTGATTCCCGATTCTATCACAGACAGGATTTCCGAATTGAAAGTAGAAGGAAGCATCAACTCAACCGATTTGAAACTGCTTCGCAAGATTGCGGGGAGAGATTCCCTGGGACAGGCCGTGCGCTCATCACTGCTGCTGCTTGACATGAGTGATGCAACAATAGTTGAAGGAGGAGAGCCATATCTGATTGAAGGAAAACGCAAACTGACAACCAGCAACAATGAAATGCCGGAAAAGGCGTTTTACAATTGCCAATGCCTCAATAAACTTTACTTGCCGAAAAGCATAACCAAGATAGGCGACGGGGCATTTGGAAGAATTATCGGTCTCAATCATGTAAATATCCCTTTAGGAAAAGACAAGGACTATGTTGTCGTTGACAACGTGGTTTATTCGAAAGACACTGTAGAACTGATTGCTGCAATGCCCAGAATTTCAGGAAAAATAAAATTGAAGCAAAAGGTAAAAAGAATTCACCATTACGGACTTTCCGGATGTTCGAGAATGGAGGAAATTGTAATTCCACAAAACATTGAATACATAGGTGACGAGGCCTTCGCCGCCAACTATTCATTGCAGGCCATCAGAATATATGCAAAAAGCATCCCCGAACTGGGAAGAAATGTCTTCGAAGATATCAACAAGAAAAGAACAAAACTCTATGTGCCGGCTGGAATGAAGAACAAATACAACCAGGCATCGCAGTGGAAAACATTCAATGAAGGAAAAGCCAGTAATATTGTTGAATTTGGAACTACTATCAAGGCTCGTAACGATATAAGAAAATATGGTGAAAACAATCCTGTTTTCGGATGGCAAGTGAAAGGCGACTATGTAAACGGAACACCAATCCTCAGTTGCAATGCGGACAAGGCCTCACCAGTTGGAAAGTATGTCATACATGTGGAAAGAGGAAGCATTACAGAAGAGGAAGTTGAATTTGAAGACGGTTATCTTATTGTGCAAAAGGCAACTGCCAATTTGCGTGCGAACGACCTGGCCATCAAAGTGAACGAAACACCCGAATTTACATATACCGTAGATAGTTTGCAGAACAACGAAACTGAGATTAAACTCACGGAATCTCCTGTCTTCACGGTAATGAATGCTTCGGGAGAAACGCTGACAGAATTTACACAAACCGGAACTTACCGGATTGTTGTCAGTGGCGGCGTTTCCGACAACTACCAATTCAACTACGTTCCCGCCAAACTTACAGTAATGCCCGGTACCAGCGGAATAGACAATTTGTCTTCCTCCGGTAAAGAAGGAGTTTTCGACATATACACCGTCACGGGAACTCTTATTGTTAAAAACGCAAAGAGTGCAAGCAATCTGCCCAAAGGCATTTATATTATCAACAACAGAAAAGTCATCGTGAAATAAGCACATTTCATTCCTATTTACCTTGATGTAATAGGAACAATTCCACTTGCAAGAAAAATAGTCACCCCCTCTAATAAAAAAGAGGATGTGACTATTTTTTTATGGACACGCCTTCTTGCAGGTCTTCCTTCTCTTTTCCACTAACGGTCAAGAGACAATTTACGGAACTCAGATAAAGTTTGAAGCATTTCTGAACTTTTTGTCAATCATTTCCATCATTTGCCGATGGCGTGCCAGCATTACTTCCAAGATGAGACCACACACCCAAAGAAGAAGCGAGAGCAAAACCATGAATCCACAAACAATGAGAGTGGGGTAGCGGGGCACCAATCCTGTTTTCAAATATTCGGCGAAAACAGGCATAAGCATAATAATGGCCACATGGAAAACAATCAATGCCACTACACTGAAAAACTTGAGCGGCTTATAGTCGCGATACAGACAAAAAATGGTTTTCAACACTTTCATCCCATCGCTCAACGTGTTCAATTTGCTCTCGCTGCCATCCGGACGGTCTCGGTATTCTACGGGAATCTGGCAAATTTTCAAATTCCTGTCCAAGGCGTAAATGGTCATCTCAGTCTCTATTTCAAACCCTTTCGACAAAATAGGCACAGACTTTACGAATTTTCTGCTAAACGTTCTGTAACCCGTCATAATGTCCTTGACATCACTTTTAAATATATGGTTGATCAAATACCTTACACAACGATTGCCACTGCCATGGAACAGACGCTTGTTCTCAGAAAAATAAGTAGAAGAAAGACGGTCGCCCACCACCATATCAAAACCCTCAGCCATTATTTTAGTACACATCTGCCGGGCTTGGTAGGCAGGATAGGTATCGTCTCCATCTACCAAAACATAGCAGTCGGCATCCACATCCATAAACATTTGCCGCACTACATTGCCCTTTCCCTGTCGCAATTCCTTCCTCACCGTTGCACCCGCACCTTCTGCTTTCTGCACCGTTGCATCAGTCGAATTGTTGTCATACACATAAATCTCCGCCTCTGGAAGTGCCGCCTTAAAATCAGCCACTACCTTTCCAATGGTTTTTTCTTCGTTGTAACAAGGAATCAATACGGCAATCTTATTCATTTTCTTTTTCAGGTTGTATGGTAAAATAAACAAAAAGCAGCACACTGTATATGCTCAGCAACAAGGCTCTCCACGTAAAGAAAATATGCTGCAGAGAATGATTTTTCAAAAAAATGTACCATACGGGAACAATACCTGCCACAAGCAGCAGATAACCATATTGCTGGCTCGCCTTCCAACGGAACACGATGTGCAATATGCCCAATATGATGATAATGCCCAAAACGGCAAGAATAATAGACGGAGAGACTATGTTGAACAGTTGTCTGCTCGTTTTTTCATACAATTCTTCCATCGAAATGGCATTGCCTCCCACCACCACCGTGTTGGAAACCCTCAGTTCAATGCTATCAACAGCACTCTGAAAAATATTGATGCCCGTAAGAAGATATGCCACCAACCATTTCGAAGCCCACAGCAGCGCATAGCCCGAAAGCCATGACACACCTACACATATAATGTAATGCCAACGCTTGAAATCGTTCAGATCAATCAAACACAGCAATAACGGCAAACCAAGCGTGAGTTGTGGAGTGGTGAGAAAATCCATAAAACCGGTCAATGCACCTATGACAAAAAAAGTCATCAAACTGTTCTCCACATTCTTGGTCAATGCAGGAAAACGCATTACGGCAAACATCGACAGAAAAGCGATGTAGAAGCAGGTAGAAAACTGAATGGCAAAGGGAACGATAGGGAAATTGATGACTGCCAACGAAACCAACAATCCTGCTGCATACGCCCAATGGTAACGTCTGTACATCATCACCGACACAAGGACTGTCAACGAAAACAGACAAAAAAAATTGATGATTCTTATCTGTGCATAGTCGAAAAACACCAACAAGGGGCGCAACAACAGCTGGTAGCCATGCCAATATCTGCCATAGCCAACCTGTTCCGGCATGCTTTCTCTGCCATTTTCCGCCAAATGCTTGGTAGCCCTCGCCATGCCGAAATAGCCCTGCCTGCCACTGTAATCTTTGGCAAACTCGTTCAGCATGGCCGATTTCACAGGTTCACGGCTGTCGGCATTCACATTCATATTGAGCATCATGCAGTCGGTCATATTGTCGATTTTGAACAATTCAAAACCTAATATTTTCCTAAAAATGCCCTCTTCTTCAATAATGTCTGCAGAACGCGACACATTCTCCCGCACCATACTTGTAGGTATGGCATGCACGGCAATGATGGAAACCGTAAAGGCCGCCAGCAACACAACATAAAGGCCAACCAACCGCCCGATGCTTTTCATCCTTCTTACGACAATTCCAGCATGCGGTTGATAGATTTCACCGCCTCTCTCGATATTTTCTCATCCACTTCAACACACGGCCATTCATATTTCAACGCATTGTAGAGTTTCTCCAAGCTGTTCATCTTCATGTAATGACACTCATTGCAAGAGCAGCCCACACCTCCTTCACTGATTTCGGGCGGAACAGGATAGAATGTCTTGTCCCTGCATTGCCGCTCAATTTCGTGCAATATGCCTGCTTCGGTAGCAATGATAAACTCTTTCCTGTCGCTTTCCACACAATGTTTCAAAATCACGGCTGTAGAACCCACCACATCGGCCAGTGCCAACATTGCCCCTTTACATTCGGGATGAGCCAGCACCACAGCATCAGGATGCTCTTTCTTCAGTCTTACTGTTTCATCTACCGAAAAACGCTCATGAACATGACAACCACCATTCCACAACAACATGTTTCTGCCCGTCACCGTGTTGATGTAACTTCCCAAATTATAGTCAGGGCCAAAAATTATCTTCTCGTCTGGCGCAAAACTTTCAATCACTTTTCTGGCATTTCCGCTTGTCACCACCACATCGGTCAACGCCTTTACGGCAGCCGTAGTGTTCACATAGCTCACTACCTTATAGCCCGGATGCTCCTCCTTGTATTTTTTCAAGTCTTCCGCCCTACAGCTGTCGGCCAGCGAACATCCCGCATTCAGGTCGGGACAGAGCACCAATTTGTCGGGACATAATATTTTGCACGTTTCCGCCATAAAATGCACACCACACATCACAATGATTCTGGCCTCTGTCTTGGCAGCCTTTTGGGCCAGTGCCAAACTGTCGCCTATAAAATGGGCTATGTTCTGTATTTCACCTTTCACATAATAGTGGGCAAGAACAATGGCATCTTTTTCCTTGCAAAGCCTACGAATTTCGGCAGCCAAATCCATGTTCTTGTCAATGGGTTCATCCACATAGCCTTTTTCCATCCACTCTGTTTTTGTCTTCATATCATTATTATCTTTCTCTTTTTTCTTTTAAATAAAACAATAGATGAGTATGATGTGCTGTTGAAAAGTTGATAACTTCTCCTTAAAATGTTTGGTGGTTCCGTTATCAACACCAATGCACATTTCATTCACACTTATTGTTCATATTATTTCATTGATAATCAGATTTTAAAATCATTTATCAACAATTATACTATTTGGTGCAAATATAATAAGTTTATATCTTTTATCCTATGAAAAACGTGCAAAACTTTTCCAAAACGCTGAAATAACTCTGTGGTTATGCACATAAACGTGCATTCTTCTTGTGCTCTTGTGGACATCCTATAGTTTTTCAAACGGTTTTCCACAGAGTTTTCCACAGTTTTATGAACATATATGGCTGGTTCGTTTTTTACAGTTGTGTTTCTTTCTTGTTCCTCCCGAGTCCTGATTATATAGTGTTGTGTTTTTATTCATGACTTTCAAGTTTGAATTTTATTGTTTGATAACTATAAAAAACTTAATTTTCAATGATTTAAGCCAACTTTAAATCCTTTTCTTACAAAAGAGTGAATTTTCTTTCTGTCAAAAAGCCGCAGAAGTATATATTTTAGTATATTTGCATCATATAAACATATAACGAATACCATTATGGGAAAGAATCAAAAGTCGAGGACGTCCAAAGGCATTTCAGAGAAACGCCAGGCAAAAAACAAGTCAAACCGATATTCCAAAAAACAGTTGACCGAATTGTTGTCAACTTTTTTTCAGCAGAATCCCAATACGACATATACCCTCAAGCAACTGTTCAAGACAATGCGCATTACAGCTCACCAAGTGAAGATAATGGCTGTAGATATTTTGGAAGACATGACATGGGACGACTACCTGAGCAAGGTGGCGGAGTTTACCTATAAACTGAATTTGCAAGGACAAGTGGCAGAGGGAAAATTCATTCGCAAAGCCAATGGAAAAAATTCGTTCATTGCCGACAATAGTGACAAGCCTGTGTTCATTGCCGAACGCAATTCGATGTTTGCCATGAACGGCGACCGTGTGAAGGTGACTTTCATGGCGCGTCGCGAAAAACATATCAAGGAGGCAATGGTGACAGAAATCGTGAAGCGGGCACACAATCAGGTGGTGGGAAAACTGAAGGTGGAAAAAGACTTCGCCTTCCTGATTTCCGATGGAAGTATCTTCGTTCACGACGTGTTCATTCCTAAAAGAAAACTGAAAGGCGGAAAGAACAACGACAAGGCCATTGTGAAAATCGTTGAATGGCCTTCGAAAGACAGCAAGAACATTGTGGGTGAAGTGGTGGATATCCTTGGACAAACGGGCGAGAACACCACGGAAATGCATGCCATTCTTGCACAGTACGGACTGCCTTACCGCTATCCTAAAAACGTAGAGGAAGCTGCCGACAGACTGGAGGCTACCATTACACAGGAAGAAATAGACAAGCGAGAGGATTTCCGCAATGTGATGACATTCACTATCGATCCCAAGGATGCCAAGGATTTCGATGATGCCTTGTCTATCAGAAGTGCCGGCGAAGGGTTGTGGGAAGTGGGTGTACACATTGCCGACGTTTCGCATTATGTGAAAGAAGGCAGCGTGATAGACAAGGAAGCAATGAAACGTGCTACAAGCGTTTACTTGGTGGATCGCACCATTCCAATGCTTCCTGAACGGCTTTGCAATTATATTTGTTCATTGCGTCCCAATGAGGAAAAACTGTGTTACAGCGTGATATTCGTTCTGGATGCCGAAGCCAACATCAAGTCGTGGCGATTGGTACATACCGTTATCAAGAGCGACCGACGCTTTGCCTACGAGGAAGTGCAGGCCACCCTCGAGGCCAATGGTGTGAAAGAAGGGACTGGCGAACCGGCTCCTGCTGCACCGAAAGGTGGCTATAGGGGTGAACTGGCAACCGAAATCATTACATTGGACGCTTTGGCAAAACAATTGAGAAAAAAGCGTTTCAAGAACGGTGCCGTGAAGTTTGACCGAGAAGAACTGCACTTTGATGTGGATGAGAAAGGAAAGCCCGTCAGCGTTTATTACAAGAAGTCGAAAGATGCCAACAAACTTATTGAAGAATTCATGCTCTTGGCAAACCGACAGGTGGCAGAGAGCATTGGAAAAATCGGGAAAGGACAGAAAGCCAAGACGTTCGTCTATCGCATCCATGACCAGCCAGATCCTACGAAACTGGAAAAACTGCGCCAGTTTGTCGTGCGTTTTGGCTATAGAATAAAAAGCACGGGCAACAAGGGCGAAATTTCAAAATCGTTGAACAAGCTGATGGACGATGTGAATGGAAAACGTGAGCAGAACGTGGTGGAGAACGTGGCGCTGAGGGCCATGATGAAAGCAAAATACAGCGTGTTCAACATCGGCCACTACGGATTGGCATTCGATTATTATTCGCATTTCACCTCGCCCATCCGCCGATACCCCGACACGATGGCTCACCGGTTGCTCACTCGCTATCAGGAGGGCGGGCGCAGTGTCAGCAAAGACCGTTATGAGGAACTTTGCGAACATTCAAGCGATATGGAGCAGTTGGCACAAAATGCTGAACGCGATTCCATCAAATACAAGATGGTGGAATTTATGGAGGACAAAGTAGGTAATGTGTATGATGCGCACATCAGCGGTATCACTTCATACGGTGTTTATGCGGAAATTGACGAAAACCACTGTGAGGGAATGATTTCAATACACGATTTGGATGATGACTATTACGAATTTGACGAGCGCAACTATATGCTTGTCGGCCGTCGTCACCACCATAGATATCAGCTGGGCGACTCGATCAAAATCCAAGTGGCAAAGGCGAACATTGAAAAACGGCAGTTGGATTTCCTTATCGCTGAATAAATATAGAAACGAAAGTGATGAATAAAGCAATTTATTTTCAGACGATGAACAGACTGTTTCTCTTGTTCCTGGTTTTTGCTTTCGGCCTTACAGCGGTTGCCCAGCAGGCGAAAGAGGAAATAGAACAAAACCCTAATCTTTCTGCCAGCAACTATCTGGCATATCCTGCACCAACTGGCAAAATGACTCCTGCACCGAAAGGTTACAAGCCTTTCTACATCAGCCATTACGGCCGACATGGTTCGCGCTATCTCATCGACGAGAACGATTACAACTACCCGTTGCAGGCATTGGGCGATGCCGAACGTCAGAACAGACTCACGGAAATGGGGAAGGATGTGCTGCGCCGATTGAAATTGCTGCGCGAGGAATCAAGGGGAAGAACAGGGGAACTGACGGAACTCGGGGCAGAGCAGCACAAGCAGATTGCCCAACGAATGTACGAGCGTTTTCCCGAAGTGTTCAAAGGCGATGTATGCATCGATGCCAAGAGTACGGTGGTGATTCGCTGCATTCTGTCCATGGAGAACGAATTGCAGCAGTTCCTCCTGCTCAATCCAAAGTTGCGCATCAGGCACGATGCCAGTTACCATGATATGTACTATATGAACCAGCAGGACACTGAGTTGTACAAAAAAAAGATGCCCCAACGGGCAAAAGTGACTTACGAAAAGTTCTGCAAGGACTATAAAGACTATTCGGACGTGATGGGCAGGTTGTTCAACGATGCCGACTACATCAGGTATGAAGTGGATGCAGAGAAATTGGGCTATGTGCTTTTTAAATTGGCGGGCAATTTGCAGAGCAGCGAACTGCGCAAGAAAATAACGCTTTACGACCTTTTCACCAAAGACGAGCTGCACAAGTATTGGCTGCAGACCAATGCCTGGTGGTACATCAATTACGGCCCGTCGCCATTGAATGGGGGCATGCAACCCTTCTCGCAGCGCAATCTTCTGCAAAACATCATTCATCAGGCCGACAGTTGTATCGCATTGCCGCATCCGGGTGCAACGCTCCGTTTCGGCCACGAAACAATGGTGATGCCTCTTGCCTGTCTGTTGGGACTGAATGGTTACGACCGGCAGATAAAAGATTTGGATAAATTGGAGCAAGAAGGATGGGTCAATTACCGCATCTTCCCGATGGGTGCCAACATCCAGTTCATTTTCTTCCGGAAGAAGCAGGGAGGCGATGTGCTGCTGAAAGTGCTGCTCAACGAGAACGAAGCCACACTGCCCATCAAAACCGACATGGCTCCTTATTACCGTTGGGAGGATTTCAAGGCATACTACAACAACAAGTTGGCAGGATATTCTTCGTCCGAAAAACTTTGACAACTCTGTGTCAAGCGGTGGGTTCAATACAAGAAAATGTGAAACAAGCACATGCCGGATGTCCAAAACGGTTTTGACAGCAGGAATATTACAAACATTAACAAATTCACCCGAATCCTTTAACACGAAAAACGGCCGTTTTCTGGAAAAAGTTCTCCGCGCGCCCAAATACGCGATTCTACGGACGTTTTCCAAATGCCTGGCATACAGCGGGTTGAAAAATATTGACAAATCTCGTCCGGTAATTTATGCCTACTTACCTTGTAATTTATGCCAAATTACCATGTAAGTAAGGCTTACTTACATGGTAAAATATGCCAAATTGCGATGTAAGTAGGCATAAATTACTGAAACGCCCGAAAAAAATCGCTCCGCATTTTTTGCCCCGTTTTCAACGGATGATCCGTCACTTTTCTATTTTGCGGGTGAATCCTGTGGAAAATCCGACTGAAAATTTAACGCCATGCACCCTTTTTAGGTTAAATAATATTATTCTTTACCAGAATGCACGTGCAAAAAGATGTGCAATGTGAAGAACGGATACCGACCGCTCCCCTCTGCATGGGGGGGACTGTGCATTTCAGAAATTTCATCTTTTTGTTATCTCGCCATTCGCTTGTAAATGCGGACAGTTCCGTCTTTGCCATATTCTTTTACAATGACCACGCTGTCTTGGGTTGACAATCGGGTGAGTTCTTGTCCGTCCAGTCCGAAATACTTGGTATGCGAAATTTCAAAATTACTGTTCGGGTTGTTGGTGATGCCGGTTGTGCCGTACTCATTCCTCACAATCCATCCTTTTGCCTGAACGGCACTCACATCAACATCCTTCGTACCAGGCATATAACTGATGTCCAGTTTTTTCCCCCACAGTTCGTTGTTCTTGTCGATGGTAACATCCGAAACGTCTTTTAATTGAGCGATGCAAGCCTCAATGGCCTCTTTCTCCATCATATTGCCTTGAAGGGTCAGTCCCTGCAGATTTCCGTTGGCAGAGAGATCCAGCTGTTCCAGTTTGTTGTTTTCTGCTGCCAGCCATTGCAGATAGGTATTTTTGGCCAAGTTGAGGGAAGCGATTTTGTTGCTGTCGCATTCCAGCCAATAAAGGTATGCGTTGCTGCCCACATCGATGGTGGACAACTGGTTGTTGTCCACTTTCAACCAGCTCAAGTAACTCATTGTTGACACATTGATGTCTTTCAGCAGATTGTGAGACAGTTTCAGCTGCATCAGTTTGGTATTGGATGCCAGGTCAATGTCCTTTATCTGGTTGTTATCGGCAAACAGCAAGTTCAGGCTTTTCATGGAAGAAGTGTTGAGTGCCTGCAACTCGTTATTGGCAATGTTCAGCCATTTTATGTTTTCGTTTTTTGTCAAATCGAGGTTTTGCAGGTTGTTGTTGTACAGGTATACACCTTCCAGTGTCGGTACTTTTGCCAATTCGATTGAAGACAACCGGTTGAAACTTACGTTGAGCGTTTTCAGCGCCTTGCAAGGCGAGATGTCTATCGAAGCAATCCAGTTATGGTCGGCATAGATTTTTTCCAAAGAGGTGAGTCCGGTCAGGTCGAGTTTCTCTATCTGGTTTTCCGAGCAACTCAGTTCAGTCATTCCGCTTAAACCGGTAACATCCAGTGCAGTCAAAACATTGCCGCTGCATTCAATCTGGTTGACCACAGCGTGTTTGGGCACAATCAGTGTCTCCACTTTATTATAGGAAATGTCCACCTTCGAGAGTGCATTCATGCCGGAACAGTCTATTGTCCCTTCTATCTGGTTGGTGTTTACATCCAATACTTTTATTTTTCCGTTGTTGCTCACGTCCAGAGAAGCGATTTGGTTTCCAGAAGCATACACGCCTGTAAGATCGGGATTCTTGCTGATGTCGAGTGCTTTCAGGCTGTTCTGGTTCATTTGTATTTGCACCATTTTAGGGGCATTGGTCAAATCTGCGGCCTTCAGCCCCACATTGTTGGCCACAATCTGCATGAGGCCGGGATAATAAATTTTCACGGTCTCGCCTTTAAGCGTTTCGGTAATGTACTGTCCTTTTTCATACTCTGCGAGATTTCCATCTCCCCAGTCCACCTTGAAAGTGGCGCCACTTTCACCGGCAATGCCTATTTTTACGGTTTTTCCGCTTTGGGCAAATGTCAGGATAGCATTGGGTTGTTCTGTCGATTGTGCTTTGGCAACCGACGGCAAGAGGCATATCATTGCCGTGCAACACCAGAAAATCATTTTCAGGTTCTCTGAAATAGTAAGGTAATTTTTTTTCATTGATGAATATTATTAGTTCAATGGCAAATATACAACATTCTTTTTATTTTCTTGTGATTCTGCCAGTATTTTATTCACAATGACAAAATAATTGGAACAGCTTACCGGTTGTCTTTCCATTGCCTGTTTCATACCCTCCTGAAACTGTTGCCGCGGTTGTTTGGCAGGAGTTTGTTGGGGTTGGTGGAGGGTGCTTTCCGGTAGAACTCTATCATGTCACGGTAGTATCTCGCCCCGTTCGTAGCAGGACTTTTCAAGCGGTTCAACTTCAGCAAATCAAAATTTTTCGTCCCATGCCCTTTGTCGTTGTTCGGTTCTCTTTCGTTGCTTGCCCTTGAGCCAAAGATAAACACCCAATGAAAGGAACACTATAAGGATAACCACCATCTGCCATGCGTATTTCTCGGGTTCTACCCAGAATTCTTTGAAAAAGTTGATACGCCCAAGAATCTCAACGGGAGTCCAGAACACGATGACCGTGGCAATCGCCATACGGATGTTTGCACCCCAGGCTGCAATGTGCAGTTGGCGGCGCAGCATGAAAACCGACCCCACGAGACAGCCTGCTCCCACAAGAAACGTTACGGGATGATGGTCGCCAAGGAAAGTCTTGTCATAGCAGAACATCAGTAGCAGATACAGTCCCCATAGAATCATGTTTACTTCCATAAACGTCACGATGCTCGTATGGCGTGTCATAGGCTGCGCCGCTATTACCTTACGCCTGCTGCGAAAACACACTTTCTGAATCCACGTGATGAAGTCGCAGCCATTCTTTGTGCTGAACACATACATCGTTATCACCATCATCCACAAACCAAATGATGCAGGCATAATGAGGTATTCGGGCTTCGTTACCACCTCTCCGTTTTCTATTTCCGGCTGAACACCGTAGCGACGGGCATAATAAAGGAAGAGAAACTCTACCCAACCCGTCCAGAACAGCAGTCCGCCAAAGAGTCCCCACAATGTCTGCCGGGTGTCGCCCTTTACAAAGACACCGACCACTACCATGACCAGCCCAAGTGCCCCTATCATAAAACCGGCTATATGCATAGCCCCTTCGTCCATGAATTTCTCCATTAATATCATCAGTGCATGACCTAAGGGCATGGCAAAGAGTACCAAGAGAAACGAGGCGAAGGTACGCCAAATATAGATTTCCCTTTTATTTTCCATTTGAATATTTATTTCAGTTCGTCACAATAATAACTCATTTGTCCGCCCGTATCATCTATTTCGGTATGCTGGTTGTACCAACTGATAATCTGCAATTTGAAATAGCGTTCGCCGTCAGCGGTACGCACGGCATAGACGTGGTACGAGGGCGTGTAGGTCATCGGCGGACCAGAGAGAAACATATTTTTCTCTAACAGTGGGTTTGCACTCGTGAGTGTGCGTTGCGGTCCGTTGTTGGGGTCGAACCATGGATTCTCCTTAGGGTCAAGTCCATGAGTGTTCACATAGCGGTACCAATCGGTTTGCGAATAGGTTATTCTTACAGTGGTATCGTTATCAACTGTCCATTCCTGCGATTGAGGCAGTTGTTCCACGTTCTGCCAATGGTCATAGTCGCCAAATCCAAGGTCTATGGCACCGCCTTTACCATGGCCACTTGTGCCGCTGTTGGTGCGAATGTGATAGCCGCAGATGGCAATATCCCAGTCCAGCCTGTCTTTTTGTTGTCCCTCTCTAATATCCTGATTGGGGGCAGTGCGATTGAATATCTCGCCTGTACGTAAGTTGAAATATATCCAGTCATTGGTCACCCCGGTAGTATAGCTCGCCACGCGTGGCATGATCTTACCATTAAATTCTTCTGCATCATACGACAGGCATGAAACCATGGAAAGGGAGAGGAACAGGAGTAGTGAAAGTATTTTTGTCTTCATCTTTTATCTTATTTTAAATTCCAACTGTATGTATGCCCTTGCCCCGGCTGTGGCAGGCACGCTGAAGGCGGTCAATCCCGACCCCAATGTCTTCGGCTTGTAATTGAAGATATTGTCAATGCCCACCGACAGGCGGATTTTCTCCTTGAAGGTCTGTGCCACGTTCAGGTTGCATAGCGCATAAGCAGGCAGCGTGCAACGGAAATAGGCATCATACGATCTACCTTCTTTCTCCACATACACACGATCCTGCACGTCGTATTGTTTCTCGCCCATGATTTGCGCGTTCATATAGGCATCAAGGCGATAGTTTTTCTTGCGATGACTGTATTTTACGCCTGCTGTTGCGGCATGGGGCGACGTGGTATTGATGCGCAGTCCTTTTTCCTTGCTCACATTTACATACGAGTAGGAGGCATTCAAGGTAAACCAACCCACAGGTGTCCAGCGTCCCAAAAGGTCGATGCCTGCTATTGTCTGACGGTTCAAATTGGCATACTCGAAGTTATATTGCATATCGTAAATGCGCCATATCCCCTCTATCTTTTTCCGGTAGAAATTTCCATAGAGCGTGCTGTTGAAGAAGAAATGGCTGTCGCTATACTCCACACCTGCCGAAATGAAGTTATTCTTCTCAGGTTTCAAGAACTCGTTGCCCTTGATCATGAACATTCCCAAGTGATCCCAGTTGAAGAATAGTTCCTTGATACTCGGAGAGCGGTAGCCCATAGAGTAGTTGGCACGTATTGCCCAGCGGTTGTCGGGTGAGTATTTTGCAGCAATTTTGGGCATGTACATAAATCCGAATGCTTCGGAGAAATTGGTGCGCACACCAGCAGAGAGCATCCAATGGCTGTTTGCCGTCCAATCGTCCTGCACGTAAAACTCGGTTTCCTTCAGCGTGCGTGATGTCATTTTGTGGTTTACAAAGCGGTCGCTCGTCAGTTGGTCGCCGCAATATTCTATTCCCATAATGAGCGCATGCCCATGGAAATAGCTGCTGCTAAGTGTCAGGCGTGGCTGGAAGATGCGAGAGTGATACACGGGTTTGCGTTCATCACGGCGTTCATGGCGTTTGAAGCGGTCGTAATAATCGCCGTGTATGCTTGCTGTAAGCGTAAACCAGTCGTTCTGCGTGTAACTCATTTTTGCCCCCCATGTATAGTCGCGTCCCTGTGTCAGCACAAGGTCCTGCACCAAATCGTATTGGTTGATGAAGAACATTGAGCCGTATGCCTGCGCCTTGAAATTCTTTGAGGGTTCGAAATAGAGTTTTTGCGAGGCAATGATATGCTCACGTCCCTCTATACCCATGGGCGGACGGGGGAAACTGCTTTCCAGGATGATGTCCTTTTCCAAGAAAGGATTGGCCTCTTTCGTATAGACCTTGCGATCGTTTTCAGCCTGATACAGATAGAAGGCATCGCTCTCGCTGTACCACACGTCGCTCTGTGAGGTAAATGCTCCTTTCCTGAATCCTGCCGATAGCCACCCTTGCAGATTGGGGCGGTCGGCATTCTTCTCGAACATATAGATAAAATCTTTCTTCTTGGGATTCCTGAAGTTGCGCTCGTTCATCTGTCCCCAGCGCACACCGGCATCCAAAGCAAAAGGCTCGCTGGTTTTCTTGGTAATGATATTGATGACCGCTCCGGAAGCACGGCTGCCATAGAGCGTACTGCTGGCTCCCTTGACGATTTCCACGCGGTCGATGGCGTGCAGGTTGAAACGCTCGTAATCAAGGTTGCCTGCCATGTCGCCCGTCATTCGCTCGCCGTCGGTAAGAAACAGCACATGACGGGCATCCAAACCGTCGAGGTTGATCTCGCTTCCGAACGTAACTTTCTGTATGCTCAGTCCCGGTGTCTCATGCTGCAGAGCCTGCTGGAAATCGGAGTAACCGCTCTCTACCAGTCCCTTTCCGCTGAGCACCCGAGTGGTGATGGGCGACAGTTTCACGGGACGTGCCGACCTCGACCCTGTAACCACCACATCATCCAGCCGCACGGTCTTCGTAGTATCTGACTTTGTTTCCTGCTTATCCTGTGCCGAGACTGGCATTGTGCCCAAACCTGTCAACACAAGGACAAACGATATATGTATGGTTCTTGTTTTCACTATCACTCTTTTTAAGACCCTAAACCGACAGCCTGCAAAAGCAACACTTCATATAAATAAAAGTTATGCTCTTTCCGGAAAAAGCATAACTTTCTACATAATGAGAAGATGCTCCTTTTATGCAGAGATGTCCGTATGAAGTATTCATATTATCTGGACGGGGCTCGCACGGTATATGCGTGTCTTATAATCCATGTTCTTTCTTATAGGCTTTTAAATCCTCCTCATATTTGGCCAAGTCTGCCTCATAGGTGTCCATTTTTGAATAGTCGATGGTTTGTAGAAAAACAAAACTCTGCATCAACATAACATTGAAGTTGGTGGAGAATTCTATCTGCTTGGTGTTTACGTTCAGATAACCTATAACAGTTCCTGCTCCGCCTTTACCGTCAGTATATTCATCGTTTACGTCATGCTGGTTTGGAGTATATGTTACATCACCGTTCACACCAGTAAACTTTATCCAGCCATCGCCTTTGTATTCATCCTTCTCCCACGAGTTAAGTGGAATAAGTCTGCAATAGATGTTAAACCACACTTGTACGGGCATATTGCCCACAGAGAAATTTTTGAGTTTGATGTTCAGGGGAGTCTCCGACTTCAAGTCCCATGAGAAATGATATTTCAAAGGACACCCTTCAGGGAGAAGCGTCTTGTCAACAGGTCCCATCATAGCCTTAGAACGAACTACGATACTATCTTTCAAAATCTCCTTTGCCTTAAGGATAAGATTACTCTCTATGGGATTTTTCCCATTTTCCTCATCGCCACTACATGACGAAAACAGAGAACAGGTAAACAACGCAATAGAACCCAGCAAGAATATTTTTGCTGGGGTATGTTTAAGTAACGTTATGTTTGGTCGTATCATTTGTCGCCACTAAAATCAAAGGTTGCCGTGTAATTCTTACCGATCACATTGCAAACCATGTGCAAATTAAGGTGCCCGTTTACAATAGAACCTGTCAAAGGTAGAACATTGAAATCATTGTTCATAAAAGGAATTTTCAAGACCACAACAGATATATGTCCTGTACCTTGGCCATTTTGGATATTTCCGTTATTATCGAGAGTAAAGGTTGTTAATTCCTGTCTGAAGTCGATAATATGATGGGCAGGACCACCCCAAAAGTCCAAGTAGGCATGTATAGCATACAGACCATTTCCTTTGTCAACAATCCCAAATGTCAGTGTTTTGTTGAATTTATGAGTAACATCCTTGCCATTCATATCAGCATAAGTAATCTTTCCTGAATATTCTCCTGCGATAGAGGTAGCGTCGCTTGCGAAGAAAGGTGTCCCTCCAAAATTATTCACTGTAGCGTTTGCCGTTCCTGCACACATTGCGACGAGTGCAATAAATAATAATATTTTTTTCATTTTAGCAAATTTAAAATTAATAATAAATATTAGATTCATAATATTTATTTCGTCCAATCGAATATCGGTATAAACTCGGTATTGAAGTCGTTGTTGTATCTTATACCATAGCCATTACGAAGGTTTTTACGATATTTTTCCACAAATGCAGCACCATTGGTGTTGTCATAGACATCTTTTGTTGTGGAGAACACTGTCTTTCCTTTTTCCATATCGACATCCTCTCCATTTAAGAATGTTTTAAGGTTAGGATAGGCAATCTTGCATTTAGGCAAATAAATAAGGCTAAGGTTACATACCCCTTCTATTCCGCTTAGATTTATTTCATTAAGGCTTTTCAAAGATAGCAATCCTATCTGATTGGCATACTTCGCTTTCTCAGGCATCGTTATTTTTTCGAGTTTATCGCAACATTCTACGCCAAGCCATGAAAACTCAAATCCGAGCATGTCTTTTACTATTCCTCTTTGACCAAAAGCCTTAGAAGTAGAAAAATCAATCTCCTTTATATCTGAATTTTCATAGATACCCAACACTCGGAGATTTACGGCATCATCAAAAATAATGCCATTGGGTGTGTTTATGCGGTCTGACACAAACATTTGCACACTCTTGGGTATTCTCAAGTAAGGCATTGTGGTATAATTTCCTTTTTCAGAAGGAGAAAAAGATACAGCTGTACCCTCGTACCCTTTATTATGCAATATATATTGAATGCCATCCAAATCATCAGGGAATGGAAATATCAGCAAAGATTGAACTTTTTGCTCTGGACTTACAAGGCGTTTTGAAATATCAATCACGTCATTGCCTGCTTCATCTTTAACAAAAAGATTTGAGTACATTGATTTCAAGCTTTCACGAAGTTCTGCATTTGGAATGGTGCGTATGGTATTATACTTCTGTAAAGTACCTTTTTCATCACACATTTGCATATCAACCTCTTTTGCTGTTCTATAAAAGGAAACAATTTCGTCCTCGTTATATTTTGCACTATTTGGTAAATAAAGTTTTTTGAGATTGTGCAAAATCGTAATATTACCGTCTGCATCCTCTTTTGTCAATCCCTTGAACTCATAAACTTCGTTGCCTGTCAAATCTACTCCAGTAATCTGTGCTGGCAATTGGGAGAAATTGAACTCCATCTTATATCCGTTATTGGAGAGATTCACCTCCTTCAGATTAGGAAGGATGTCAAGGCCGCTGAGGTCTTTTAGGTTAGTGCCGCTGAGGTCAAGCGAAGTGGTGTTGTTCGCCAAGTCGTTGAGTTCCAACTTTCCGTCTTTGTCAAACCGATAACCTTTCGACTTCAATATATTCATCAACTCTGTGTTTTCAAGGGTATTTGCACTATAGCGAGTAATGTCTTCATCGCTGCTGCATGAAGTAAGCCCCATAACCAAAAATGCCAATACCGGCAATGCTAAATTCTTAAAATTTTTCATATTTTGACAAAAAATTAACTTATTTGGTTGCAAAGATAGGAGGATGTTTTGAATGTTACAATACTTATTTATTAGGATTTTTGGGAGGATTTCATGATTTTACCATCATTATGGGGGCGAAACGCTGATTATCTTTTCATTGCCTGTTTCATACCCTCTTGAAACTGTTGCCGCAATTGTTTTGCGAGGGTGTTGTTGGGGTTGATGGAGAGTGCTTTCTGGTAGAACTCTATCACGTCACGGTAGTATCTCGCCCCGTTCATGGCAGGGTTTTGTACAATGCGCACCATGTAGTAGAATCCACGGAAGGTGTAGATGTCGGAAAGGTCTGCACCCTTCATCTTTTCCATCTTGTTGATGCTCTCCTCCGCCTCTTTCATCATGTCTTCCGTTTGCTTGTCGGCCGGATATTGAATGGCATAGCTGAGACTTTGCAGGGCGATGTTGTACTTGGGCGGCACGCTGTCGGGGAACATTGCGTCGATGCGTTTCAACTCAGCCACGCAATTGAGAATGTTCTGCCGGGAGGGGGCTTGCAGTTTGTCAAGCGACTGTTTGATAAGACTTGTCATTTGCGATTTCTGCGCACGGAGGGTGTTTGGCACCATCAGCAGCGCCAAGACGATGAGTTTAAAAATTCGAGATGTCATAAGCTTTATTATTTTTAAGTGAAACAAGAATTACGATATAAAAGAAACGGTTGCGCGAGGATGTGACGGGCATTCGGGTCGTGCCGTCGGCAGCATAGCGGTAACCGAAGATGTTCTTCCGTCCCAGGATATTGTTCATAGAGGCATAGACAATCATTTTGGGATGGACAAGGAACGTGAGATTAGCGTCAAGACTATGGTACGAAGGAGTGAAACCATTGCTGACGTTTCTTTTTTCGGTCGTGGGTGCGATCAAGTGGTAGGGGCGGCCGCTGGCAAAAGAGCAAGCCATTCCCACAATGGTTTTCAACTTGTCGATGCTGTATTTTGCCGTCATCCGCAGATTGTGCTTGGTGGCATAATGGGGAGTCCTTGGCTCTTCAAAGTCCAAATACAACCGCTTGGAATCGTTGTACGAGTAGGCCAGTGTCATGTCCACACGGCTGATGAGCGAAGTGTTTTCCACATAAACGTCCAGTCCCCTGCTGTGTCCATAACCGTTGGCGGTGTATTTTCCGTTTTCCAACAAAGGCAGATGGCGGTATTGCTTGTCGTACGCCTCTATGCGCAAGAGTGTTTGCTGATGGTTGTATTGCAAACCGATGATGGCATGGTCGGCAAAGCTTTGGTGCATCTGTTTTCCGCTGAGGGCAATATCATCATCCTTGGCCGTTTGGCTGTATCTTCCCCACGAGGCAGTGAACTGCAGGTGGTGGTTGGGAATAAAGCTGAACGCGGTGCGGGGCATTACGTTCCAATTGTCCGCATAACCCGCATTCTCCATTCTTGCCGAGAGATTCATGTAAAGGTGGCGTGCCATCCGGAGCTGTGCATTGGCAAAAGCGGCAAAGACATGATAATCCAAGGTATAATGGTGGGACAGGTCTTGTGATGTTTCGTATTCCATGCGCGAGTGGCGGACATAATCTTCCATACCCGTGGAAATCTTGAAGGCAGAGGACATCGACTTGTTCATACAGGCTTTCAGATGAATCTCGTTTCGGATGTTGTCATAGTGGTCGTTGCGCGTCTTTGCACCGTCTATCTTGTTGAAAACGGCAGAGTTGGCGATACCTGCAAAGAATGAGCACCCATGGGCTGCCGTCCATTTATAAGTGGCATTGGCGTAAAAGTTGTGCTCGTTGAACAACATTTCTCTGTTGTCCATGCACTGTGCGAAAGTGGTGCGGTCATAACCGATGTATGATTTGAACATGCCAATGGTGTTCACTTCTCTTTTGTATTGTGCCTCACCCGACAGTTGACGATAGGGACTTGTCCAGTCCAGGCGGTCGGGAAACACCTTATTATATAGTCCCATATCCGAATAGCTGGCGTTGAACGACAGCGAACTTCCGTGCAGTGATTTTGTTCCGCCCAGGTTCCAGTCCAAAGGAGAAACGCTGAATCCGAGCTTGTCGCTGGCAGCTGCATCGGTGGTCTCCATAGGCAAGACAGATGAGAGTGCCTGTCCGTATTCCCCGTTGTAACCGCCCAGAGAAAAGTTGATGCCTTTGAAAAGAAAAGGAGAGAAACGCCCTCGCACCGCTGTGTTTCCTGCCGTTGCGGTGTAGGGCATCAGCACGTGCATACCGTTGACAAATGTCTGACATTCATCGCTCTCTCCGCCACGCACATACAGTTTGCCGTTTTCGCCCACCTTTTGCGTTCCTGGCAGCGATTGCAGGGCGGCATAGATGTCGCCGCATGAGTTTCCCGCCAGTACAATGTCAAGTGCGCCCATTGTCTTGAAATTCTCGCTTTTCCCGAAATGGAACGCACTGGCTGTGACCGTCACCTCATCTATGCTCAGGGATTTTGGACGCATCACGATGTTCAGTCCTTTCATGTTTTCCGCATTGGCAGTCAGACTGTCTGTTTCGTAACCGATACAAGTCATCATCAGTGTCACCTTTCCTTTTCTGTTTGTATAGAAACAGAAATGTCCGGCTGAATCGGCCGTTGTCCCTTCAATCGTACCATATATAAAGATGTTCGCACCCGTGAGCGGAGCCTTGCCGTCGGTCACGCGTCCGCTCACCGTGTTTTGTGCCGCTGCTTCGAAATGGGGAAGCAAAACCATCAAAAAGAATAAGCAAACCTGTTTCATATACACCATGCTGTTTTAAAACTTTCAAGAGCAAAGTTATATACGAAATCCGTCTTTTCCAAATATTGGGGACAGACAGCCAAAAAGTGGTACATTCGGCTAAGGAAGCCGATGAAATGCTATATTTTGGGACGAATCACTAAGGCATTTCCTGCATTTGTCAACCGATAAACGCCTTGAGTTTGGGAACGTAGGTGCGCGAAACGGGAATGCTTTCCTTGCAGTTGCCCACTTGGAGTTGGTATCCGTTTGAATTTCCTTTTGCTGCCGTAATGTTGTTCACGTTAACCAGAAACGAGCGGTGGCATTGAAACACGTTCTTGTATGGCAAATCATTGAGAATGGAGGTCAGCGTGGAACGAATTTCCTTGCTTTCCGCTTCCCCGTCCTTCATGTAGCACACCCTTACATTGTTCTTCTGTGCCTCGGCATACAAAAAGTCGTTCAGTTTTATCTCCAGATCCTTTCCCCTCACGGTTTGGTCATGGATGGCAACCACGATGTCTTTCTGTTCCTCCGTGTTCTTGTCCAGCAGTTCCTCCATCTTGTTGCGCAGGTAAACATTGTAGTTCCATGCCATCAATGCCGAAGTGATGATTGCGCCAAAGGCGAATGCCGAATAGATGAAGCCCATCAGATATTTGAAGCGGAGCGGTGCTCCACTGATATACGCGAAATAAAGAAAATTGCACACTCCTATAAACAGAACCATCGTGATGATTGTAAGGGCATGTACGAGAATTGTCCACCGTTTGATGTGCCTTGTCAATAGGTCAATCACCACATATTCAAAAAAGGCTTGGCATGTGAAGGTGATTATCCCGAACACGGCAGACACCAACAGTTTGTTCCCCCCGTAGGTATTGAACCCGAACGGTTGCAGGAAAAACAATAGGGCGAACACAATCAAACTGGCCATCAGGCAATCTTTCAGCCTGTTTGTTTTCAGCGGTAATGGATATAATCTGTTGAGGAACATAATTTCCGAGTCTTTTCCAGAGATAATGTCAACGAGCGCAAGGAAAGCTTGCTTTCATTTTGCCGAGTGCAACTTATCTTATGCAAATTTACATAAAATACTTTGATAATCAAAAGCAATTGCAGGTATTCTTTTATCCTTGACGAATCCGGAAAAGGCAATAAAGAATGGAATCGGCTAAATTTAGAATAACAAGAGAATGGTTTTTACGAATATTTTGAGTAGATTTGCATTTGCTTGTTGGATTTACGGATGGACGAGAATAAAGGGAGACAGAAAGAAGACGAACGGGGACTGGAAAACCAGGGGGTGGTGAGGGCATACCGGCGATATTTGAAACTGGAACGCAACTTCACGGAAAATACCCTGGACGCTTACATGCGCGACTTGCAGAAGCTTCTCGATTATCTTCGGGGGGAGCAGGTGGCACCCGATGCGGTGAGGCTGGAAAATCTTCAGCACTTCGCCGCTTCGCTCCACGACATCGGTATTGGGGCACGCTCACAATGCCGTATATTGAGCGGCGTGCGGGCATTCTACCGTTTTCTTTTTCTTGACAGGCGCATGGACAACGACCCCTCGGAACTGTTGGAGTCGCCACAGACAGGCGAGCACTTGCCCGAAGTGCTCAGTACAGAGGAGGTGGACCGCCTGGAAAGTGCCATTGACCTGTCGAAATGGGAAGGGCACCGCAACAGGGCGATTATTGAAGTGCTGTTCTCCTGCGGACTGCGTGTGAGTGAGTTGGTGAACCTGAAACTTTCCAGTCTTTATTTAGAAGAAGGTTTTGTGCGTGTGGAGGGCAAGGGACGGAAAGAACGCCTTGTGCCCATCTCGCCCAAAGCCATCAGGGAATTGGGCTTTTGGTTCATCGACCGCAGAAACATGGCGAACATAAAGGATGGCGAGGAGGACTATGTGTTCCTCAACCGCCGCGGTGCCCACCTCACCCGCACTATGATTCTCATCATGGTAAAACGGCTGGCTGCAGAGGCTGGCATCCAAAAGACCGTCAGCCCCCACACCCTTCGTCACTCCTTTGCCACGGCTCTATTGGAGGGTGGGGCCGACCTGCGCGCCATCCAGGCCATGCTGGGACACGAAAGTATCGGCACCACCGAGATTTACACGCATGTGGATACACATACCCTGCGCGAGGAAATTTTGCAGCACCATCCCCGAAACATCAAACAGAAATAACAGAAAAATCCCCTTTGACACCCGACAGTATCAAAGGGGATTTTCCGTTTTATATCAGCAGCCTCTCTATGGATGAGGCTTTTTTCAAGAGAAACGGGGGTGTTGCCCCATCAGAGTTTCCTTTTTATTTCACCAACTTGTCCAATACAGGAGTGGTCACACCGGCCATCTCCGTTTTCTTCTCGTTGTTCTGCTGCTCGAAAACCACGATTTCGTTCTTGCCTTTCTTCAAGAAACAGCCGGGGAGATAGAGTGTCTGCTGCGGCCCTACCTTCCAGTAACGGCCCAGGTTAATGCCATTCACAAAGACAATGCCCTTGCCCCATTTCTCCATGTCGAGAAATGTGTCGCCGGGCGAAGCCACTTCAAATGTTCCACCGTACAGCACGGGCATCCCTTTCCGGTAGCCGTTCTTCAGCTTTGCCATATCCGGCATTTCGTCCATGGGCAGTTGATACATTTTCCAGTTGCCGGTGATTTCGTTGCCGTCGATGGTGACGGGCTGGATGATTCCCTTGTGGTTCTGCGTGATGCGCGCCCCATAGTTGATGCGTCCCATGTTTTCAACGAGAATGTCGAGCACACCGTTGAACGGGACGTTGATTTCCATGCTGTCCGCACCGGTCACCCGGTTCAGTTCGCCCACCTTTTCACCGTTCACATAAACAATTCCATAGTCGGCAATGCCCGGCACGCGCATCATGCCGCCTATGGGCTGGTTGAAATGGCGACGGTACAGCACATAACCCTGTCCTTGGTCCAGGTCCTCAAAGGTTTTCAAGTCATCGCTCTCCACGGCTTTCATGCCTTCCACCATCGCAAACACGTCGGCAGTCTTGCTGAGTTGGATGTGCGGAATGGAAATCACGGGAATGCGTTCTGGCACGGCCGGAATCTTATATTTCACGTTCTCCTTCATCAGCGTGCGGATGGCATCGTATTTTTCCGTGTTCCATCCTGCCTCGCTGATGGGTGCATCGTAGTCGTAGCTCGTCATGTCGGGCTGAATGTTCTTGTCGTTGCTGTAGTTGGCACCGGAAGTGAACCCGAAATTGGTTCCGCCATGCACCATATAATAGTTGAAGCTAACGCCGGCATCGAGATATTTCTTGGTTTGTTTCACCACCGATTCGGTGCTGATCTTGGGGAACGGCTCGTTCCAGTGATCCAGCCATCCTGGGTAGAACTCGGCCACCATGTAAGGGCCTTTGCCCCCATGATATTCGTCAACCACCTTTTTCAGTTTCTCCACGTTGTCCTCGCCGTTGGCGGTGGGCAGTGCTCCCTCGATGGCACCGCCCTTGAACAGCCAACTGCCGTCTGATGTGAACATGGGAACGTCGAAGCCGGCGTCAATTAACTGCTGGCGGATGGCTGCACTGTAGCGCTTGTGGGTTTCCAGCGGAATGTCCTTGCGTTGCGACACATACGAGCCGAACTCGTTTTCTGCCTGCACCATCACGATAGGCCCGCCCTTGGTCACTTGCAGGTTTTTCACCTGACCGGCCAATTGGTTGATATATACGCGGCAGGAGTCGAGGAAAGGCTTGTTGTCGGTGCGGATGACCAGTCCTTCCGCCTTTTGCAGCCACCAGGGATAGCCGCCAAAGTCCCATTCTGCACAGCAGTAAGGGCCGGGACGGAGAATCACCATCAGTCCCTCGTCTGCGGCGGTCTTCACAAATTCGGCAAGATTTCGGTTGCCCGTTTTCCAGTCCCATTTCCCGGGAGCCACCTCATGATGGTTCCAGAACACGTATGTAGCCACGGCGTTCAGTCCCATGGCCTTCATCATCTGCATGCGGTGGCGCCAATAGGGAGCCGGTATGCGTGCATAGTGCAATTCTCCCGAGTGGATCTGTGTTGGTTTTCCGTCATAAAGAAAGTTACCGTTCTGAATGGCGAAAGTGTGCTTGCCGTTCTTGGCTGCCGACGGATGCACGTTCAGGCAGAACAGGGCTGGCAGCAGCAATAATTTGAATAATTTCATGTTTTGGTTGTTGAAATGAAAAGTTTAAGAATAACTCCGGGTAGTAGTTTGTGCGAACCACGCCCGAAGCCTGTGTTGTATCGTTGGTGTTACGACAGACCGAAAATCTGTCCGTCAACAATGTCGATTCTTTCTGCCTGCGGACTCTTGGGCAATCCCGGCATACGCATGATTTCGCCAGCTACTGCCACAATCATTTCCGCACCGGCGTTGATGACGAAGTCGCGGATGGTGATTTTGAAATCCTTGGGCACTCCATACCATTTGGCATCGTCGGAGAACGAATACTGCGTCTTGGCGATGCACACAGGCAGATGCTGATAGCCCATTTCCTCGATGCGCTTCAACTTGCGGCGGGCGGCGGGCTTCACATCCACATAGTCGGCACCGTAGATTTCCTTTGCCACCTTTTCCACCTTCTCCAAGGTGGATTCGTTCTCGTCATACATGAACTGCAACGGTTTGGAAGGATTCTCCTCGATGGTCTTTACCACTAATCGTGCGATTTCCTCCGCACCTTCGCCGCCTTCGCCAAAGGCGGTGTTGACGGCAAAGCCCACACCCTGTTCCTCGCAGTGCTTGCGCACCAGTTCCAGTTCGTCGTCGGTGTCAAAACCGAACCTGTTGAGGCAGACTACCACCGTCTGTCCGAATTTCTTCAGGTTCTCGATGTGCTTGTCCATATTGGGGATACCCGCCATCAGCGCTTCGGCATTGGGCGATGAAATCTCCTTCTGGTCCACTCCACCGTGCAACTTCAATGCCTGAGTGGTAACCACCAATACCGAGAGTTTGGGTTGCAGACCCGCACGGCGACACTTGATGTCGAAGAACTTCTCTGCACCGAGGTCGGCACCGAAGCCGGCTTCCGTAATGGCATATTCGCCGAAGGTCATGGCTGCCTTGGTGGCAATCACGCTGTTGCAGCCGTGTGCGATGTTGGCGAACGGGCCTCCGTGGATAAATGCCGGTGTGTTTTCGGTGGTCTGCACCAAGTTGGGGTGTATGCTGTCGTGCAGAATGGCGGTGATGGCACCAGCTACGCCCATGTCCTTCACACGGAACGGCTTGCCGTCGAGCGTCGTTCCCAAAAGTATGTTCTCTATCCTGTGGCGCAAGTCATCCTCGTCTTTCGCCAGGCAGAATATCGCCATGATTTCAGATGCCGGGGTGATGTCAAAGCCGTTCTCGGCAATCAGTCCGTTGGCATGACCGCCTACGCCCGTCACAACGTCGCGCAGCGAACGGTCGTTCACGTCGAGCACCCGTCTCCAATACACTTCCTTCAGTCCGAAGCCCTCGTCCTGGTGCTGATACACATAATTGTCGAGCAAAGCCGAAATCATGTTGTTGGCCGAGGTGACGGCGTGGAAGTCGCCCGTGAAATGCAGGTTGATCTTCTCCATTGGCAGCACCTGGGCATAGCCGCCGCCGGCAGCGCCGCCTTTCATGCCAAAACAGGGACCCATGCTGGGTTCGCGCAGAGCCACCACCGCCCGTTTTCCTATACGGTTCAGTCCAAGCCCTAAGCCCACGCTCACAGTGGTTTTGCCGATTCCTGCCTTTACGGGCGTGATGGCGGTGACCAGAATCAGGTTGCTTTTCTTTACCTTTTCCTCGTCGATCAGCGTGTAGGGCACTTTTGCTATGTAGTTTCCGTAGTGTTCCAATGAAACGGTTGGAATGTTGATTCTCTCTGCAATTTGGTTGATGGGTTGCAGTTTCACTTCATGTGCAATTTCGATGTCGGTCTTCATATATAATAATGATTAATTGAAAAAGAACTGTAAAAACAATATGTCATCACTAAAGGCGACGAATGTATTGCCTACAAAGTTAATGATATAAGTCAAGAACACGAAAAATTACGTCTTAAAAAATGCTATTGCCAAGGAAATGGGTATTGGCAAGAAAAGAAAACACAAAGGGAAATGCCTGCCCGTCTTTACACCTGTTAACACATCATGTGTTCCTGTATGTTAAAAAAACGTTCTCCAAGGTGCCAAAAACAGCCCGTTTTCTGAAAAAAGTTTCTTGTGTACCCAAATACACGATTCTACGGGCGTTTGCCAAACGTCTGGCATACAGCGAGTTGAAAAATATTGACAAATCCTGCCCGGTAATTTATGCCTACTTACCTCGTAATTTATGCCAAATTACCATGTAAGTAAGCCTTACTTACCCGGTAAAATATGCCAAATTGAGATGTAACTAATCAATGAAAAAGAAGAAATATCGAAATTGATGTAAACTAACTGATAATGAGGAGGAAATACACGAATTGGCATAATACTGCTCTATTTGTAAAGGGCAGAAATATGCAGATTTAGGCAGAAGTTCAGTTACCAGAGTGTTACCTTGTTTTGATGTAGGTAACGATGGTGCAGTATTAGGTAACTGAATTATTTTCGCTCGTGTGGCTGTTGCTTCGGTCAGCAGTTTTCTGCGTAAGTGAGGAACGCTTTAATTCGGGTAATTTTGCCCACAAATATTAAAGCGTATGAAAACAGAGAAAATGAAGGTGTTGCTCTACCTTAAAAAGAGCGGTCTGGACAAGTCGGGGAGAGCTCCGATTATGGGGCGTATTACCATTGAGCGTTCCATTGCTCAGTTTAGTTGTAAACTCTCCTGCAATCCTGACTTATGGAATTCACGTGAGAGCAGGATGGACGGCAAGAGCCGTGAGGCGGTGGAAATTAACGGCAAGTTGGAGAACCTGTTGCTTTCCATTCAATCTGCCTATCAGTCGTTGATTGCCAAAGGACAGCCATTTGATGCAACCGATGTAAAGGAACTGTTTCAAGGCAGCGTACAGGCAAGATGCAGGCTCATCGAAAGGTTGGATATGCTCATCAAGGAGAAAGAAAGCCATATCGGTATAGACATCAAGGAAGAGTCTATGTCCACCTATCATTCCACTCGGAAAAGGTTACAGGAGTTTATTCAGAGGAAGTATCATGTTTCGGATTTGGCTTTCTCGCAGCTGACAGAAAACTTTATCTACGAATTACAAGCATTTTGTCTTGGCGAACTCGGTCATCAGCAAAGCACATTTTTCAGAGTTGCAGCAGATTTGAAGACCGTCTGCAGGTTGGCTTATCGTGAGGGGTTGGCTGATACGCTTCTGTTTGATAAAGTACATATAGAACGAGGAGACAAGAAAGCACCTAAAGCTCTTGACAAAGAAGCATTGGACAAGTTGAAGGCACTCTGCTTTGATGAATTGGAAAAAGAAATGGGAACTGCTCGTGATGTGTTTCTCTTCGCCTGTTATACCGGTGCAGCCTATTGTGATTTGATGGAACTAAGCAAAAAGCATCTTGTCCATGATGATGCAGGCAGTTTGTGGTTGAAGTTCAACCGACAGAAGACGGGTGTGCTTTGTCGTATCAAGTTGTTGCCGGAAGCAGTTCGATTAATTGAGAAAATGCACAGCGATGAAAGGGAAACACTGATCCCCCATATCAAATATCCCACTTATCAGTCCTGTCTTAAAGCCTTGCGATTACGGGCAGGTATTTCTTTTCCATTTACATCGCACATGGCTAAATATAGCAAAATTTACAAGTAGCTATATTTCAGCGAATTGGAACAATGGAAGAGAAAAGTTGGTAACGATAAGGAAACCAGCGAAGTTCTATATTCTTCCCTGTTTTGCATTTTCAAAGAATCGCTTTTGAATACGACAAAGGTAACATTATCTACGGAGAAAGACGAAACTTTCTCCGTTTTTCTTTTCTGACGGCTCTCTATTCAGACAGCTGATTCTATTTTTTATCTTATTGTTCATTGTTGTGGCAGTCTTACTTGTGAAGACTGCCTTTCATTTTTTTCGCTCTGTCCTCTGCGGTGTTCCACTCCACATTCTACTCTATGTATTCGCTTCGGGATCGGTCTTCGTTCTCTTCGGCAAAGGTAGTTCCGGTGTCTGACGGGCAAAAAAGTCAAGCGGCAAGCCGTTAGGACAACAATCTCCACACTTCATTCTTCAGGTAGTATTCTTGTCCTAAACCTTGTTGTCCTTGCCCCCTACCTTTTATCGCCTTGAAACGAAAACGACCGACCCGACGGAAATACGCAAAAAAAAATGTCGGAAACGAGAGGACAGAGAAAAAGAAAAATGGAAACTCAACTCCCTCACCTCAAGAATCCGCATAAAATCAAAAAAATCAGACAAGATGAAACCGAGATACAAAACCCTGATTGGGGGAACACTTGCCCTCATCGGCTCGTCCCTCTTTGGTGGAAGTCTTTGGCTGGCAGGACTATGGCTGGGAAAATACATTGTTCGGCTACTCTTTACCATCATACCGGCAATTGTGGTCTACATATTGACCTACCTACTCATCATCGGGGGAATACTTTGGTTACTCATTTCTTAAACAGACAGATATATGAAAAGAAGAAGCAAGACAATCGCACAGCAATGTAGATACTACGAGGTAGACAACATCTTCGAGTATATGGTATCGGTTTACCTCAATGGAAATATATCCGCCTTTGGGGAACTATACAAGGAACTCAATCGGAAAGACAGAAAGGAATTTATATTCTATCTCTTTTCAGAAGTTGAACCTATTCATATCCAAGAAATCATTTTAGCAACCATCTAAATATAGGAATTATGGAAACATTCAGTTTTTACCAAGACCGAAAGGTTACTTGCTGGGAACGCACCCGATTTGAAGTAACAGCCGAGAATTACGAGGAAGCCGTTGCCCTTGTCAAATCGTGGCAAGGTGAGGACGTACTCTGCTTTGAGGACAACGAGAAAGTCATCATTACGGACGGAGAAACATTATATGAAACCTCCGAACGCCTATCCGTAGAGGAAAACGGAGGGAAACCTACTATCGAGGTCTTTGCGGACAATGGAGAAGACATCATCAATAATACAACCCGATAACACCAAACGGATATGAGAACGGAAACAAGAACATACGAGGTATATAACCTCCACGAACTGACAAGAGAGGCACAAGCAAAGGTGCACAGCCATTGGGCGGAACATTTCAACTATGGTTGGGACGAAGAAAACCGAAAGACATTGCAAGCCTTTGAACAGACATTCAATATCAAGGTGGATAGATGGTTATACGATAGTTACACCTATTGGTATCGCTTCACTTCTCATTACAGCGAGGAGGAAGATAATCTGAAAGGGGTTAGACTACTGAAATACCTTGTCAATAACTATTGGAATGATTTGTATATACCCAAAACCATTTGGGGACACAATTACAAGACAAAACGCAAGAGCCGTGTGTTTGTTTCGGACGATAGTGTGCTGACGGGCTATTGTATGGATTATGAGATATTGAAGCCCATATACGATTTTCTGAAATCCCCCGACGACAACACCCTTTACGAACTTATGGACAGGTGTTTGGACGGCTTTTTCAAGGCTTGTAGGGACGATATGGAATATCAACTCAGCGAGGAAGCCTTTGCCGAGAGTTGCGAAGCAAACAACTACGAATTTCTATCCAACGGAACATTATTCAACTGATAAAAACAACAAAGACAATGAAAGGTACAGAACATTTCAAGGACGTTATCCAAAACTATTTGGAAACGAGAGCATCATACGATGAACTCTTTGCGGAGAGTTTCCGCAAGGAGAACAAGAACATAGACGAGTGCATTACCTACATCTTGACGGAAGTCCAAAGAATGGGGTGTGCAGGTCTGTCCGATGAGGAGGTATATTCCCTTGCTGTTCACTACTACGATGAGGATAACATCGAGGTGGGCAAGTCCATCAACTGCCAAGTTGTGGTAAACCATACTATCGAACTTACAGAGGAGGAAAAAGCAGAAGCACGGAAAAAGGCTATCGAGCGATACCAAGCAGAAGAATACCGCAAACTTACCGCTAAGAAACCAAAAGTGGAGAAGCAGGTGGAACAGCAGATAGCCCAACCTTCATTATTCGAGTTTTAACCCTTAAACAACGAAAGGAAAATGGAAGCAATGGATTTGAACGAAGCACGGATTTATGTAGGTACTTATGCCAAGTACAACAACGGCTCATTGCAGGGCGAATGGGTGGAACTTTCGGACTTCTGTGATTTGGACGGCTTTATGGAGCGTTGTGCCGAGATACACGAGGACGAGGAAGAACCCGAATATATGTTCCAAGCGTGGGAGGAAATCCCCGATGGTCTGATAGCCGAGAGCCATTTGGAGGAAAACTTCTTTGAACTTCGGGACGAGTTGGACAGACTGAACGACACGGAGAAAGAAGCCTTTTGGGTATGGGTGGAGGGTAACAACACCCAACTCACACAAGACGCTTACAGCCTTGTGAAGTCTTTCCAATCCGACTATATCGGCAGTTATGCACGCAGGGAAGATTTTGCGGAGGAACTCGCAAAAATGGAGAATGACTTACCCGATTTTGCACTGATATACTTTGACTTCTCCAAATATGCCGATGACCTTTTCTGTACAGACTTTTGGTATAAGGACGGCTATGTATTTCGTAACAACTGATTGAGGAGAACAGATTATGAAACCGAGAAACAGATTTGAGAAGGCAGTACTTGCCGAGAGCAAGAACTTACGTCCGATAACTAAGATACAAAGCAGGTGGGCATTCCGTGAGTGTATAGACCATTTCGCCTACCGACTGCCCAAAGGTCGTACCACGTGCATGGATTGTGGGCATGGTTGGGTAATGAAACAAACTGCTGAAACTTGCTCCTGCCCTCAATGTAGGGCAAGGTTGCAAGTCCGAACGACCTTTGAACGTAAGATAAGGCAGAAGCAATACTTTACGATACTTACCACTTGTGGAAAGTACCAAGTACTAAGAATGTTTCTCCTCTCCGCAGAAATGGAGAAAGGATGCAAAGCAACGTCCTACGTTATTGAAATTGGTCAGTATTGGTGGAACGCACAAGGACGAAAGACGATTGTTGCCGTTCAGAGAGTATTGGGCAGATACATTGATACCTTTTCTTTCTGTTCGCCAATGGCAATACGCAACGACAACGAAGCCTACCGCCATATATCGTACTCTCAGATATATCCTAAATTCAAGGTTACGGAAGCACTCCGTAGGAATGGATTTAAGAATGATTTTCACGGCATTGTACCAACCGTTCTCATTCCAGCCCTGTTGTCCGACAGCCGTGCGGAAACATTGATGAAAGCAGGCAGAACCGAGCATCTGAAATACTTTCTTGACAATTCGAGGGCATTTGACGCTTGTTGGCAATCCTATAAAGTAGCCACTCGCAACGGCTATGATATAGAGGACATTTCAATATGGTGCGACTATGTGGATATGCTCTGCAGGTTGGGCAAGGACATACACAGCCCGAAGTATGTTTGCCCCACCGACCTGCATAGGGAACACGACCTAAGACAAAGCGAACTCCACAGACAAAGGGAAAAGGAAGAAAAGGAGAAGAAACGCAAAAAGGCAATGGAGGACGAAAAGCGTTTCCACGAACTCAAATCAAAGTTCTTCGGTATCTCATTCACGGATGGCACAATCCAAGTCCACGTTTTGGAGAGTGTGCAGGAACATTTGGATGAGGGGACGGCAATGCATCATTGTGTATTCGATAGTGCCTACTATCTCAAAGAGAACTCACTTATCCTTTCGGCTGCCATTGGGGGCAGACGGATAGAAACGATTGAGGTCAATCTGGACACGCTCAAAGTGGTGCAAAGTCGTGGCGTGTGCAATCAAAACACAGAGTATCACGACCAAATCGTGAACCTTGTCAATGCTAACAAAAGGCTAATCCGTCAGCGAATGAAATTAACGGCATAAATTAAAACAATGGATATGAAGAAGAAAATTTACAGAGTACGGACGCAGTACATATTTGAGGGTGTGTTTGAAGAGGTTGCCGAGAGCAGGGATGAAGCACGGCAGAAAGTCAGGCAAGATTGTGGAATGGTTATGGGAAGTGGTATTCACAGCACTCTGTCCGATGAGGAAATCAATTGGGCTTTCTCCACACACCCCGAAGTAAAGATGGGACGGATAACCGTTCAAAAAAAACAGACAGAGTAAAGCGGTCGGCAAATCTGCCGACCGCTACTTTCTTTCGTGAGCTTCGAGCGGACAAAGAAAGTAGCAAAGAAACCCCGATGAAAAGCCCCTCGTTACTTTTGACAGTGAGTTGAGACGGCTCAAAAGTAACAAAAAGCCATTTTTTGCGAGAACAGTTCTATGTATTGCCATTTTGTCGCATCAAATGGACTTTATGGCAGATAAAATCTATTGGTATGCTAATTGCTTTATATGCTGTAAGTTGTCATAAACAAAACGATGCAAATGGAAAATAGAAAAAGAATATGTTTCGTGATTATGGGGTTTGGGAAAAAACAAGATCCCTATACTAATAGAACAATAGATTTAGATGCGACATATAATAAGATAATCCAACCGTCGGTAGTAGCTTGTGGTTACAAGTGCATCCGTGCGGATGAAATTTTGGATTCAGGTACGATTGATAGAAGTATGTATGCTTTGCTCTATAAAGCGGATTTAGTAATTGCAGATATTACGACAGACAATGCTAACGCTCTGTATGAGTTGGGTACTCGGCATGCTCTCAGACCTTTTTCGACTATTATAATAAAAGGAGGCGAAAGTAAAATTCCTTTTGACTTAGGACACACTCGAATTTTATCTTATGAGCATTTAGGTAACGAAATCTCTAAAAAAGAAGCTCAAAGAAGTGTTAGAGAGTTGAAGTCTATAATAAATGCAGTAACAGAAAATCCTGTACCAGATAGCCCTCTGTACACATACATTCCCAAAATAGAACAACCCAAAATCTCTGATGAAGATTTAGAGGAAATAATCGGAGAACTTCGTGCTAAAGAGAATACGGTATATGTTCTTTCAGAACAAGCAAAAGAGTTTATGCACGAAAAGCGTTTTGAAGAAGCTGCTCAAAAATGGCATAGACTCAGAGAAATGGTAGAGAATGATATTTTTTATATTCAACAAGAAGCATTATGTACATATAAAAGTGAAAAGCCTGAAAAAATCCCAGCTTTGACGAATGCTCTTCAAATAATGGCATCTATAAAGGAACAAACTGATACTGAAACATTGGGCATTACTGGAGCCATCAATAAAAGATTATGGTATGCAACAAAAGTAGAGAGCTATTTAGATGAAGCCATTGAGATGTACAGGAAAGGCTGGACTCTACATCAAGATTACTATACTGGAGAGAATTATGCCCTTTGCTTGGAACAAAAATCTATTCTCGAAAAAGATGAACGGCATAAAATACATAAACAAGTTGAAGCTGAAGAAATCAGAAAGCAAATTATAGATATAATCCTTCCTACTTTGAGGGAAGAAGAGCCTGAAGAACTTAAATGGAAGTATGCCACATTGGCGAACTGTTATTCTGCACTTGGAGATGTAGAAAAAGAGCAAGAGTATGACCAAAAGTTCAAAGAGCAGAATCCTGAAGTCTGGGAAATAGAAACATACCTTGAAAATAAGCAGAATAGTATTAACTATAAAAATAAATAATATGGCAAAAACTTATTCAGTATTTATCAGTCACTCATGGGAACATGTAAATGATTTGAAGAACCTACGCAAGCTCTTAGAAGATAGAGGGTATTTTCATGTTGAATTTGAAGAGGCTTCGCCTGAAGAACCTATCAACTCAGAAAATTCAGCATACATCAGACGTCGTTTGAAAGAGAAAATCTCTAATTCTGATATTGTTTTAGGCATTGCTGGCATGTATGCCTCTTACAGCGACTGGATGAAATGGGAATTAGATACAGCAATAGCGGAAGAAGTTCCAATAGTAGGAGTTATTCCTTGGGGACAAGAAAGAGTTTCTTCTGTAGTTAGTTCAAGAGCAAAAGAGTGTGTGAGATGGAATACAGAAAGTATTGTTGAAGCTATCCGAAAGTGGGCTAAATAATACTTCCTATAAGTACGCCCCTTGTAAGTTTATCAGCTTACAAGGGGCGTACTTTGTGAAATCAGGGAATATAAAACAGAGCAAACTCTACTTTTCGTCGTTTGACAAGCCCTCTGAGGACTTTGCTCTTATATCGGCAGAAAGAGACAAATTCACGATAGAAATTCCTGTCACCCGACTCTACCTTCCGTAGTAGTTGGCTCTTGGGATGTTTGCCGTATCCCAGCAACCTGCCCGTCCCGACATTGTAGGACAGGACGGCAAGTAGCAAAGCATCCTTACCATAGTCCTTGAACATCATTAGACGTTTCATCAGGTCTGCCCGAAGCAGCGAGTCTGCCTGCCGTTCCGTCATCGCCGCCGTGAACCGCTCTCCGGGCAGAACCCTGTGTCCGTAACCCACATAGGGATAGTCTTTCCAAGAATGTAAGCCCTCGAAGTGTTTGATGCAGATAACGGCACGCTCGAACGGCGGTAGTGAGAAGAGTGTCTTTCCGCCCTCCTGAGCGGAAAGACGGAAGCAGGATAGGCAAACAAGACAGAACGATAAGACAACAAGTTTACTTCTTGTCCTCATTCGGTTTCTCCTTTTCCTCGTCCCTTTGGCTGTTGAACTCAAACGAGAGTTTCGCCGTCTGTCCGAAATTATCCTCCACGTACACGTCTATCGTCTGCTGGTCGGTGGAAGCGGAGGTGTAGTAGAGCCTGAACTCTTCTTTCGTGAGCGGATAGCGGTCATTGGGTTTGAAGATCGTGCCGTTATCCATTTTCAATCTCCCTTTGCCGTCAGGCTGGAAATAACGGATAGTATAGCGTGCATCCTCAAACCGTCCCTGCCGTTTGAGCGTACAGCGTATCTCCGTCGTCTGTCCCTTGATGATGTGCTTCTGCACCGGCATCGTCTCTACCGTGAACGGGTACGCCTGCTGAATATCCAACTCGTGATCACAAGCAGATAGACAAAATACGGCAACGGAGAGTACCCCCATTACCCAAATCGTATTCAATATTTTCTTCTTCATTGTTCGTTACATTTTAATATTATACACTCACACCTGCCTTTGAAACAGCAGGTAGTCATTCAAATCCTTATGCTCGACATACAGCGAAGAACGGTCGATGATCTTCTCCCCAAAACAGTCGTACAGCCTTTGAAAAGTCCTTCGCCCCGCATCGTCATTGTCGAGGAAGCAGTCAATCCTCTCATAGCCGTGCAAGGCTCTTACCGCCTTCTCCACGTTGGAAACGGAATTAAGGACAAGCCAGTCTGAAGCGATGATACCCATTTGCATAGCGGAGAGATAATCTATAAAGCCCTCGAATATGGCACATCCATCCGAGCCGTTACGCTTCAGTGAAATATCCTTCGGCGGTATGCAACCCTTGAAGAAGCGGTTGCGAAGCTCCAATCCTCCAGCATCGTTACGAAAGCCGATGGCATAGTACCGTTTGCCATGCACCCGGTATCGAACCTCCTTGCAGTTTGGAATGGCAATATCGGTATCAATGCCTCGTTCTTTTAAGTACCCCAGCAGTTTGGCGTCCTGCAACGGTCGCACCCAAATATCCTTAAAGACAGGTTCTTTCTCTTCATTCCTTTGTGGATGTTCTATTATGGGAAGCGGACACGTTCCGCTCTTGGCGATGAATGCCACCCGCAGGAGGAAATCACCGCTTCCGATAAACTCTCCCGCCAAGTCGAAGATGTCGCCGCCTTTGCCCGTCCCAAAATCGAACCAGACATTCTTGGCGGTATCGACCTTGAAGGAGGGCGTCCGTTCCATTCGGTAAGGGGCGGAATACCACAAGGCGTTTCCTTTCTGTTTGGTCGGATGAATCCCCATTGCGCTGAGGAAGTCCGCAATGGGAATCTCTCTCATCTGTCGTGCGTCCATCAGTCCAGCATGATTTTCAGTCCGACACCGTATTGCGTATGAAAACGCCCCGTAGAGCCTCCCCACAGGCAACGCTCCCTGCCATAGAGCAGTAACACGAATCTGTCCGTCAGATAAGTTTCTGCCTGTAGAGTGATAGCCCCACCGTAGATAAAGCCGTCCTTATTGCGTAGTGTCGAGCCGTCAAAGAGCCGTTTCTCTCCGCCATTGACCGTCTCATAGCCCGCCAAGGCGGAGACACCGGCAGAGAGGAAGAAGGTCTTGCTCCCGTCCGAAAGCACATTGCAGAAGAAGCCTCCCTCGCCCGTGAACTGTTCCGTAGGAATACCGCTTTCCCGATAGGGATGGTATCTGCGGAGATACTCCGCCCCAAGCATCCATTGATGCCCGCCTTTGGTGTAGGTGGCAAGCGAAGCCCCGAACGAGTATCCTGTCTCATTCTTGGAAGAGGAAGAATAAAAACCGTCCGCCATGCCTGCGGTCAGGCGTATACCTTTCATCTTGGGCAGACAGCGCTGGGCGTGTGCCTGCCCTGCAAAGAGGGCAAGCATCACGACAAACAGGAAAAACAGAGACTTTCTCATACTACTTCACTTTGAGCTCGTCAATTACTCTTGCACGCACAAGGTCTTCGTTCTCCACGACGAAGGACTGATGTCTTCCTCCGTTCTTCTCGTGCATCTCCACAATGAGATGCTTGTCATCGGGGATGGTGAACTTCTGAAGCGTGAATACCGTGCGACCGCTCTTCTGCCCCGCCACGCAGGTAACATAGTTGTAGGCACGCAGCGGAAGCAGTACCTGCTCCTGCATGGCGGTCTGCTTGGCGACCTTCTTGTCCACGATTTTGAACGTGATGAAGTCGATGTCGAACGGCACGTTGGACTTGTTGCGCAGTTCCGTATGAAAGTACAGCAGTCCGTTATGCGAGTACAAGCCTTTGAGCAGGTACTGAATACCGAAGGACTTGCTGCCGATGTGCTTCACCGTCCGCTTGTCCTCCTTGTGAATGGACTTCATGATGAGCCTTACCAGCATCGGACTCTCGCTGCCGAGTTCCTTGAGATAGACCTCCATGGCGTTGTTCGGGCGGTTCACGATCGCTCCGTCATGGATAAAGTCTGCCATTTCCACATTCAGAAGCAATGGCTCGTTTGCATACTTGACATTAAAACAATAGAATGCACCGTCTTCGGTGATGACACTCATGTTCGTCTCCTCACGGAAGTCCTTGACCGTCGCTTTCACACGGATGACGTTCTCCGCACCGTCCGCCTTTCCCGCAATGAGGTTGGGCGAACCCAAATCAACATAGCGGACGGCAGAGGGGAAGATGATGTGCACCGTCTTGTCGTAGGTGATTTCCAAGCCGTGGGGCGGTATCATCCGCTCAAAAGCGATTTTGCGGGTCAGCCCCTGATAGAGGTCTCCCGTTGAGGTTGTTTCCTGTGCGTTCGCACAGACTGCGCCCAGCATCAGGGCGATGGCTAAAACTGTTCTTTTCATTTTTACTTTGGATTAAAGTGGTGAATAATAACTGTGAATTACTTGTTGTCCGGTTGGTAGAGCAACACCTTATATCCTGCTTTCAGATGCACCTTGACGGTACGCATTTTCTTGGCGAAATACTGCGAAGTGCCTTGTATCAGCCCCTTGCCGAGATCGGAGGCAAGCTGTGCCCCCGCATCGGTGGAGATGTTCACGCTGCTGCCTACGGACGTTCCCATGTTAGCGGCAATCTCCTTGGCGGCACTGCGCTCCATCGAGCCGGGAATGAATATTCCCGCCTGCCCGTCCGTGTCATAGACCGACAGTTCCACGGGAATGATATTTCCCCGATACTCCAGTGAAGAAATGGCAACGGCAAGCCGTTCACCTTGTACTTTTGCCGTTCCCACGACGAGGGCGTTGCGTGGAATCTCCCTGCCCGATACCAACATCGGCTCCAAGAGACGGAAACGCACCGTCTGCCCTTCCATAACCGTCTGGTTGTCATGCACACAGGCTGATATGGTGTTTCTCTTCGTCTGTGGGGCTGTCCCGATAGCAGTTTGAAATAGGAAATTTCTCTCCTTGACATATTCGGAGCGGAAAGTCGAGTCGCTCATCGGCTGCGCCAGAGCCGACACCACTTGCTCGCTCACAGGAGCAACGGGAAAAGCTGTCGCCTTCCCGTTTCGGATGGCTGCGACCGCTTTCCTCTCGGAAGCCGTCTCTCCGTCCGATGCCGGTATCATATTGGAAGATGGCTGTCCACCACCCGACGGCATATACTTTGCCGCCAACTGATAGGACTTTTCGAGCAATGCCATCTGGTCGTTTACAGTTATGGCAGGCGACTGCTGTTCGCTGCTCATACGGTTTTCCAGCTCCTCCAGACGAGCACGTAGTTCTTCCTTTTCTGGGTCTTCTCTCGGTGCCTCATAGAAACTACCGAGCGTGCGGTTGATGTCCTGATAGGCGGATGCCGAAGCGTGAAAGCCATCTTGCGGAGCAGAATGTCGGGACGTGTATCCCTCACTCTCATTCGAGGGGTCAGACTCCCAAGCGGACGCTTCGCCCGCTCCCTGTGAAATCTCTCCTCCTGTCATTTCCCCGAACATGGAACTAAGGCTTTGCATGGCACGACTCCGTTCCTGCTCCTTCTGTTCCATCATCTCCTTCTCGTAGGCTTTCTTCTTGTCACCAATCAGTTCGGCTGCCATCGGGTCGGGCACTTCCGTGTTGAAGCCCTTTGCCTGTTTCTCCTCTTCTTTCTCCGACGGAGCGAAAATGAGCCACATGGAGCCTGCAAAAAGCAGCAACATCAGGGGATAAATGATAAACTTCTTTCGTCTTTGTCTCTCTTCCTCCGTCAGCTCAGGCGAGGTGTTCGTATCGGAGGCTGTCTTTCTTTTGAATGGGAACATAATCGTAATACTTTAATAGGTTGATACTGTCGTTGGGATAGAGTCGCCTTACTTCAGGGGCTTCGATATGCTCGATTGCCGGTAACGTTTCCTCTTCGGAGTCTCCATTGGAGAAGATGCGGTACAAACCGCTGAAGAAAACATAGCCAGCAAGGAAGGCGAAAAAGAGAAGCATCGTCAGGACGACATACAGCCTCAGATGAGTGGGGATGCGTCCGCACAGGCGGCGGAGTCTTGTCTCTGCTCCCTCCTGCATCATTCGGAACAGACTTTTCTTTTTCATCGCTTACGGGTACTGATGTCCTTGTTTTCCACAATCTCGAATCCCTCGATGTTGAATCCGTTCGGGTTGTCGTCGCTGCGGCTCGTATTGAGCAGGCGGCATACGGTCACGAGACTGCGCTCGGTCACGTTGGTAGCACGGATAATCATCTGCCGGGCATACGTCCGTACCGCATAGGGATAGCGGTCGAAGTCACAGAGTACGCTGTCCACCTGCACGACCTGATTGATATTTCCCGCAACGATACGGTTGTAGTACCCTTTCTCGGAGAAATCCCGATAGTAATTGTAGGCACTCTTGTCCGCCAAGAGCAGCGCACGGGAGATATTCCCCTCGATGGCACTCTTATCGGGCGAAAGGGTGAAGAACAGTTCGTGGAAGCGGCGCACATGCTCCTTGGCTTCCGCGGGTCTGTTCTGTGACAGATCCTGCGACAGGGCGAGCATCAGCGACTTACCGCCGTCCAACACATAGATTTTCTGCCTTTGGGCTTCGGCAAAGGAGTAGGCACTCCATACCGAATAGCCCGCAAGGGCGGCACACAGGCAGACGACAACCAACGTAAAGAGGCGTATCTGTCTGAAACTTGTTTCGATATTCTTTAATGACTTAAATTCCATAGCTTTTTAGTTTTGTTCCGATGGTTCGGATGATTCCGATGATTTGTTTCCTCCCCAATGAAATAATTTCCCGGCGATCTCTTTTCCTTTGCTCCCTGCATAGTTCATCACGTTTCGTGCGTGTCCTCCGGCGAAACCGCCAACGGCTCCACCCACAGCACCTGCAATACCGGCTCCCTTTCCTGCCGCATAGTTCACGTTCTTGCCGAAATTACCTGATCCTCCTGCCTGTATCACCCAGCCCGCAACGGTCGGAATGGTGAAGTAGCCGATGATGCCGATAATCATAAAGACGAGATACACTCCGTTCGAGGCGTCTATCGTATAGGCAGGGTCGTTCTGCAACTGTGTGATGTCGTGTTTGAGCATCAGTTCCTGAATCTTTGCCAGCATCGAACTGAACAAGTCCGCCACGGGTAGCCACAGATAGATGGAGATATACCTCGTGAACCATTGCGTGAGAGTACTCTGAAAACCGTCCCACACGGAGATGGCGAAGGCTATCGGTCCCAAGATGGAGAGGACAATCAGGAAGAATGTCCGCAGCGTGTCGATAAGCAGGGCGGCAGCGGCGAAAAGCAGTTCCAAGAGCTCCCGTACCATATTGCGGAACCATTTCTTCAGGTTGTACATACTGCGTTCCACGTACATCCCCGCCATCGTTGCCATGTCCGAGGGAGCGATACCGAGTTCATCCAATTTCTTGTCGAACTCTTCGTTGCTCACCAGATAGGCTGTTTCGGGGTTCTTCACCATCGCCTCGTATTCCAGCTTGTCGCGCAACTTGCGGTATTCGTCCATGCTGAAGGTCTGCTTTTCGAGCATCTTGTGCGTACCCTGCACGATGGGACTAAGCACCCCGTTGATGGTCTCCAGCACCATCGGAAAGAAGAGGATGCAAAGACCGAGGGCAAAGGGACGGAGCAACGGATAGACGTCGATGGGTTCGGCACGAGCCAAGGTCTGCCATACCCGAAGTGCCACATAGAAGAGTGCACCCAAGCCTGCAATTCCCTTGGCAACGCCAATCATGTCGCCGCACATCGGCATCATCTCCGTATAAAGGGTACGGAGAACTTGGTGCAGGTTGTCAAATTCCGCTCCCATACCTACCAATACCTTTCATTATCCGTTCCATAGAGCGAGAGCACCCGGTCGGTGTCCTGCTGTTTCTTGGCTCTGAGATAGCTCACGGAGATGTTCTTGTTCGTGTAGTAACGCACGAGATTGCGGTAGTCCCGTACCTCCTTGTAGCAGCGATCCACCACATCCATACGTTCCTTGTCGGTCATCTTCAGCGTGGTGATATTCACCACCTGCTTCAGTTCCTTGAGCAGATTGTTGCTCTCTCCGAGCAGCTTGGTGTAACCGTTGGCAATGGCGACCAGCTCCTCCGGACGGAAGTTCGGGTCGGAGAGCATCTTCTTGTAGTTGTTCACGTAGATGTCGGAGATTTCCCCGACCATCAGGATGGTCTCTTTCACCCGTTGGGCATCCCGCACGAGGTCGTTCACCTTTTTCAGGGCATCGTAGTACTTCTTGCTCTCATTATAGAGTTTCTCCACCTCCTTGAAGTTGTCGAGCGTGTTCTTGACCGTCTTGGAGGTCTGCACGATTTCCTTGGTCGTGTTGATGATGCTCTGTGCAAGGTTGGTGGGGTCAGTGACTACCCATTGAGCGTGTGCGCTGCCTGCCAAGAGGCAACCGCACGTGATAAGTATTAAAATTCTCTTTCTCATTTTACGTTGGATTTTAGTGTGATTGTTATTTACTATTCTTCTTCGGCGAGCTGCCTGACGGCAAGCTCCATATTCCCGCCGAGTTGCTCGGCACGGGCAAGCACCCGCATCTTCTCGGTCTCCTCCGTCGTATAGGTGAGGTATTCGGCTTTCGACACTTCGGTGGCATAGACGGCAGACTGTACGCCGCCCAGTCCGATCCACACCTCCTTGTACGACCGTGTGGCATCGTTGCTCTGATTGATGGAGAGTATCTGCCCCCGTTCCTTGTCCGTCAGTCCCAAGAGTGCCTGTATTTGGTCGAACTTGTTCATGTACTTGCGCTGGTCAAGCAGAATCTTGCAATCACTATTATTGATGATGGACTCCTTGACCACGGGCGAGGAGATGATGTCGTCCACTTCCTGCGTCACCACGACCGCCTCTCCGAAGAACTTACGGACGGTCTTGTAGAGATACTTGATGTATCCCGCCATATTTGCAGATGCAATCGCCTTCCACGCCTCCTCGATAAGGATGACTTTCCGCACCCCTTTCAGTCGTCGCATCTTGCTGATGAACAGTTCCATAATGATGATGGTCGTGATGGGGAAAAGGATGGGATGATCTTTAATCGCGTCGATTTCGAAGACGATAAAACGGGCATTCAAGAGGTCGAGCTGCTTGTCCGAGTTCAGCAGGTAGTCGTATTCGCCACCTTTGTAGTACGGCTCCAGCACATTGAGAAAATTGGCCAAGTCAAAATCCTTTTCCCTGACCTTTTTCTCACGGAGCAATGCCGAGTAGTCGGTGGTGAGATACTCGTAAAAGCTGTTGAACGAGGGTACGATACCATCGTCCGCCTTGATACGCTCGATAAAGAGCGACACGGCATTGGAGAGGGCAACCTCCTCCGAGCGTGTGGCAGGCTCGTTGTCCTTTTTCCACAGCGTAAGCAGCAGTGTCTTGATGCTCTCCCGCTTCTCCACGTCGAATACCTTATCCGTCGTATAGAAAGGGTTGAAGCTGATGGGACTCTCATCCGAATAGGTGAAATAAACCCCATCCTCACCCTGCGTCTTGTGGCGTATCATCTCGCACAAGCCCTGATAGCTGTTTCCCGTGTCCACCAAGACGATATGGGTGTTCTGTTCCCAATACTGCCTTAGTAGGTGGTTGGTGAAGAATGACTTGCCCGAACCCGAAGGCCCCAAGATGAACTTGTTGCGGTTCGTGATGATGCCTTGCTTCATCGGCAGGTCGGAGATGTCGAGATGAATCGGCTTGCCGCTGCGGTCAGCCATCTTGATGCCGAATGGAGACAACGAATCACGGTAGTTGGTTTCCTCATTGAAGAAGCAGACCGCCTGCTCGATGAAGGTGTAAAAACTCTCTTCTGCGGGGAAGTCGGCTTCATTGCCGGGAATGCCCGCCCAGAACAGCGTCGGCACATCTACCGTGTTGTGCCTTGGCTTGCACTCCATCAGTGCGAGCTGGCTACCCACGTCGTTACGGATACGGCGGAGTTCCTCCTCATCCTCACTCCACGCCAAGACATTGCAATGGCATCGGACGGAGGTTAGTCCGAAGCTGTGTGCCTCATTCAGATACTCGTCAATCCACTGCTTGTTGATCTGGTTGCTTCGGCTGTAACGGGAGAGCGAGTGCATGTTCCGTGCGTTCTTTTCGAAGCGTTGCAGGTTCTCCGCACTGTCGTCAATCAGCACATACTGGTTGTAGATATGGCTGCACGAGAGCAACAGCCCCACGGGAGCGGCAAACGAGAGGCGACAGTCGCTGCGGTCGGTGGACAGGCGTTCATAACGCATATCCGTACCGACCAGTCCGGGCAGGTCTTCCGTATCGGAGAGGGTATGCAGGCAGAGCCGCTTGTTGCCGATACGCATACGGTCGGCTCTCAGGTCGATGTCCTCCAATACCGTCGTGTCGGAAAGGGAGAGTGAGAAATACTTCTCTATCAGTCCCGGTTTTTCCTCCGTGCCGACAATCTCTTCGTCGCTCAGTCGGGTAAGGCGAACAAAACCGCTTTCGTTCATAATCCGCTCGAACTGCTCGGTCGCTTCGATGAACTTGCGGGCAGTATCCCTGTCCCGTACCTCCTTGGGGATGATGTGCCCACGGCAGAGCGTGGAAAAATTACTTTGCTGCCGGCTACGGTTCTTGGTCGTCTTGGTCAGGAACAGGTAGCAGGCGTGATTGAGGAACGGTCGCTCGTTGAAGTGCCGCTCGAAACTGCGGGAGAGGAAACTCATATTCTCCTTTTGCAAGTCCGGACGATAGCCCTCCTTGACAAACCAGTCCTGCTTGTGCACGACGCTGTAGGTCGGCAATACCTTGATTGCCTTTACCCAAGCCGAATGGATGGCAGCATACTCCGCGCTCGTCACCGTATAGAGTTCGGGCAAGTCCACCCGAAAGGCGACCGTGATGTCGGCGTCCTTCGAGAGGATGCAGCCCTCTTCGACGGCAAGCAGTGGGAAGCGGTTCTCCAGCGTGGTGGCTTTCAGTATATTCCTCATTCTTTGTCCTCCTTTCCTTTGTTCGTTCTTTTATTCTCTCTTCTCTTTCGTTTTGGCAGCTCCTTGTGCCGCAACAGACGGGGAATGCGTCGTCGGTTGATGAGGTATCGGGGATGGCTGTGCAAGGCGGAACGCTTCATCAGCCCGTGTTCCCCGTACTTCCTGTTCAGGGAGAAGGTCTGCCACACCAGAACGGATGCGGCAGTCCCTCCGAAGCCGATACAGATCCATTGATTGACACTCGCCATATAGAGGATGACAAACAGCACGAAAAGGGCGAGCAGCCCTCCGGCAAAAATGAACAGGTATTGGCTTTTGAGTCCTTGAAACTCTACCGAGCGACCGATTCCCTTGTTGATGGGATAGGTCTCCATAGGCTTAGAGGAAGAAACTTCTCAAAATGGTGGCTGCGACAATGAGGAAAATACAGGCTCCGAACCAGCTTGCAGCGGTCTTCGAGGTGTCAGGATCTCCGGACGAAAACTTTGAGTATACCTTTACCCCTCCGATAAGTCCCACGACCGCACCGATGGCATAAATGAGCTTCGTGGCAGGGTCAAAATAACTCGTTACCATACTGGTGGCTTGGTTGATGCCTGACAAGCCGTTGCCTTGGGCAAAGGCAGAGGAAATGGAAAGCAGCAGGACGGCTGCGATAAGAAAATGTTTTTTGGTCATAAATCATTCTTGTTTTGTGTCGGGAGAGGTGGATAGGCTCTCCCGACGGATGAATACTGTTGTTACTTTTGGATCTTAGTGGTGGCTCTCTTGGGGTCAGCCGTACTCTTTTTCTTTCATTGCTTGTTGCATTAAAGGGTTCATACTATTGGGACAAAACCATTCGGAAGGGGTGTTACGCCTTTTCGCCGCTGTAAAGTTCCTCGAAACGGGCACGGACGATTTCATCGATCGTGGCCGAGCGTTTCGCATCGCTTCGGAGCGTTTCCATCAGGTGAGTTCCTTCCAACTCTCTCAACGTATCGCCGGTTCTTTGTCGCTCTGCTTCGGTGTGGGCGTGGCGGTGAATGACCGACAAGGCTTCCAGCACCCGTTCAAAATCAATTCCCATGGCGTATTCGCTTTCCCCCTGTATGGGAAGTTCCTCGTCCTCCTCTTCAAACGATGGTGCATCCGAAGATTCATACATTAAAGGAATCTCATCTATGTCGGGCTGTTCATCCGCCTCTTCCGATGGCTCTTGTCCGTTTTCGGGAGCAAATGTAGATGCCTTTTTTGCTTCCGCCTCGCCTTTTGGATAACTGCGTACTTGTGGCGTCGAGTGGCTGAGTTTGAAGTGACTTTTACCGATGATTTCCGCGTCACTGACCGTCTGGCAAGGCTTTTTCTCCATTGCCCTGTTCTTTCTTCTTCTTCTTCGTTCATACGAGAGAAAAAGCAGCAGCCACAAAAGGTAGAGCAAGAGCAAAACAAGGACTATTCGGTACATAGGCGTTGCAGGATTTCGTGAAGTTCATCACCCAATTGATTACAGAGCCTGCTCAACTTTCCTCCGTGAGGAGGGAAGAGGGTGCATACCCCTCTTCTGCGCTCGGAAAGGAACGGACGATACAAACGGGAGTGGCTCAATGAAGTCTGCATCAGCAAAGCTCCTGTTTCATCGGCAAGGGTGCGACAGCATTCGTCGGCATCCTCGCGTTCCCAAGCCTGTACCATATTGCGGAGCAGGTAAAGCTCACGGATATTGCCCTTGCCCATAGTCAGTATTTGCTCTCCCAAGATGTCGATGAAACGGCGGACGGCTTCCATATCCATCGGACTGCCCGTAACAGGAAAGACGACGGCATCCATTGCTGAAAGCAGTTCTACTGTTCCTTCGGTACGCATCAATGGAGGGAGGTCGAAGAGGATGCAGCGGGGAGGATTGTCCGCACAGTGCCGCTCTACTCGGTTCAGGGCTTCCCGCACCGGAGCGCAGATAATCGGATAAGGGGTACAGGGTGTCCGATGTTTCAGACGCATCAGGCTTTGCCGGTTCTGTTCTTCCGACTCTTGCTGCCGCAGACGGGCGATGGTATGGACGGGATGGTTGCAATCCACGACGGCGACATCGCACCCTCTGTGGTAATGCAGAATGCTTGCGGCAAGTACCGTAAGCGAAGTTTTGCCGACACCTCCCTTCGGGGAAGCGATGGCGAGATAAAGGGGGTTACTCATATTTTCTCTTTGCTTTGAGTGGGTGAATACTATGTCTTGATAAATCGTTTGTAATCGAAGTTGCCTGACTGAACCTCTTTCGGAGCTTCTTCGGCAACGCGCTCCAGCAGTTCGCGGACACGATCTCCGGCCGCTTTCTTAATCGCTTGGAACATCGGGGAGTCGTGTATCTTATAGATGGTTTCGGCGGCTTTCGCAGCTTCCTCTATCGGAGCATTCTTACAGGAGAGGACACTGCCCATTTGTTGCAATTCTTCCGCTGTGATGCTTTCTGAAAGAGAGTGGCTTTCACCTTGGACTTCCACCAGTACAGATTCCTCTTCTTCGGGAATAGTTGGAGAGGTCTCTTCCGTGACTTCTGTTTCAGGACTCTGTTTTTGTTGTTGAGCTTCTTCAATGGGCAATTCGGCTAAAAGGACATTCTCCTCTCGGGTCAGTTCCCTTTTAGGGATACGGATGGTAACGACGACTTTCCCCTTGCCCCGTTCCCTGAAAAAGAGTTGCAAGTCACGGTAGATTCTCACGGCACTCCGATAGCGTCCGTACAGGAAGCAGGCGACCTGCACGCTGCCGAGATAGGCTAAGCCTACCGACAGCAGAATAAAGATGACCTGCTTCATCGCTCGAAACGTTTACGGAACTGTTGCTCGAACAAGGCGTCTATCTCATCGCGATGGGTGTCAAGATGATGACGGATGATGTTGTCGATGTAGGCGGAGAGAGGCAGGCTGTTGCCTGTGATTGTGCCCACGATGCAGGCTATCTCATCTTTGATCTGTTGGGAAACATAGACGGACACTCCCTTTTCCATGATATGCCGTTTCAGGAAGGTCTCCTCGTAATCGCTCGGTTCAGGTTTCAGCTTTTCCTTTCCTGTCTCCGAACGCTCTATCAGCGTGGTGGAATTACGGATAGTCACCTTGGAGGATACACTCTTGTTTTCCATGCGGGCTGTCTGCCCTGCATTCTGTCTTACGTTTTGCTTTTTCATCTTACAATAGTTTTTTGAATTTGAGTTCATTTAATCTGTTTATTTCGTCCTTATAGACTTCAAAGTGGTGGAGGATGATGTTCTCGACATAGATTCCGATGGTCATCTCCCTGTTTTTCATCGACATGACTATCTCTGCCAGCTTTTCCTGCAATTCTCTGGCGACATAGATGGTCTTACGGTCTTTCAGGTCGTTGCGGTAGATGAACAAGGATTCATAGTCCCCCTTCGGTATTCTGCGACGTGTACGGGAAAGAGGCCGTTTCACCTCCTCGGAAAGTTCTCTCTCTTCCTCCTGAGTTTCCTCGACTGACTCCTTTTCCTCGCAAGAAGCAGAGGGAGAACTATCTTTTCGTCTCATGGGAATGCCTTGAGAGATCAGCTCCCTGATAGCATCAGGATTTATTTTTTCTTTATGCTTCTCTGCCATACGCTTCAGGTTTTACAATGGACAGGATTTCTTCCACAAGTTCTTTCAGGCAGCTGCCTCTGAGCAACGTTCGGGATGCGGGAAAGATAGTCGAACGGAAGAGGGTCGTACCCTCATCCATGATCTCCTTTTTGTAGCGGGTCGTGTTGGGGACTGCCGTCTTTAGGATGGGAAGTCCCAACTCGGCAATGACTTTCTCATACATTGCATAGAGGGGTGTTTTCTCTCTGCCGTCCACCATGTTCCAGAAGAGGTAAATCCCCTTGTTGTCCGTGTCCGCATTGTCAGTGACCGCCTGCTTGATAACGGCGGAGAAACTCAGCGTGCTTTCCAAGGAGATACGGTCGGAAGAGATAGGTGTGAAGATATAGTCCATACCGGCAAGCGTGTCGATGACGCCTCTCGTGTTGATGGTGCCCGGCAAATCGAAAAACACGAAATCTGTTTCCGATTCATTGTGTTCCAGATAATCCTGTACGACGCCTATGGCTTCGTCCGAGGTCGTACAAAGGATATTGTAGGTAGGCTTTTGAAGCCGGGAGAATTGAGCGACCGCCATTTCCTGTAGCGAGCTGTTCGTTTCCAAGCCTTTGGCATCTCGTTTTCTCATCTCGTTGATGCTGAACTGTGGGTAGTCGCAATCCACGACAAGGACATCGTATCCGCAGACATAGTGCAGATAGCTTGCCGTCAGGACCGTAAAGGTCGTTTTGCCGACGCCTCCTTTCTGGGTGGAGAAGGCGATAAAAACAGGTTTCTTTTTCATTGTCTTTTAGAGTTTTGTTCTACATATGCTTCATCACGGGAATCTGCCCGTGTCAGTTGATTCTTTCCAATACCGGCTTCCTCATCTGTTCGGATGTCTCGATGTTCGGGGAACTCCGTTTGTGCAGAGGGATACATGCCGATGATGACGGCTGTCCTCGCCTGCATAAAAAGTGGAGTTGTCCATCCCTTCATTCAGGAATCCCATCGCGGATTTCCCTCTGCCTGCGTCAGGACAATTGTACCGTCGTTCGCAGATACATCCCTTCGATTGTATTGTCGAAGTTCCATACGTATTCGCTGTACATACCCTCGAAAAGGAACGCATCCCAATCGGGGACTTTTGCGATGGCGGACATCTTCAATTTGCTCTTCGATGGGGCAAATATAGATGCCTCCACAGCTCTTTTTCTATCCTTTTTGCTAACTGCGTACTTGTGGCGTCGATTTGCGTATTTGTGGCTTCGTGAGAGGTAAGTGACTTAGGCACAACGCTTAGTAACTTTGCACCCAAGCGGTAAGCCGAAATCTTCGAGGCATAAAGCGTTCTTTTTTGAGGGACTCGACTTCCGTCCTTTGCGGACGGATTTATTTGCGTCGGAGCAAATAGCAAGGTATGTTTTATGCAGCACGACTTCGTTTTTGCAGCATAAAACCCTTGCTCTTGCAGAGAGCTGAAAAAACTCCGAAGTCGT
>JALFBL010000085.1 GCA_022773395.1 Prevotella sp.
TGGCGGTCCTTCCGTCCGTCGGAGTAGTCGAACATCGTCTTCATCAGCGGACCATCGTCATGGATACCGTCGTCGACGGTCACGGACGACATCACCCACTTGCCGCCGGGCAGACCGTAGGTAGGCGCGCTGTGCTTATAATCGAGTGTAAAGGTTCCGCCGAGGGAGTTGGTGACGCTCTTGAGCATATTCGTCCTGCCGATGGCAGAGCGGGTCACCTTCAGCTCGCTTTCCTTGTCGGATTCCACGATGTCGAGGTAGCCATCGCCATCCACGTCTTGCAAAGCGTAGGTAGGGCGATTGATGCTGTGGCTGGCAGAGGCACTGGGATTAATGGCTATTTTCACAAGGAATTGTACTGTCGTCGTGAATGCCGCATTCATGGATTCGGATGTGGAAGAGGCATTTGACAGTGCCTTGGCATTTTTCCAGATGATGGGTTCACCAAATGAAGTCCCTTTGTTCAGCGCCACTCTCACCACATCATTATCCAACCAAACCTTATCGGGCAGACCATCGCCATTGATATCGGTAAGGTTGAACTTTTCTTCATTTGCCGATGTCGTCAAGTCAACACCACCGGAGAAACTGCTGCTGCCAATGTCGAAACTGGCGCCGGCACTGTAAGAACGCGACTTGCCGCCTTGTATGCGGTCTATATCCCATTTTACTGGTTCTGAGAATGTGTAGCCCAGGTTCAGTTTCACACTTCCGTCTTTGCTGATTCTGTCTACAAGACCATCGCCGTTGATGTCTGTAAAGCTTTCCTCGCTCCAGTCTTCATTGGTGGGGATACCGGCTGAGATGTTTACATTTGATTTGCCTTCGTCAGATGATTTCTTGTTGTTATTGTCATTTTTGGAACTTGCGGCGTGGTAGATGGTAAGTGCGGCAGAAGCCACCGGCGCGCTACCAAGACTCCATGCCTTAGATTTGTTACCACTTGTTATCGTACCGATTTGGAACTTTTCTCCACTGATTCCGCCTTGTGTGTTGGTGTATTGTATCACACCCCCTGCCAGGATATCGGGATAGCCGTCACCATTAAAGTCCATCATGGTGGAATTGGTGGTACTGCCGCCTGTAGCATTATTGAGGGTAATTCCGATGGCGCCACTCTGTACGACAGTACTGGTGCTGGTTGTCTTCTGAACAATGGCGGAGGCACCTGTTCCTTGCAAGCAGTCTCCGCTTACTGTATTATTGTTGGTAAGACTGCCAAAGAGATTGCCAAGGACAACATCCTGTTCTGTCAGGCGTGCAGTACCGGCTTCCGATTCCGTAAGGTAGATTTCTGTTCTCTGACCTGTCCAGCGTGATAAGGTGTTCAAGTCCGTACCCAAGGGTGTGAACACCATCTTCATGGGATCAAGTTGTTCTTCGTTGCTCTCGGGAAGTTTCAGCAGACTTTCATCTATGGGTTTGGCGTAGCGTCCATCAGTGGCATTGTATACAAATCCGCCCCAACCACGATAAAGATCGCCAAAGCCCTTGTTCTGCATCTTGGCATAGAAACCGGCATTAACCGCAGTAATGACAGAAGACGATTGCGCCACGCTTACTGTCGACAACGTTGCATTGACACCATCCAATATGTCTGGATAGAAGAATTCGAACCAAAGTTTCTCAGACGGTGCGGAAGCAATCTGCATCGGTTCGCCAGCGACCAAGCCATTGACGATGGAGTATTCTTTCTTGGCAACAAGTGACGTAGCCGTCTTGGCAGTAAGTGTTACCTTGCCGCTTACGTTGTTAGAGGATAGTTGTACGGAAGGTGTTACCGTTAGGCTTGCACCTTGTGTGGATGTATAGGCTGCTGGTAAACTCTTTGTGTCGGAATAAGTGCCGTATCGTACACCCAAATTCACATTGACCGGTGAGCCTACGGAATCACGATAAGTGGCAATTGGTCTCCACGACAGCGATGCCCAATCCACATTGGAGGATGCGACGACCTCACATGAAAGGTTATCAAAGCCGTCTGCTACTTGATAAGAGGCTGTTATATCTCCATTAAAAGATTCTTCGGGAGCAAAAATACGCTCGAATACGGTACGTTTGCCATAGTCAGGGTTGTTGTTGCCCTGTTCATCCGTCTTGTCATTGGCAGCTATGATACGGATAGTCACCCCGTCCGTTGTAGATGGCTTGACGAATTTGCCGGAGAATGTTATGTCTGTGGCATTAACGCCTATCTCGCCCTCTCTGGTATAAACTGCACCCTCGGCAGCCTTGTATACATTAGAGGTGTAACCATTGGGCTGTTTTTCCGATGATTGCCCTTGGTAGGTTACTTCCGGCGACCAAGCTACGTTGTCGAATGCACCGTTACTCGTTTCGGTATTGCCGGACTGCACACGGAAATAAATCTTATCGCCTTTTTGAATATTGATATTGGTGGCTGTAGCAGGATAAACGGTTTCGTCACCTTTGGCTATCATCTTCTGCCACAGTTCCGTGCCACCTTTTTGGATGGCAACACGCACGCCGTCTGCCTTATCGTATTCTGATTGGTCGAAGTCACCGGTCGGCTTCAACAAGTGTACTTCACCTGAAATATTCACAACACCGGCCGCCGGTGCCTGCCATACACGCACCATATCCTCCATCGGAGAGTTGGCAATGACCTCGGCTTGTTCTTCGGGTGTAACATTACCGACGGAAGTATCTAACTTACTGTTGTCGTATATGATGGGACTTGGAGTATCGGCACTGCTCAGAGTAAAAGTCGGTACGGCATTACCCGAAGCGTCAAACTCGATATGATTGAAATATACTTTTCCGTCAGAAACGAGATCTACCAGTCCGTCACCGTTGATGTCGGAGAAATAGACAGCCGTCTTGGAGGATGTCTTCGAGAGGCTTGTGCCAACTGTCGCCACCAATGATTGCCAACCAGCCTTTATATTAGCGCCTCCGGAGAAAGAATTACTGGTTGACTTGGAGAAATTACTGATACCACGTACCCTTATCGGATTTCCGTATGTGATTTCACCATTCTCAGAGCGCATCTGTGGTCTGTAATAAACGGCACCGCTCTGCCTGTACACCTTGTCAGGAACACCGTCACCATTGAGGTCGGCAAAGGTTGAAAGACCGCTTGACCTGTCGTTAGAGTAACTAAAGGATGCACCTACGGTATTACTGCTGGTCGGACTGCCGTCAATAAATCCAGTTCCGGCATAGAAAGAACCACCGATAGAGGAGCTTAAAGAGCCACCCAACGCCGTAGGTTTGTCACTGAATATTCCTCCCACAGCCGTAAGTGGATTGAGAAATCCTGCATCCAAGCCGTCATTATGGGTGTTCCACTTTTCTTTACTGTCCTTAAATGGCACATAGCCCTTGTCAGCCTGCACGTCATCATAGTAGTCAAAATTTTGGTAGGAAACTTCTGCGCCTTTGTCATCGAGCTGCTTGACGCCCGTGAGCACGTCTTTGTTGAACGCCCCCTCACCGTAGGTAAAGGCATAGCTGCGGAGCGTATTTCCCTGGAAGTTCACGGTCATTTTCTCCAACAGACGGTTGGAAGAGGTGAGGAACCCGAAGCGGGCGTTGTTGGTTTTCAGCCTCTTTTCCTTGCTGCCCTCGAAGACCACCACGGTATGCGGAGCCTGTCCGCCGTTGCCGGCACGCGCTTCCTTAAGATAAATGGCTTTTGCCACAAGTCCGCCACGAACCGGTTCGTCGGCTGTCTCGTATACATACTCGATATAATCACCATGTGTTTCCTCCACACGCTTGAGTTTCCACTCGGAAATGATTTCGCGGCTGTTCCCTCCGGCATCGGTAACCGTGCCCTTGAGCACTGCTCCCTCGCCGCCGTAGGTATATACCACGCCCTGCTTGTCGGTCACTTCCCAATAATAGTTGGCCGGACTGTCGCCCTTGCGGATGATGCGTGAAAAGTCGCCGCCCTGACGGGTGTAGAACTGGCGGTCGGCTTTGCGGCTCATCTTCTCACCGCGGTGAGCCACGCCCATCTTGCCGTCGTCACCCATCGTGGAAAGCATGGAGCCGGAGAGCGAATAGGTCTCGGTCTCGTTGGCAAGGTCATAACGCGGAACACCCCAGCGTGTATCGAGCGTTATAGAGGGGACGGAGAGGTCCCAGCCCTGTCCGAGCCATCCGCTTCCGCCGTCGCTGTTGTAGCTGATGGCCAGGGACGGAGCCATGCCGTTGCGTGCCGGAGGCATCTCGAAGGCATACTGCAGGCTGGCAGAGCCACGGCTGTTGGCCGACGGAGGTGCTATGATGTTGAGCTTCGCCGTCGGGTCTGCCGCCTTGATGTCGTTCATCATGGTCGGGGCGAAACCGTCGGTCTCCGGAGATTCCGGTGCCTGTATGACACCGTTGATCATGTCGGTGAAGTGGGTGGTTTTTGACTCCACATAGGCAAGTTCCTTGTTGACCCTCACACGGTCAAGAGCCACCCAGTGCCCCTCCTTGGTGTCGTAGTAGAACGTGCGGATGTCGTCTTCCGTGTAACCGCTCGGTATCCTCGTGCGGTCGTACTTCAGGCGTATGGTGGCACCCTCTTGAGTGAAGTGCGTGCCGTGGGGGAGGAAGCGGTAGCCGTCGCTCTCGCCCGTGACATTGCACATGGCGAAGTCCAGCTCCGGCAAGTCCGCGCTGTCCACCGCGCAGATGGAAAGGCTTACCGGACGCAGCAGCCGTCCCTCTGCCACGGCAAGGGTGCCGCCGGCCACGGAAATGCTGTCCGACTGTGCCGTGGTGAAATACTTACGGACGGATCCGCCGGAAGAATCCTTTTCCTTATTTGCATTGGCCCGTTCCGTCTTATTGTCAGGAACTGCCTCAGCGACAGTTTCCTTCGACGTGCTATTGCCGGATATAAAATCTTCCTTCTGTTGCGGAGAAGGATTGCCGCTTTCTACAGTCGCCAATCCGGGCGATGTGTCGGTGGCGTCAGCCACTATGCCGGTGCCTGTGTCTTCCTGCCGGGGCATGGCGTCCGCTGTCGAGCCGGGATACATGAAAATCCCAGCCAGGCACGCCGCCGACAATATGACGGAAGCAACGGCTATGATATATGACCGTTTCATAATGTTACAGTTATATTTGATGATAATGTGGTTTTGGTTATTTGGCCAGAATCTTCCGGGTGTGCTCGCCGTCGTCTGTGATGGCCTTGACGACATACACGCCTGACATAGGCACCCTGAAACGCGATGTCTTTATGACATTGCCCTCCATCTGTCCCTCATATACGAGTTTGCCCGAAGTATCGAAGACCATGAGCGTTGCCGGACCTGTCTTTCCTCGGTCGAGCACCGCGTCAAAGATATGTGTGGTTCCGTCCTCGTTATATACCGAAAGTTGGCTGTTCCTTTCCGCCTGACCGGAATCTTGAGTCCCATGTTCTGCCTCTCCAATGACTATATCCTGTTTCGGTTCGATGCCGTTGGGTGCTGACGGGTCACATCCGTTGCCGATGTGTACCGTGTAAGCTACCGTGCTGCTCTTAGGAGTCTCAATCTGCACGTTGCCGTTTATCTCGAAGTCTTCCACCGGTTGCCCGTTGATGGTAAGGTCGGTGATATGGGTCTCGCCACGGCCGTACTTGATGCAGATTCTCCACAGGCGCAGTGTCCATGCGCTCTTCCTGAGGACTTCCACTCCATTGTGATACCAGCGTACATAGATGCCGCTTATCCTCAGCCCGAGGGTGTCGCCCGGCTTGATGTTCACGCCCTGGGTCAGGCTCGTGTATCCGTTAAGGATGAAATACGCCCTGTCGCCGCGCACGTCGTAGCCCCACTGCGTGATGTCCTCAACCACTGACGGCTCCGCTCCGATGCGGTACCATGAGCCCGTCTGGGCGACAGTCCACTCGATGTCACCGCCTGTAAACCTGCGGTCGGTGTGCGAGTAGGTGGAGTACAGCAGGTTCCCCTTTCCGTGGATGTCGTTGCCGCCGCCCTGCGTGATTGTCAGGGTGTAAGTGCCGGTTGACAGGTTGTCAATCCTGTGGGTGTCTCCCATGAACTGCCCGCTGGCTACGATGTCGTCTTTCTTCATTCCCGCAACGGAATCCACCGTGAGTACATATTTATATATTGGAGTACCGATGTTTATACCGATGTCGAGATAGCCGTCTTTTTGAGGAACACCGCCAAGGCAGGTCGTGGGATGCGCCTCCACATCGGCGGATATGCCGTCGAAGTAGGCGAAGGTGAACACATCCGAACCGCTGCCGTCAGCATCCCACAGGATGTTGTGGAACATCGTCTTGCCTCTGCTGATGTCGGGAGAGGAGCATTTCACCATCGTGGCGGTGCCTGTGTCAAAGTGTCCTTCGCCCGACGGGTCGATGAGCATGACGGTACGCCGGCGGCTGTAATGGTAGAACTCCTTTTCGGGGGTCAGGTTGTGGGCCAGCTCGGCAAAGTAGCCGGTCTCGGAAACGCCGTTGGTACGGACGGATGCCAGAACCAGCGGAGTGCCGGACGATTCGGCCTTGATGACGCCGTGCAGCGCCGAAGACTTTGCATTGTCGGGTATGATGACGGTGCATGGCGCACTGCCCTCGCCGTCGATGCGCAGATAGACCGCCCCGTCGGAAAGCGTGACGGAAATGTCCCTGCCGCCGGCACCTGCCACCACGGAAGCGGAAGACACCTCTCCGTTGCTGATAGCCCATACGGTGCCGTCGCTGCTGAAACGGAAGCCGTATGCGCATCCGTCATCCCCCGCACCGCTGAAGCCGGCGTCGAAAGTCGGGTGTGCGGAGGGACAGGAGAACTCTATGGACCCGTTGTTGTCAATCATGTTGGGCGTTACTGCCGTGCCGGCCGTCCCCTCGTCCTGGCTTATCATATCGAGGAACCCCTTGGGAGTGACCGTCATGCCGTTACCGGTCCAGCGCACCGTGGCACTGTCACCCACGACCGGCATGTTCGTCTTCACGAGCCATGTGCGGTTCATGATGTGCCACAGCGTGTCATTGGGAGAGGTGTATGTCTCCAGCGAGCCGCCGTCGTCGCCCCAGAACAAAAAGCCTTTGTCCGGCATGATGTTCCCGTACTCGCGTCCCATGACCAGCAGGTGCGACTCTGACGGAAGTCCGTATGCGTTTGATTTATGGTAGCTGTCATTTTCCGGGAGGGATGCGTACAGTGGCCCTTCTTCATAGGACGTCGCAGACATCGGTTGGCTGAAATCCCATGTACTGTTTCGCGCCACGGATGTCACCCTGTTGTGATAGGCACCTGCTTCATCCCTGTCCCACGCAAGGTTTCCGTCCCCGTCGAGATAGGAGTCATTGAGCGTGATGCCGTACTTCATGGCGAGGTAGCTTTCCGCCCTGCGTCTTTCTCCGGGAGTGAGCAGGCGGTTATAGACAAGCAGCTCCGGTGTGTAGCCCTCGAACACGTTGTTGCCAAACGTGGACGTGTCGAAAGGCCCGTTGAGATGCTCGTTGGAGGTACTGTATGTTCCGCCAATGGTCAGTGTTCCGTTCGGGCCGCCCCATACCGAGGTGTTGGGCGCAGCCGCACGGTAATAGGTCAGCACCTTGGTGGCGTGTTCCTTGAAAATGTCCAGCGTTACGGAATCCTTGGATGTATGCCGGAGATCTTCTCCGTCGGTATCGCCATAATCGAGTGGCGCAACCGAACCCGGGCGCACAATCTTGTCGTTGGTGACAAGGCTGCCGCCGCCGTCGCCGCTGGCGACACCGTAAATTACAGATTCGTTTGTGAAGGAATAAGGCGCAAACACACCGATAATCGTGGCTTGCGTAAGGTCTGAGCGGATAAGGTCGCTCCATTTCGGGGAGTCGCCTTTGGAGAAATCAATCGCCGGATTGAAGTTGAGGAACTTGAGCAGGCTCCTGTCCTGCGTGAAAACGTAATTTCCGGCGGTGCGGTTGTACGCATAAAGCGACAATGAATCACCCGCAAAGTCGTACCAACGGTAACGACCTTGCAAATTGCTGCTGACCGGTGCGGTCCTGAACCAGACATCCACGCCATCGTCGAATCCACCGGGGGAACGAGCGGGAAGCATGAGTGCCGATAACCCGAACAGGCCAGAAAAGAGAAATAGCCTTTTCATAAGCGCAATGTGTTAGATAGTTGTACATTATGTGATGTATTTATTGGATGTCGGTTATCAGCGTGAAGTCCGTTGGGGCGTGAAAGGACAGAGTGTCCGTTCGGGATGAGTAATATGTCTAACCCCTTGTAAGTCGGAACTGTACCGCAAAGATACTATTATTACACAACAATCGTTATCTAAATCGAAATAAATTCTTGAATTTAATGTTAATTAACACAAAATCTTTTGAAAATGACCTGCACTGGCGACGATAATGATGTTTTATGGAGTTGAAACATATCAAAATATCGATGAACTTAAAGTCTTTGAGATGCAATGTCAGTTCTGTTATCTTTAAGGCTTATGCCGTACCAAAGCGACATGGTGAGCATTTACAAATCCCAATGGTGAACAAAACGACATTTACACCTTTTTATATAACAAATTCGAATAAATTAGATTACAGTCGTAATTTAATTGGCTAAAAATTTGCCAGACCGAATATTTTACAATACCTTTACGCCCAAGAATCACCGTTGTTGGTAATAAAATTACAGAGAAGGTTAGTATAAAAGTCTTAATTCCGATAATTACAATGACTACAAATAGAATACAACATATCATCTCTTTGCTGTCATCGGAAGGAAATACTTCCAATATTGATGGCAGGACTCTTCCTTTTGGCAGTTTGCTTCATGTGAGAAGTTTTGTTATTGTGCTGGTTTCTGTCATTATGTTGGCTGCCTGTGAAAGACACACTCCGGCATGGAAACAGTTGGATATCGCAGAGAACCTTATGAACACCAAACCGGATTCAGTTCTCGCGGTATTGGATGGCATCCCAGCCTCTGCTGTCAAAGGAAAAGAAACATCGGTCAGGTATGCACTGCTCAAATCTATGGCGTTGGAAAAGAATTGTATTGATACCCCAATATTTGATGTCCTTCAACCTGCTATTGATTATTATATCGAGCATGGTTCTCCTGATGAGCAGCTACGGACATATTATCAAGGTAGGGTTTATCAAAACCAAGGCGATAATGACTTGGCTACGCAAAGCTTCATGTGGGGAAAAGAATTTTGCCAAGAAGCATCCGATACCTTGGCTATGGCAAACCTCATGATAGATCAGGCGACTATTCTGTATTCGACATATAAGATAGATGATTATATCAAGAACAATCTTGATGCGGCAAAATTATATAAAGCCATTAATCGTCCGGATTATGAAATACTTAGCCTTGCCAATGCTTTAGATGGAAGTATTCTTAACAAAGACAAACCTCTTGCAGATAGTGTTATGTCTATTACACAGGAGCGAGTTAAACAAAATCCTGAATATGCCTCGGTGATAGTTCCGTACAATTTATCTTATGCTTTGAAATTTGGGAATAAGGAAGAGGTTATTCGTATTTTGGACTATTATGAATCTATGAAACCCATCGATGACATAGACAGATTAGACATTGTAGAAGCCTATTGCAAAATTGATGATGCGCCTAATGCCATGCGTATCTTGACTTCTATACTCTTAACATCAAGGATTCGTTCATGGGATTCCTAATCCACCCGCAAATGGACGAATTGAAAATAACTTTTAATGTCGAAATATGAAGATTAAATATTTAAGCACTTTCCTGGTTCTTTTGCTGTCTCCCTGTGCCTTATCCTGTTCTGATGACAATGACGAACGTGATTGGTCTGAAAAAAAGCTTATTGAAGTTTCTTCGGAAATTGTACCAGCATATATTTGGAGTGAACCAAACGAAGTAGATGGTATGCTGATTAGAATTGATGGGGATAATCAATGGAAAGCATATCCTATAACTTCTATTGATGGATTCGAGTTTGAGCCAGGATATTCATACACTTTAATAGTGAAAATAATTCATGTAGCAAATTCTCCCCAGGATGGTTACGATGTACAGTTTAAACTGCTCTCAATCTTATCAAAAACGAAAGTAGAGGAATAAAGCCGGATTTGGGTAGCCTTAAAAAGGCTACATTCAGAAACTATCAATGACAGTAAGCTTCAAACGGAACCAAAGTGCTACCATTAATAAACAAGGAAGATTAAAGTCGACAATAATCTCACAGACCAGACTGTATAAAAGGGACGATAGCCGAAAAGTTTATAGAGTAGGCGTAACATTAAACTCAATTAAAATGAACATTCAAGAATTAGAAAAGATCAATTCTGCTATCCTTAGTGAAGAAGAAATGATCAATGTATTGGGAGGGGAAAATTTTGATAACTCCGAAATCACCAAACCTGAAACTGATTCATATTCAGACAAGTGCAACAAATGTGACAAGTGCGATAAATGCACTTGGTTTTGTGGGTAAGGTGTATATGGATGTAAAGAATCCATATAGAAAATACTGATTTTATAATTGTTGTGCACGAATCTTTCATTGATTCGTGCACAACTTAATCCTTTTCAAAAAATGAGAGCCAATAAATATTTATATACCGTTCAGTTAGATTCGTATAGCTCAGTTATATTCAACGGAGTAAACAAGAAATTTATAAAAGTAGATAAAGATAAAATTGATTCTTTTCTCCAAATCTTACAGGCTCCAGATGCTTTCGTGAATTCTCACCAATCAATCATAGAGTATTTTAAAACTTTAGAGTTTATCGTGGACAACGATAGTGATGAACGGGCTGTGCTGAAAGATATTCGGAACCGATTTATTCGCTCAAAAGAATATAAAACAACGATAGTTCCTACATACGAATGTAATTATAATTGCTGGTATTGCATTCAGAAACATGAGCCAGTTAAAATTGACAACGAGAATATTCGGTTAATTATTAAGCATATAAAAAAGTACATAATAGAGAATAATATAGATTTCTATGTGTTGTCATGGTTTGGGGGAGAACCATTAACTCAGCCTAAAATTATCGATTGGGTTTCGTCTGAACTGTTTTCTTTTTGCAGTGCTAATGGTGTGGATTATAGTGCTGGAATAACAACAAATGGAGCATTGCTGAATGATGAAAATATAAAAATGCTTGCACGAAACAAAGTTCATTATTATCAAATAGCTATAGACGGTGATGAGAAAGTTCACAATCTCAATAAACATGACAGCCATAGTGACAATTCGTTTGCGTTGATATTGAGCAATATAGTTGAGTTGTTAAAGCTGAATCAGAAAGCGGAAGTTGTATTGAGACTGAACTATACTTTAGTAACGCTAAAAAGTAACAATCTATTAAATGATATTTGCAAATATATCCCCATTGAAGACCGATGCCGTATAAAAGTTGATTTGCAGAAAGTTTGGCAAATCAAAGAAGAAAAAGTTAAAATTGGTGAATTAAGAGCCCTACAAGAGAAACTTGTAGATGCTGGCTTTGAACTGTGTACAGAGCATGTGTTCTCCATGTGCTATGTTGAAAAAGAACACTATAATATGTTTTTTTATAATGGTGGGGTTGAAAAATGCGATAAACGTCCAATAGACAAACTAAGGGGATATATTAACAATAATGGAGATATTGTATGGAAAGAAAAACCAATATTTCAAGAGTACGATTTATTTGATAAAAACTGCATCTGCAGCGATTGTCTTTATTATCCTCTTTGTTATTGTGGCTGTCCCATCGTTAGAGAAGATAGGATAAACGAAAATAATAAGGTAACTTGTGGACATTGCAGCGACTACTCTATTTTTGAAAATAGGATTCAAGACTATTGTTGGCGTGTACTCAATAATAATAAAATTCCCAAAGAATAATAAGCGGTATGAAAAGGTTACTATTTATAATAATTGCCTTGCAATTTCCAATAGTACTTATTGCTCAAGTTATCTCAGGGCGAGTTCGTAATGCGGAAGGAGAACCTATCTCTTATGCTAATGTAGCGTTGTGTCAGAAGTCTGATAGTACGCTTCTCTTTGGTGTGGCTACAAATCACGATGGATGCTTTGAAATAAAAGTAGAAGATGCAGAAAACAGCTTTTTACGAGTATCTTGTGTTGGGTTTCAAGTTCAGAATGTAGAGATAAAAAAAGTTCCCATAGAAATTATATTGATTCCATTGACATTAGACGAAGTGATAGTTACGGCGGATTTGGTTAAAAAGGATGCTTCATCAGAGGTGTATTATATAACCGACTCTCTGAGAAATGCCTGCGTAAATTCATTGCAGCTATTGGATAAACTACAAGGAGTTAAGATAAACTGGATGACTGAAGCAATTAAGATAGGAGAATATCAAGATGTGCCTATTATGCTCGAAGGCAGAGATGTGGGTTTGGAGTATATTCGCAATCTCAACCCTAAGCGTATTCGAAAAATTGAGATTCTTAGATATCCTAAGGGAAAATACGGTGACGCTCCTATTGTAATGAATGTCATTTTAAGTAACACTTATATCGGGTTTGATATAGGTGCCCATACTAAAGGAATGCTGGCTTTAAGGAAGAAGCATTCTTATAACGCAGATGAAGGTTTAACCTATACCTATGCTACAAAGAAATGGAATATGTATGGGGATGTGGGAGTGAAGAATAAGCTACAGTATGAAGCGGTGTCTTACGAACAGACCTATAAGGATATTAGAGAAAATACAGCAATGGAAGATTATAACAAACCTAACGGGAGTAATAGCTTGACTAATTTGAATTTCAGTGTGGGTGCAGATTATAAGATCAATCCACAGCATGTTCTTTCATTACAGACTTGGATAAATGCTAATAAAGGAAAAGATAAGGAAACATACAATGATATTACTCAAAGCTTTTTATCCAATTATATTGGTAAGTATCATGCTTCTAATATTACAACTGGAGTTTATTATAGAGGCTCTATCAACAATAAGCTGTTTCTATCTGGTGATGTTACTTATAACTACTATAATGTAGATGAAAATAAGCAATATTCTTTGTTAACGGATATAACGCATCAACAATACGAAGGAAAGAAGAACTACTGGCGGACCAATGCTGATGCCAGATATGTATGGAATGATAGGCTGAGCAGTACCATTGGCTATACTTTTACAAATAAGAATTATACCAATTATGACCGGCCAAGCAATGCAAGACTCTTTTCATATAGAGAAAGTCGGCATGATGCCTATTTTAGTGTAAATGTTGATCTCACAAAGAATTTCAACTTTGTTGTAGGAAGTAATTTCTTATATGTTGATGAAAAAAATGATGTCCTTTCGGACGGAAATTTTTCATGGATACCATTAGTTAAAACATTTTGGCGACCGTTTAAACTTCTGTCTATATATGCGAATTATTATTGTGATGTGCAACATCCCAATCTCGACCAACTGTCGGTAGTAACTTATCAGCGCAATGCCTTTCTTTGGCATAAGGGCAATCCTGAGTTGAAAGCGAAAATTATGCACTATATGCAGTATAGAGTCGATTTGAAGAATATTATTCAGCTTACCTATCTGTATAAACATTCCTCACGTGAAATCACGCCTTGGTACTATATCAATGGAGATAGAGTAATAGAAACTCTAATAAATGGTGATTATGTTCATCAGTATATTGGTCTTAATGGCAATTACACACTTCCTCACAATATAGAAATCAATTTTACTGCTAATTATCAGTGGTATAAGAGACGTGCGGAGGAACAAACTTCGTGGCGTGACGGTCACACATGGTATCTGGATATATCAGCTACATGGCAAGCTCATAAACGATTAGCTTTTATTTCCGGATACTTTCTTCGGTATGATAAAGAACCATTATTACAGGGCGAAAGATATGGGCAGAGTGAGCAATTGATATTGGGTGTCCAAACCTCTCTGCTTAAAAACAAGCTCTCAATGATGTTAGCTATGGCAATTCCGACAAGTGCAATTCCCAAGCGTACTTACAACAAAATTATTATTCCTGATTATCAATATACTACATGGAATAACGATAAGGTGAATAATGCCATTGTTCAGCTTAGCCTTCGGTATAATATTGGTAAAGGTAAGGCTTCCAAATGGCAAAATACAAATAATAGCGAAATAGAAAAATAGATTTAGTCAAACAGATAAATTCAAATGAAATTCGTAAGACAACGTGACAGTATGCAATGTGGTGCTTCCTGTTTAAAAATGATTTGCGATGAGTACAAAGGATCTTATTCATATGAAGAATTATCAGAACTGTGTTCTGTTACTTCTGAAGGTGTATCAATGCTTGGTATTTATCAGGTCGCTAAACAAATTGGATTCATTCCTGAATGCCATAGAATTTCATCGAAGCAATTGGTCGATAGTTTATTGCCATGTATTCTACATTGGAATCAAAAACATTTCGTTGTTTTATATAAGCATGATAAAAAAGGAGAATTTTATATTGCTGATCCTAGCAAGGGGCTGGTCAAATATCAAAAGGAGGAATTTGAAAAGCATTGGCTGTCAACAGAAATTGATGGAGAGAGCAATGGCCTTGCCATGTTTCTAAAGCCTACCGACTCGTTTTATAACAAAAAAACAGAGACAAAGACTGTAGAGAGGCGCTCTTTCAGATTTTTGTTATCCTATATATTGCAATACAAAAAATATTTTTTTATAATTTTTCTTGGTTTTTTGTTGAGTTGTATACTCCAACTAATTATGCCATTTTTAACCCAGTCAATTGTTGATATTGGTATAAGTCATAAAGATATCGGATTTATATGGTTAATACTTTTAGGAGAATTTACAATTGTCTTGGGAAGAACAGCTACAGATTTTATTCGAAGATGGTTTTTACTGCATATATCTATGCGTATAAACATCTCATTGGTGAGTGACTTTTTTATTAAATTATTAAAATTGCCAATGTCTTTCTTTGATACAAAATTGCTTGGTGACTTATTACAACGAATAGGAGATCACTCCAGAGTGCAGTCTTTTCTTACAAATCAGGTATTGAGCATAATGTTCTCCATGCTCAGTTTTTTAGTTTTTGGAATTGTTCTGTTTATATATGATAAAGTAATATTTGGAGTGTTTCTATTAGGAAGCACTATATATGGACTGTGGATAGCCTTATTCCTATCAAGAAGGAAAATAATTGATTATGAATTGTTTGAACAACAGTCTATTAATCAAAATAAAACTTATCAATTTATTACGACTATACAGGAAATAAAGTTACAAGACTGCGAACAACGAAGACGTTGGGAATGGGAGGATACACAAGCTGATTTATTTGCTGTACAAATGAAATCGTTAAAACTTCAACAAATTCAAGAAGCAGGTAACATATTTATCAACGAGTTGAAAAATGTCCTTATCACCGTATTGGCTGCAACAGCAGTTATTGATGGACATATTACATTGGGATCAATGCTTGCCATTCAGTACATAGTGGGGCAACTGAATTCTCCGATTGAACAGTTGATGAACTTTGTCTACTCTTTGCAGGATGTGAAGATTTCATTGGAACGTATCAATGAAATTCATCAATCAAGAAATGAAGAGAGCAAAAACAATCAGATAAAGAAATTTGTTGGAGCAAAAGCAATTCGGATTAATAAGGTAAACTTCAAGTATAATCCTCACGCCCTAAAAAAGACTTTGGATAATATCACGTTTGAGATACAGGAGGGTAAGGTTACGGCTATTGTCGGAGCAAGCGGTAGCGGAAAGACTACGCTTATTAAGTTAATGTTAGGTTTTTATCCAGTATCGGAAGGGACTATAATGATTTCCGACAAGAACATTAATGAGTATAATCTGAAATGGTGGCGTAGGCAGTGCGGAGTGGTGATGCAAGATGGTGTGATATTCTCCGAATCCATAGCCCGCAATATCGCTGTTGATGACGGCGATATAGATGTGGAGCGGCTTGAACAGGCGGCAAAAATCGCCAATATTCACGACTATGTGATGGGGCTTCCGCTAAAGTACAACACCATTATCGGGCGTGACGGAGTAGGACTAAGTCAAGGACAAAAGCAGCGCATTCTCATAGCTCGTGCTGTGTATAAGAATCCGGATTTCATCTTCTTGGATGAAGCAACAAATGCTCTTGATGCCAAAAACGAAAGAGCAATAGTTGAGAATCTTAACGAGTTTTACAAAGGCCGTACAGTGGTTGTGGTAGCGCATCGACTATCCACAGTCAAAAACGCTGACCAAATTATAGTTGTCGATGGAGGAAAGATAGTTGAAACCGGTAACCATGTTTCTCTTATAGAAAAGAGAGGCGCATACTATAATCTTGTCAAGAATCAACTTGAGTTAGGCAGTTAATCAAAATAGCCAACTGGTGATAAACATCATTGGCCGATAGTAAACATAATTATCAACAATTAAAAACAGGAAAGAATGAAAAAAAATCTTTTCACGTTTGTAGAACGTAATGATTCCAACAAACAGTTTGAGAATCATTTGAGTGCCTCTGTAATGGCGCAAATCTTTGGAGGTGGCAATCATGCAAATGCTGTCACCAAGTTTGAGGACAAAGCGCAATATTGCAATCCGTGGTCGGACTGTGATGCGTGGAACTGTGCACCTGATTGCCAATGTAAAAATAACCTGGCATAACTAACAATGGGGAGGGGGCGGTTCTCTCTAAGTCCCCTCTCCTTAAAATATGATTCTATGTATTGGTCAAAATATAATATGGTGTTAGAATCTCCATACGGAAGGTTCATTTATAACACCTATACGAATAACCTGATGGAAATGGACGCATCACTTATATCTTGTATAGACAAAATAAAGGATGGCGATTTTTCAGATTTGTCAGATGATGAAATATTGGTGCTTACAAAGAATATGATATTAGTTGATGATGATACTAATATTTATCGTTCTATTAAATTGCAACGCTTAATCTCCCGGTTAGATACCAACTATCTAACATTAACTATAGCACCGACTACGGCATGCAATTTCAATTGCGTATATTGCTATGAATCGGGTATTGCACCGTTGTCTGCAAAAGCTCAATTCAACTTGCTCGAAGATACAATATCATTTGTTAAATTGTTCAAGAACACAAAGTATTTACGCGTTACATGGTATGGCGGGGAGCCGTTGCTTCAATTTGAGTATATTGAAAGATTGTCACACAGACTTATGGAAATGTTTGACAACTATAATGCCCACATGATAACAAACGCCTATCTATTAGATGAAGCAAAATCTCAGAAATTGAAAGAGTTGAAAATCTCTGCCATTCAGGTAACGATTGACGGTTTGGAGGAAGTCCACAATAGACGCAGACCTCATAAACAGAACAATGACAGTTTCCAAAGAATTGTGCACAATCTTGACGATTTGTTTTCTATATATCCTGAGATTTCTATAGGATTTAGAGTTAATGTTGATAAGTCGAATCAATCGGAATATCCTCGTATATACAGTTATCTCAAGGAGAGATACGGCAAATACAACATTAATATCCATCCAGGATATGTTACAGATGATTTTTCTGCAGAACCAAATAGTTGTTGTTTTGAAGCAGACGAAGTCAATAAGTTTGTTTTAGAGCAATATGACAATCATAATATTCCTATTTCATTATATCCACATTCTTTGTTTGGAGAATGTAGTGCGCGTCATATTACCAGTTTTGTCATTGGCCCAGAAGGAGAACTTTATAAATGTTGGAACGATATTGGTATCAAGGGAAAAACAATAGGAACAGTTAAAGAAATATCGTTGTCTCATGAACTGTTATTGAAATATCTATTGGAAAACGACCCTTTGTCAGACGGTGATTGTGAGAACTGTTCCTGTTTCCCTATATGTGAAGGAGGTTGTCCATATAAAAGAATATACCAAAAAGATGGCCAAGAAAGTTTTTGCAAAGCAAAAAGAAAAGGTATTATTAACAAGCTCAAAAGACATATTGATTTTAAGTATAAAAATAACAAAACAATTCAATAGATGAAAGTATTATTCGTCATCATCATGGGATTATGCCTAAACGTATCGTATGCACAGGAACCTGATACTACAAAAGTTTTTATTCAAGCCAAAGAGCTTGATGAAGTGATTGTCAAGGCATCTTATCTTACCCGCGAGGATGATCATATTCTTGCAATTCCTACAAAAGAGCAGCGTAAACATGCTGTGACTGGTTATGACCTGTTGAACAATCTCATGATTCCAGGAGTGTCCGTTGAGCGTTTGACAGGAAGTGTAACGACTCCATCCGGGGCTGCAACTCTCTACATTGATGGACGCGAAGTCGGTTTTAGAGAAGTACAGTCATTAAGGCCGAAGGATATTGCTCGTGTGGAATTTTTTGATGTGCCGACCGAGAAATATGCCAAAGACGCATACGCTATAAATATTGTAATGAAACCACTCAACAATGGTGGCTACACACAACTCGATGCGTCTCAGGGTGTAGGATATCTTAATGGTGATTATAATCTTATTTCAAAATTTGTCACAGGGTCCAAAAGTCTGAATCTTTGGGCAGGATATTCATTGGAAAATCCCAAATCATCAATGAACGAGAATGAGATTTTTAATTTCCCAGATTATCAGTTGAATAGACAACAGTTTTATAAGAATGCAGGGAATAGGCATACGGAAGAATATGTGCAGGCGTCAATAAGCAACCGGGGGAAAAAATATATTTGGATGCTTCGAGGTGGTATGGCATGGAATGATATAAGAAACAACGTCAATAATGGAATGACGGACTATTGGCAAACAGATGAATCAATCAAGGATGGTAGTATTTTGAATATTGACAGTAGGAACAAGTCTTATCGTCCGAATGTATATTTCTACGGACTGCACACATTTTCCGATACAAAGTCATTGGATTATGTATTTGATGGATATTATTCTCGGAACGACTATAACCGTTTCTATAATGAGGATGATGCGTCATTTCATTCACTTGTCCAAGAAGATTATTATTACGTCAAAGCGAATGCTAACTATTCAATGGCTTTCAGTCATAGGAACAGATTGGCCTTCAGCTTATTCGAGTTCATGAGAATTAGTGATTCGGAATACGCAGGCACTTCAACATATAATCAAAATTTGCGTTCTTCGGAAACAATCCTTTTTGCTGACTATTCCCAGCGTTTAGGAAGATTTTTCTTTGATATCAACCCTGGATTATCTTTTCTTACATATCGTTTAAAGGGGATGGAGGCTATCAATCATCTTACCCCGAGACTTCAGGCGAGAGCGGCATATAAGATAGATAAAGTACAGCAACTTCAATTTACATTTGCTTTGGGAAATACTTATCCGAGGATAAATACTATTAACAATGTTGAACAACAGATTGATCCTATCATTATTCTCAAAGGTAACCCGGATATGGACAATTCAATTCTTTTGAATCCACGAATAAGCCATACATTAAATCTTAACAAATTCGCTTTACAAACAGGAGTGTCATACTTCTATCAAAATCATTCAATTATTTCGGATTACTACATACGGGACGGACACCTCATCAGCACTTTTAGAGATGATTGTATCTATCATCGCCCCAGTGCAGATATATCTATGACCTATAAACCTTCCGGTTCACTCAATATGAAATTATCCGGTCAATGGATTGAACATTTGGTGCGGGGAGGGGCTGGACATCGTAGCTTGTTCTCAATCTCCGGATCTGCCATGGTAAACTACTATATTCAGGACTTTTCTTTCGGTGTATCTTTGGCGACACCGTCCCGAGATTTAATAGACAGTCAGATTCGCAGAAAGACTTTTTGGCAGTATCAACTGTCGGCAATGTGGAATCATGGGAATTGGGCTATCGAAGCTAACGCAAACAACTTATTCATGATGAAGAATAATGTTGTAGACGAATTGTCGGCACCATATTATTCCTTCAAACAAAGAAATCAAAGTCGCAATTACAACCAGTACGCAACATTGAAAATTGTTTATAGTTTTGACTACGGCAAGAAGACATCCAAAACACCTGATTATGAACATAAAAATAGTGAAAGCGCAATTTTAAAATAAACTACAATGAAAAGAGAAACAGAAATAGAATTACGTTCAGAGAAAGTTCGCAATCTTTTGGGAGAAATTCCTCCATCGCTTGTAAGATGGGGTACAGTAATAATAGTTGCTGTATTTCTGGTGCTATTATTAGTGGTATGTTTTATGCCTTATCCTCATTCACAAGGAGAAAGTATTTTGCAGCATATTTTATTGATGTAATTTCGCACCTTATGCATCATAATCCGGATTCATCACTTGCAACAGGTTTAGGCGATGAATCCGGGACTATTTAGTTGTCAATATTCGTAGGCCGTTGTTTTGATCTTTTAGAACTGGCATCTGCAAATATCAAGTATATGAAATTAGAAATTCGTTTTGGTTCGATATCCTACGTGGCGGATTCTGTCAATGAAAGGCATTGGTTTTATTCCTTTCCAGAGAATTGGAAATGAATCTGACTTGTTTGCTATCTTTATCTCCAAAGCGACTCGTTTTCTCAGTTTGCAGGAAAAACATCACTGAAACATCAACATTGAAATGTTACTTCAACGATTATAATATTTCTGTCGTTGAAATTTGGTCGGAATTATTACTATTATTTCCGACTAAAAGGCATTCTGCAGCTGAAAGGTCTTATCCTCTTGAAATGCCTCTAATGAATCCACAAATAGATTTCCAATGTTTTGTGTCATGAAGTTGTTATAGCGCAACAACTCATGATTGGAGGAACCTGTCAATTCGCCTATAAAGAACAACTCATTATCCATAGCCTTCTTTAGCATGACACTGAAGCCTGTATAATGTTTCTGTGCCTGAATAATTATATTAAATACCGCATGGGCTGCATTAGGCAAACAATAGTTGTTGGATAAGTCTTCTTTAAGCCTGTCAAATGGAGTTTTATAGGTTGCATGAAATTGAGAGACGGAACACGCAGACAACCTCGCTTTCTCATCATCAGATAACACAAAGATCGGAAAGAACAATTCGTCAATCATATTCAAGAACAAATCACTCTTGCTCTTGTTGAAATAGAATATCGCACCTCTCGTCTGAGAGATATTCTTTTCCAACTCTGCGACTGAGATAGCATCCCATGTACCCTGCGCCATAAGGCGATAGCTTTGCTTGAGAATGTCTATCCGGTTCTGTTGGGTCTTTGGTCGTGGCCTGTTCATACATAAAAAGGGTACGGGGACTATTACGTCTTACTGTGAAGGTTGTGGAAACCCTATGGAAAAGACATAACGCCCCCGTACTTTTATGTACGAAGAGTCATCATACCTATCTGCTTCCATAGTTAAAAACTTCCACATTTTCACAGAGAAAGACAAATATGAACCCTTAAATTCTTATTTTACAACTGCAAAGGTAACAAATATTTTTTAAATAATATATCAAACACAGCCTAATAAGGCCACTCCATACGAAAATCTACCGCTTTCTGGGACTAAAAGCACGATTTTGTCTCCTTTTTTTAGCGGTTTTGTCCTGATTAGTTCATCTAGTGCGGCAAAAGGTGATACAGAGCCGACATTACCCACCCAGGTTAGGTTCGTAAACCATTTGTCGGTCGGGAGATGAATATTTCGCTTTTGTAGTTCTTCATCAAGTCGCTTATAGAAATACATGGATGATATATGCGGAATGACATAAGTTATCTCATCCGGATCCACCTTACCTTTTGCAAAGGCCGCTTCAATGGCCTCCACAAAATACTGAATGCCATATTCATTAAGCTGGCGCACGTCCTGTTTGAGACTCCATATAGATTTGTCCCCAAGCTCACGCCCCTCAAATGATTTCCATCCGGTCAGACTGCCATCATCATTTTTATCAGCCCACATATACATACAGACCGGTTGACGGTTCGCATACGAAAATGTATGAATCCAGTCTATTGACAGATTGACTTCTCCGTCAGGAACATTTTTTAGAAGAAGTGCAGCAGCACCATCCGAAAGCATGAAGCGGAGAAAATCTTTCTCAAAAGCGAGATGTGGATGTTCTTCTATTAAATGTTGGCACTCCATCTCTTCCTTAAAGAAACGTGATAGCATGGTCGGGGAAATCAGCTCTGAAGCAGCACAGACAGCATTGTCACTATTCCCTGAGACAACGGACATCCATGCCGTCTTGAGTGCCATAAGGCTTGTCATGCAAACACCCGATAATGACGCTGTTTCTAAAGAGTGATCAAATGTTGCTCCATGAACCATTGACGCATGGGAAGGAATTAACTGATCTGGCATTGATGTCGCGCATGACAGAAACTGTATTTTGTGTTTTTCGTCTTCGCTTATAAACAATTTGTTAATGGCAGAACTGGCAAGATCAACATTCGTATGTGTAATCCGATGCTTTTTATCCAAGGCATAATATCTGGTTTTTATTCCATTCTGACGCAGGATAATGGATTTTACACGTGACGGGCGACCATCAATCAGCCCAAGATACTCTTCCATATCATCATTCCCTACCGGATTGTTCGGGAAGTATGAAGAGGTTTTGGTAATGAATACTTCTAAGTTCATAAATTACATAATGCTTGTTATCTTTTCGGCAAAGGTATGGCATTTTTATGAATTAGAGAAATATTTCAGTAATTAAAGTCTAAATTCTAAGCAACTTATAAAGATTCATTAACTGCATTCTCAGTTCAACTGTGTTTAATCCGGCAGACAATGAGTCAATATATGATTGTCCATAAAAGAGATTCATAAAATTACGAGCAGTATTCATTATGTCTATATCGCTCTTGATTTCCTTATTCTCAATGGCTTTTTGTAATATTCCAATCCAAATTATAATCTCCTGATTCCTGTTTTCAAGGTACTGCGAGTGCAAGTCAGGGAAATATTTGCATATTTGTAAAATCAAGGACATATAGGCTCTACTTGCATTTTGCACGTTTTTGTCTACATCGTTAAAACGATTCATAGTCTCCTGGCAGCCATCCACATATGCTTCTATAAAATCTTTCAATGATCCGAACTCGCTTTTTACTATTTTCTGTTTTAAGTTCTGGGTATCAACAAAATAATGTTTAACAACCGAGTAAAACAATCCTATTTTGTCTTTGGCATAGTACGTTATGGCACCGCGCGTCATGCCGGAAGCTTCTTCTATATCCGCAATGCTTACGGCTTCAAATGGTTTGGAAAGGAACAGCTTAAACGCTTCATGATAGAGCTGTTCTTTACGATTGTTTTTATTCATTTATCTCTGATTCAGACTATTCTACATATAATACCGTACAAAATTAATAAAATATTCGGGAGAGAGCAAATAATTCGTTATATTTATGTACCTTTGTATTACATTACGAATGTAAACTAATTTAAGGTAGCCCGGGGCATAACAGTGAAAATGTGGAAATTTGAATTGTGGAATATGCCTTGGACTGCCTTTTTCTGTACGATTGTCATCAATTCTCCATTATTTTGAGTTGGAACAGAGAAGCTGATACTCTATCCATCGGCGACGTCTGATTCCGAAATGACACTTCCCTTTGTAATGACAGAAAGAAAGATAATCAGCCCGAATATTCCTGTCACCTGCTTCTATCCTACGCAGTAGACGACTTTTCCTATACCCATTTCCTCCAATAACCCTTGCCGGGCCACAGTTATAGCTCAGACAGGCAAGCAGGAGACTGTCAGCTCCATATGACCGATATAGGGCGCAGAATTTCCGCAAATCCTTTCTTAGCAAGGCATCAGCCTGAAGTTCCGTGAGTTGCACACCTTTATGGTATGCTTCTCCCGGCTGGACGACATGACCATAGCCAATAGTCGGCCAGTGTTCTGGGCTGTGAAGAGTCTCGTAATGCTTGATGATCAGAACTGCCCGCTCAAACGGTGGCAGTTCCATGAGACGGCGCAACATAGGTTGGGCTGACCCCGAACCGATACAGAAACAGGCAAGCAGGACAGTTAAATGTTTTCTGAGGTTATTTCGCATGGGCTCTACGTTGGATTTCCGCTATCATCGTCTTCACCTCTATTCCCACACGAAGGAAGTTCTTGTACAGCACTCGCTCTCTTTCTTCTTTCGACGGGAAAGTATAGAATTTAGGCAACTCCACGTATCCGGCTTCTTCCATGGCTATCTCCGCCATGTCGAAATCCGTCTTGCAGAAAAACTTGGTGGTCCGGAACTCCTCCGACTCCTGTATGTTCATGCTGTCTCTGCGACCTGTCTTGGTCTTGACGAAATCCCTTGCCGTCTGTCCGCATATCCAGCCTGTCGGCATATCGGAAATTTTACTTGCCGGCACAAGGCTGTCAAGGTTTTCGTTCAGATTGATAGAGGTCTTGTCACGATCTATGGTGACACCTCTCTTGAGCTGTACCACTTTTCCGAAGATGTCATTCGACAGCCATTCGAGCGTTTCCTTGCTTCTTGCCGAACCGCTTACCACGTTGCCCACGGTCGTGATGATTTTCTGCATACCCACCTTGCCGTAATCGGCCTCCAGCTGGGGAAGTTCCTGAAAACCGAGCGTCACGCTCACCTTGTTGCTTCGGGCGGTGCCTATCAGCCGGTCTATCTTGTGGAAATACAGGGTCGGCAACTCATCCACGATGATACTTACCGGGATGTTCTTTCCCTGCCCGGTATTCACTCGCGTGACAAGTCGGTTCAGGATAAGGGCGTTCAACGCACCGATGATGCTTTCCATTTCGGGATCGTTGGCAATAAGCAGATACGACGGGTTCTTCGGATCGCTGACTTTCAGGTCGAAGTCGTCGCCGTCCTTGTGGAATATCCAGTACGATTCTTTGGTGGCAAGGCGCGAGGTATAGACACGGAGCGTGCCTATCATGCCTTCCAACTGCTCCATCGCCTTGTTCTGCAAGGCGGTCTGGAACGGACCGAGCAGCGGTGCCACCTCGTTGTCGGTCTGCAGCACATCGAAGATGGTCTGATAGCTCTGGTTCAGGAATGAGAGGATATGCGGCATGTCGCTGTACTTGCCGAGCCAGTAGGCAGGTTCCGTCACGGGACCGTCCTTGTATTCGCGCACGATGCCCGTCGGCTTCCATATTCTTGTCACCGGATCCTGCACCTTGTCGGCATAAAGCTGTCTGCCGGAGGAGTCATACGGCTCTTTCTCATAGTTCACGAAGAAATAGATACAGGCTGCCAGGAAATTGACGGCTGAGGTCTGGAAAAACTGGTCAGAGCCTCCGCCTCCCTCTTTCTTGCCTTTCTGCAGGGATTCCAGCAGGGTCTCTGCGGTCTCGCTGGCGGCAGCAAGGTTTGGAATGTATTTCGCCTGAATCGGGTTCACGCGCCGGCTGTACTCCACATCAACAAAGTTGATGATGTTGAACTGGCAGTTTGGCGGTGTCTTTCCCAATCGCCTGTTTTTCAGATAGTGATAGTATAGCTTGGTGGCTAAGGTAGGGAACTTATAATCATACACCACCATGGCGAAACCTTTGGCAGAGTGCTGGCGTATGAACGGCTCGATGATGCTGAAAGTCTTGCCCGAACCGGGAGTGCCTACGACCCAAGTACCCCTGAAGGGATTGGAGATGGACACGCAGCCTCTGCGGAATTTCCCCTTGTAGTAGAAACGCATTGGGATGTTCACAGAATACTTGTTTTCCACCGCTTCGGTGGACTGCTCGAAACTCTCGTTCTCAAAGTTGAAGCGGTCTTTCAACAGTCCTTCTTTCAGAAACTTCGAGATATTGTCGAGGGCGATATGGATGAGCATCGTCCCTACGACAGACAATATCATGTAGAGCCAGATGTTGATTTTCAGCGTATAGATGCGCGGCATGATGGAGAAGCCAAAGATCCATACGGACAAGACAACCAGTCCGACACCGCCGAGCAACGGGTAGAGAACCTGCTTCCGGGAATCCATCTCAAGGTGCTTCTTGTTGCGCGTCCCCACGCAGGTGATGCAAATGAGGATAAAGGTGGTCACCTTGGCATATGTCAGGTTGCCGTCATGGTAGATGAACCATGTCTTGATGCGACCATGGATGTCCGCGAGCACCCCGCCCCAATGGTCAAGGGTCTCCGGACCGACGGCATACTCGAAAAATTCGAGCAGCAGCGAGATATAGACCGCCGCCCGGAATATCTTGTAAAGTCCCTGTATTTCTTTTGTTTCTTCCATAGGTTCTGATATTGTCCCCTATTATTCGTTAAGGGTGATGATAGGACGTACCTTATGCAACTGAAGCTTGGGCGTCTCCTGCACGGCTCCGCTGCCGAGCGAGTACAGCCAAGCTTTCGAGGTCTCCTGACCGGCTACCTCCGTGGATGTCCAGTACCATACTTCGTCCGCCTCATCGGGCAACGGCTCTCCGCCACATCTTTCTATGATATGGTTGATGTACGGTTTTGCTACATACAGCAAGCGCATCTGGGCCACAGAAGGGATATAGGCACTCTGTCCGTAACGCCACAGGGCAAATACGGCATTGGCAGCAGGTGAGCCACAGCCACTGTTGGCATACATCTTATAGGTGTTGGCATTGCCATCATGGGCATACAGGTCGGCAGATGTCCCCTGCACCACACCGATACTGTCGGCAAAGGCTTCGTCCGACAGGTCACGGAGGTACACGGCATAGCCGTTTCCTTCCATCTTTTCATCGTTGTTGAGATGAAACACCACGGCGATAGGCTCCTTATCCAGACGCTCACAGTCCTCAAAAGGTATGACACGTCCGTCGGTACAGAGCACATGACCTACCTGCATCGAGGTGTCGGGAAACTCATGGTGTCCGTCACAGGATGCGAGTGCCACGGACAGCACGAGCGAAAACATACAGAAATAGTTACACCGTAAAATCTTCCATGCCCGGCTCCATTTCACTTTCAGTCCCTTGCTCTTGGAACGGGGTTCCGTCTGCCTGCGGGCATTGGCGCGGTTGATGATCTTGTTCATACGGTTCAGTATTTTCACATTGTTGGTTTTCATGACTTCTTATTTTACAGGTAGTTTGACTCCAAACACGATACCTGTACGGAACAGGTCTTTGCCTTTTATCATCAGGTCTGACTTCACCTGCCAGTACAGCTGCCAGCCGCCACGCAGACGGTAGTTGTGCTCATATCCGGCATGTATGCCGCCCAGCACCTTGTGGGTGTCCGAACCGAGCGAACCGCCGAAACGGAAGCTGCCGTAATGGTTGCGTCCTCTGACAATGCACGGCTTATAGGCGGCACCGACGCTCCACGAGCGGTAGTTCTTCCAGAACGAATCCGGGCAGACATGGCCACATGAGGCACATTTGTCCCATTTGAGATAACCGTTGGCGAAAAATTCCCAGGCATTGTGGTAGGCGTTCTCACGCTCATAGCTGAGAGTGGCATCCAGACCGTTCTCATACAAGAGACCGACACCCAGGGACACCCGTCCGTCACGATCGCCGGCAAACGCTGCAGATGACATGGCAAACACTGCGGCAAGAATCATCAGTATCTTCTTCATGTCTTATTCCTCCCTCAATAATGCATTGCTGAATCCATCGGCCGACAGCACATCCTCATAGTCGATATTCAAGGATATGGTGCGTCCGGAAATCTGTTTCTCCGTCAGCTCCACCGTCAGCACCTTGTCGTTGGGAAAGGTCAGTTTCTTCACCACAATCACATTGCGGTAGCCGTGTAGGAACGATCGGGACTGTTCCAATATCAGTTCCGGCTTCAGCTCCACAACCTGCGAGTTTGTGGCTTTCGACACCTTTTTGTCGGAAAGTTTGAGCCTTACCTCGTCGATGTCAAACCGGATGTTGGTGCGGTTCTCCACCGAGAAATCAAGGAAGAAGTAATCGCCGGCCGAATAGATGTTGTTCAGCCGCATGGTCATTCGGTGCTTCTTGCTGCCCACGTTACGGAACCTTGCAGGCGATGTCCATATCTGACGCGCATAGCGGTACATATCCTCCGTGGACATCGACACGGCGGGATTGTGGTAGGCGTTGCGCTCCGACAGTTCTATCTCCTTGCTGGTTACGGCCTCCGTCAGCCGTGTGGTGTATAGCAGGGCGTACTGGGTGCGGTAGCGTTCGGTCACGATGGTGACGATGGCAAGCACCTCGCCGTCCTCATGCCCGGCTTCCTTGGGTTTCAGACGGACGGTGTTGTTGATGGGCCGGTCGCCTGCAACCAAATCTGTGGATATGTCCACAAAACGTATCGGTTCGGAGGCGGTGATGACGGTCGTCACCTGTTCATTGACAGTAAGCTGCTCCATTTCCCAATAGGTGGTCTGTGCATGAATGGGCTGAAATGCGGCGGTGATGAAGAATGCCGCAAGAATTTTTGAAAGCATTGTTCTCATTGTTGATATTCCTGTTTTTCGTTTGTTGTTTCCGTGAGTCTCTCGGCCTTTATTCTTTCCTCTGCTATACGGCAATAACCGGCATCGGTCTCGAAGCCGATATAATGCCGTCCGCTTCGGATGGCGGCTATCGCCGTGGTTCCTGACCCCATGCAGTTGTCAAGCACCACATCTCCCTCGTCGGTATATGTCCTTATCAGGTACTCCACGAGAGCAACGGGCTTCTGCGTCGGATGGAAGAAAGCCCCGGTCTTGTGTTCCTTCGGAATCTGAATGACAGAGGTAGGATATTTGTCATCGGCGATGCGGACATCGGTCATCCGCATGTTGCCATAGCACCGGTTTGTGAATGTCTGGCCGGTGCGCCGTCCGTGGTTGCGCTGCGATTTGTCGCAAGGAACCATCTGCGGGTGATACACGGGCAGATGCTCGTAGAACACAAGGATGTCCTCATGCTTCCTTAACGGCATACGATTGGCGTTCAGATGACCGCTGGCTCTGTCCTTATACCATACAAGGTTGTATCTCCACATTTCAGGCTGCGACATCAGCAGTCTTGCCGTGAACATGCCTTGTCCGAAAAGAATGACAGGACTGTCCGGTTTGATGATACGCCGGTATTGTTCCCATAGGGGTTCCAGCGGTATCTGCCTGTCCCAACCGGCATTTTTATTATGGCGGTTCAAAATGCCGTAAGGCAGGTCGCATACGACGGCATCGACACTTCTATCCGGCATGAGTGCCATCCCTGACAGGCAGTCCATATTATATATGTTGTCAATCCGTATCATCGTCCTATTTGTTTTTGTTGTTTTCCCTGCTGTTGACCAGATAGACGAAGGTTCCGTACTTGAGTTTCACCTTGTTTTTGCGGATGGCTTTCGAGATAGCCCCGGTGGTCTGCTGGTAGGCGTTCTGTATGGCCTGCATGCCCCACTGCGCGACATTGTTGCCGTAACTGCCGTTGTTGATGCTCATATTGCTGCTCATCGCCCCGGACGCTATGTCCTTTGTAGTCTCACGGAAAGAGGAATTGGGGACATAAAGCCCCTCCATGCCGTCGGTGTCGTAGAGGGTCAGGCTCACCTTCAGGAGTTCGTCATTCACCATCAGGCTCTTGACCGTGCCTTTCACACGCTGCTGTCCGAATCCGCTCATGGTGGCGTACATATACGAGCCTTTGGTGAGGACAACACCGTTGATCTCCACCTCGTCAAGCAGACGCAACCTTACACGCGAACCGTCAACAGCTTTCACATCCTCGTCGATAATCGCCTTGATAAGGTTCGGCTCAGGCTCGTTCTCCGCAAGGGTATTGAAATAGGCGGAGTTGGGTTTCTTGGCCTTTACTACGGATTGTGTGGCTGCGTCTTCGTGAGGCTGCGTGACGGCATCTTCGTTCTCTTTGACATTGCCTGTCGTTTTGAGGGTGTCAACGGCAGACGGTTGAGGTTCCTGTACGTCCTCAAGTCCTTTCTGACCGTTCAGGCGGGCTTCCGCCAGAGCCCTGTTCAGCTCGTCGAGGGCTTCCTGCCGGCGTTGCTCTCCGCGCCTGAGTCGTTCATCCTCATTCATCGGTGCGGTGATGGAATCGTTTGCCATCGCCATACCGCGCTCACGGCTCCTGTCAAGCCGGGACTGCATCTCCTGCAGCCGGCTTTCCGCCTCCTCGTCAAGCAGGGCGAGATCTTTTTCCGTGTATTTGGAGTCGTATGCTTCCGTATCGCCACCGCGTTCACGGTCGATGTTCTCCACGGCCGAGTAGTCCTGGATCTTGCCGTATGACTTGGCCATGTTCTCATACTTGCCGCCTATCTCGTCGGTACGGAGTTGCGCCTGCGGCAGTTCCGGATTAAGGTATTCCGTGGTCTGCATGTGGGACGGTTTCTCTGCCAGTTCCACATCGAAGAGGTCAAAAATGAGGTACCCGGCAATCAGCAGCAAGGGATAAAGGATAGCCGGCAACCTGTATTTAGGCGCACGCCAGTCAATCCTGCTTGTAAGTTCTTTCAGGGTCATTGCTCTCTATATTTATGATTTGTTTGTTACGTTTCTGTCTCAGCAGCTCTTCCTGATGCTGTGTCGCCGTGACCGTCTGCCCGGTTTTCGGACGGTTGTATATCTGAACCATGCGACAGATATTCAGCGTCAGGCATCCGATGACGATGCCGAACACCAGCGTGAGGAACACTTTGGGATATTTGCAAGCGAAGCATTGCGCATATCCGGCGGCCTTGTCGATTTTCAGGAACTTGGCCCATTTACGACCGGCACTGACCTCCTTCTCGTACCTTTCGGCATACCTGGGATCATTCTTGTCCGGCATATTCTCTCCGAGTATCAGTTTCTTCCATCCCATAATCAGTAGCTGTTTTTGGTTTTCTGTTCAATATCTTTGTTCAGCAGGGTGCGCCAGTTCACGATAAGCAGCCCGTGGGGGTTGTTGTCGGTACGGGGCACACGCTTCAGCTGTCCCGCCGTCACCAACTCTCGGGTGAGGATGGAGGTGCGGCGTTCGATGCGCTGCCTGCCGTAGTAGGTGAACTCCATATTTTCCTTGTTGAACTTGATACTGTCGCAGAATATCGAGCATACCGCCGAGGTTCCCATGATGTTGTTGTAGAATCCTTTTTCCTTGAGGGTGTTGTACTGGGCAAGTCCGGTCTCATCCACAAGGTACATCGCCTTGTCAAGCGTGTACTTGATGTATTTGTCATCGGGTGCCAGGGTGAAGAAGTAATGGTGGAACATTTCCACATGGGACTTCGCTTCCACATCGAGGGTCTCTTCCATAGTGGTGCGTTGTACGAGGATGGGCACATTTCCGTCCAGCACATAAATTTTCTGCTGGGCATCCACCACCATGGTACGGGCTGTCCAGATGCTCGACAGGCTGATAACGACGCACCCGACCAAGAACAAGGCGCAGATTATCATCACGAGCTTGATTTTGTTCTCTAAATTTTTTATGACCATTGTTTCCTTATTTGATTGGTTTCCTATACCTTATTATACATTATCGCATCATGGATGAAATTGCGCCGGTCGTTGACATCTTCGCCTGCTGTGCCACACCCTCACCGAAGTTTCTCGTACTGAAGGCCGTGTCTCCTTCAGGAATCATCCATGCAGCCAAGTCAGGAACAAGGTTCAGGCATTTCAGAGCCACGATGCTGGCAGCCATCAGATAACCCGCCGAGAAGAAGGAGTTTTGCAGGTAGGCTGCCATCATTGCCTCGTTCTGGGTAATGGCGGTCAGGTTCTCCACCTGTATGCACAGCACGATGTCAAACAGCAACAGCACATAAAAACCGACGAAGTACAGCATCGCTCCGTAGAAATGCACCGTCAGGTAGCGTATCAGCCATTTTGCCCAGGCACCTTCCCATTTCGGCAAGAGTGAAAACGCCCACTGTATCGGACCGAAAATCGTCAGCATACCGAGCAGAATCTGCTGACAATAGATCGTAGCCCACCAGCCTATCCTGAAGACAATCAACGCAATAACCATCACGATTTTGTCTATGCAGACCACTGCGCCGGAGGTCAGTGAAGTAAACCATAGCTTGCTGGCATCCTTCTCCATGTTGGTGACTTCATCGATACCGGTCTGTTCCATGGTCGATTCTATCAGTGCGGGATCCATCGTACCGGCACGGGCCACATCCGCCTGTGCCTGCAGGCTGGTATAGAGCGTGTCACGGACAAAAATGAGCTGCTGCACTTCCTCAAACTTATCCCCAATCTGGGCGGCTTCCGCCTGATACAAATCATGGGTGTAGGAGCCTATGGCATTAGGGATATACGAAAGGAAATCAAGCACACACCAGCTGCTGCCGCTGTTGTGCATCCCCGTGTCCGCAGGAGGATACCACCATGTCATCACGATGGCCACCGCCAAAGGACGGAACAGCTTCATCACGTCGAGTGGCTCGTTCTTCACCATCATCTTGTAGGCCATGCCTGCCGCCATCACGATAGCGAAGAGTGCCGCCAGTGCCATGCACATTTGTAAAATCCACCAAAATGGCCCTTGAGAGCCTGTGAACGTGGCGTCACACAGGAACTCGTTGGTCTGGAAAATCACATCATCCACCTCTTCCTCAAGCAGGTTGATGCCAAAGTCGCTAAGAATATTGTCTGCCATTGAATATTGTATATTAGTTATCTGTTTCTGAATCTGTCTGTCGCTCCTATGGTTGGCTGACACTGTTTCCCGTCGCACTCCAGCACGCATCGCGCCACCGGGCCAGTGCCTCCGCCGCATACACGGCGTTCTTGTTTTCCCTTTCATAGCTTGATGCCAATAGCGAGGCGGTTGTCTTGCTGTTGGCCAGATAGACAAGGTAGCGTACCAGTTCCTCATTCTTGCGCGACACGTCGGCATAGATGCGCAGGTACTGTTTCTTGCGCTGTGAGTTGGGCATATAGGCTTCCTGTGTCGCCTTGATGGCTGATTTGAACACGTTATAGTATTCCTTCCACACCGTCCGCTGTCCGGGCGAGCCGCCCAGCTGCAGGATGCGGTCGATGTTCTTCTTGAAATCCTCCATCTTGGAGTTGAGCTTGTCGCCCTCTGCCAGCCATGCGACATCCAGTGCGCCGCCTGTGCGGTCAGCCACGTTCAACGCCTCAATCTCGGCCCGCTTTGTCAGGGCGGAGTCCAGTTTCTCCGCATCATCCACCTGCCAGTATCCGGCAATCCCCGCCGTCGTGCGGAACGACAGCTTGTTTTTTGCAGCGGCGGTTTTCCTGTAGTTGCTGTGCAGCAGCGTGTAGTACAAGTCCGGAGTAAGGGAGCCGGAACCCATCTCCGCCACGGTAAACTGGTTCTGTTTGGCGGCATCATGGTTATATGTCACGTTCTGCGCGGTGACCGAGACCATGCACAGTCCTGTCATCAGATAGAGTATCAGCCGTTTCATTTCCTGTTTCTGTATGGGTTAAGCCCGCTCTGCCGCCATCGTCCGAAGGCATCCTCGATGATGAGCGACCGTGAACGGGGTGTGTAAATACTTTCTTTCCAATAGCCTATCCGCACCTGGATATACCTCCATGTGTCGAAATAGGCGGCATTGAGCAGTTTTTTGATGTTGTCAAGGCTCGTGTTGATGTTCTCCAGCACGAGCATGAGATCGGATGTCGAGCAGGCGGCGGCTCCCGTGGCGTACAGCACCAGGTCGCTGACCGAGCGGTACAGGCTCTTGCCTTCGGCCGAGATACGGTCGATGCACCTGAGGCTTATCCGGATGATGATGGTGTCCTGCAGGGCGAGCTTGTTGCGCTTCAGCACCTTGGAGTTGTAATCACTCAGCAGATTCTTGTAGTCGCCGATGCGGTCGCTGACCGTCTGATAGGTGGAATACACGTTCATGGAAGTTCGCAACGACTGATACAGCACATCTATCACATCGAAAGCTCTGGTATATTTGTCAAGGTCGAAGTTCAGCACCTTGTAATCTTCAGCTGCCTTTGCGCTGTACTCGTGCAGGAGGTTGTTGCTCTGCTCCAGTGTGGCGCGGGCAAGAAGCAGGCTGCGCTGGTTCTTGTGGTCGGAGATATAGGCTTCCACGGAGGCCACGTCGAAGCCCCATTGCGCCCTGACTACGGCCGGCATCGCCAGCATCATCAGCGTCATCAGTATGTGGATATGTCTTTTCATTCGGTCGGTTTCTCCATGTATCTGTAATTGCGGCTTCCGGCCCTGTTCATCCACCGAGCAAAACTCTCGTCAAGCAATATGCGTCTGCGTCCTTGCTCGTCCTTGACACAAGGAGCAGCCTTTTTCAGCACGTCGATTATTGACAGCTTGTAGTGCATCATCTTCTCAAGGCATACGAGGTCGGCATAGATGCGTGTCAGGCGGCTATCGACATCGCGGGCTATCTCCAGACGGTCCGATGACCACAGCAGGTGGTAGGTGTCCGTGCTGCTGTCCTGTTCCATCGGGTCGTTCTTGATGTATTCGGTGCTGATCGTGCAGGACGGATATTCCCTTGCAATCTCCGAGATACGGCTGTTCACGGCGGCGGCATTCTCCCTGTCGCTCTTGTTCGGGTCGAGCTGCATCACATCCACGACCTGTGTGTCGCTGCAATCCGCCGTCAGCGTCCATTCTATCTGCATGATGGCTCTGTGGATCTTGATGCCGAGGAAATACTTAGGCTTGCGGGCGATGCTCAGTGTCGCCCTGAACGTGATGACGGCATCCATGCTCCCGGAGGTGGCGGTACGCACATAGCTGTAGCCTTCCCAGTGTCCCTCTCCCTGCCAGGTGAGGTCGAAGGCGGTCTTGCAGTCATTCATGATGGCAGGGATGCGGTAGTAGTCATCAGTAGGCACTTCCTCGCCGGCGACGGCATCCTCACGCGCCGCCCGCAGGTCTGACAGCTGTTTCCTGACACCTTCCTGTTCCCTTGTCAGACTATCTATCCGGGTCTTGTTGGCATTGTACTGCTGACGCATTGCCGCCCCTTCCTCCACAGTGGCATTGGCTATCCGGCTTATCAGCGACCTGTTCTCGGCGTTCAGGATATCTATCCGGGTCTGAAGCTCCGCTATGCGGTTGTTGTATTCCGTCTCAAGGCGGTCAAACTCCGACATGCCAAGGTTGTTGCCGGTCAGCGTGGTCTGCATGGCGCACTCCTTGGAATGGGCGTTGAGCGAACCGCCGCAACTGTGGCATTTGTACTGCGTGGTCCCCTGCGATATGGTGAACCCGTCATGGCAGGTCACGGAGATGATCACGCTCTCCGTGCCTTTCATCTTGGCTTCGTCAGTCGCCCGGTAATAGTTCCGGGCATCCGAACCGATGTAATAGACAATGCCTTCCTCGTTGTCGTTGAACTCCGACAGCCGGGTCTGCATCTGACGCTGAAAGGTGCCGAGATCCATGGAATAGGAATCAAAGACATCCTCATATTTCTCTTCCGTCCGGTTCCAGCTCTTTGTGACACGTATGGAATAGGCGTAGGATTTGGCGTACTGCTTGTTCTTTCTCGACAGGCTATAGGCGTGTCGGGAATAGGAGATGGAATAATGGAACCCGTCCCCCGATGCGTTTATCTGACTGACCTTGTTCCTCGACCATCCGGCATAGCTCTCCGAGTTGGAGAGTATCCGTTCCGTCTGCGTCGATGACGGGTAGAAGTTAGCGTCGGTGGTGTTGAAGCGTGTCCATGCGCCGCTGTAGAGAATGCTTTTGTCATCGGTAGGCGGCATGTAGTCGCATAAAGTCTCGCTGCCGCTGTCCCTGCGGTAGATGTACCAACGCTGGGTGTAATACTGTCCCATCGTCTCACGGAGGTAGTCGGTCATCCACGAGGTCATGTTGTAGCTGTCTATGCTAAACAACCGGGCCACGTTTTCCGGACCGCCGACCATAGAGAGCAAGGTGCCGCCAAGATCTTGCTCAAGGGACTTGTAGAATCCGTAGCTGCTCTCCGCAGCGTTCACTATCGCCGCTACATTTCCTTTGGCGATGTCATTGAACGAGCTGCCACCGAGCAGGGTCTCCATCATGTTCTCCGCACCCGCACCGGCTATGCTGACACCCATGTCATACAGGGTGCCTATGTCTGATTCAAGATTCTCCTTGTTGAAATGGTTGGGGATGCTGCCGAGGTCGTCGAAAAACTTCTTCCAGTCCACGTTGCCGCCGCCGGCAAGGTCGAACAGCGGCTGGAACTGAGGGGCGAGCTGCAGGAATACCACATCACGGAACGACAGCGAGCTGTTGGTGACAATGGACTCGAACTGCATGCAGAGCGTCTCCACCTCATGACAGACCTTGAACAGGTAATTGCCCCAGTAGAGCGCGGTCTGTGGGGAACGGAGCATCATGCCGGCGACAGTCCATATCTTCGGCATGATTTTCGCGCTCACCAGTGAATAGATGCGCCGGTAATAATAGTTTTCCGTAGCACTGCTCCAGATGCCGAGATCGGTCAGTGCCTTGCGGTCAAGGTACTTGGACATGAAGATACCGGCGGTGGCGACTTCGGCGGCACTGTAACGGTCTAGTATTTTCCTGACCTGTCCGCTGTAATACATTTCCGTAGCCGTCTCCGTACCGAAAGCGGCGGTCATGGCGGCCGCCGTTTTCTTGTCGTAGTTGACGGAATGCCACACCGAGGCCGCAGCGTCGGACGCCACGGTCAGCAGTACGGTCAATATGATCAGGAGACGGTTCATGCTTGCGGTTTGGTTGTCTTTTATTTCCCTTTCTTCACCGTCCCCGACTTGAGGAAGCGGTACTTGCCGGAAGTACTACTCTCGTTGGCGGGCGTGTACTCCACATATCCGCGAGACTGCAGTTCCTCACTGGCGGCTTTCATCGCCGTCACCGTGTATCCGGAGACAAGGCTGAGCAATGCGGCCGGATTGACGCTGATGGTCTCCTGACGGTCACGCTTGTGACGGTAAAGCAGGTAAAAGAACAGCACAGTGGCTTCCTTGCTGAAATTGTTGTTGTCGCAATCGCGCCAAAATTCCTCGATGAGTTTGTTCTCGTTCATAATGAATATTGTTTATGGGTTATTTTTACCGTTCCTTGCGGGCAGGTTGAGCACATGACCGGCCTTATGCACCTGTCTGGCAAATTCCAACGGGGCACCGATGCCGGAGTTGTCCCAGTCACGGCAATATCTTTCGATAGCCTCCTGATGACTGCACCCTAATTCTGCCTTGTAGAGCTTGAGGGCTTCTTTCTCGGCACGCTCCGTGGTATAGGTCATGTAGCACTCGTGCGATTCCTCCACGCCGTACACGCCGCTGGTCGAGCCTCTGCGGATGAACACCTCGCGGAAGAAGGAGCGTCCTTCCTTGTTGTCAAGCCGGTTGATGGTGAAAATCTTCTTGCAGTCCACATCGGTGAGACCGAGGATGGCCTTGATGTTGTCGAAGCGTTCACGGAACTTGCTCTGGTCGAGCAGCATCACCACGTCGGAATTGTTGATGATGGCCTCCTTCACAATCTCACTGCTGATGATGTCCTGTATCTCCTGTGTCACGACACCGACCGATGCCCAGAATTTACGGGCGGTCTTGTAGAGGTACTTGATGTATTCGGCCATGAGCGGGGTGGCGATGGCTTTCCATGCCTCTTCGATTACAAGGACCTTACGGTTCTTCTTCAGACGCATCTTCTGAAGGAAGACATCCATGATAATCAGCGTGACTATCGGGAACAGCGTGGCGTCATCCTTGATTGCGTCGATCTCGAACACGATAAAGGTCTCGTCAAAAAGTGTGCTGTCCATGTTCTCATTGAGCGTGGCCTCGTGGCTGCCTCCCCTGTAAAAGTCACGCAACTGGTAATTGAGGTCTGCCGTGTCGATGCCTTTCAGCTCGTTCTCGGTAATAATCTCCGGGATGCGGACGACGGCGAAATCGAAAAACGAGTTGAATGACAACGGCGCATCAATTTTACCCGTAAAGTAACTGCGGTAGTATTCCTCGATGGCCTGTCCTATAAGCCTGTCCTCCGTCTTTGTCACAATCCCTTCCGAGCCTTTCCAAATCTGCAGGATAAGATTCTTGAGGAAGTTGATTTTCTCTATGTTTACCTCTTCCTTGGTAATCTTAAACGGGTTCATGGTGATGGGCTTCTCCTCGGTATAGGAGATATATTTACCGCCGAGATACTCACAAAGACCCTCATAGGAGTTACCGGTATCGACCATTACCACGTCTGTTCCTTGCTCGTGCAACTGACGCACCACGCTGTTCATGTGGAAGCTCTTGCCGCTGCCCGAAGGCCCCAGGCAGAAGAAATTGGAGTTGTCGGTCATCTTGACCTTTCCCTCCTTGCCGGTGATGTCGATGGCTACGGGCATCCCTTTCCGGTCAGTATAGTATATCTTCAGCGGGGTGTCCTCGCTGTGCTGTACATATTCCTTGTACATCAGACAGGTGGCGGCATCCGACAGGGTGAGGAAACGGTCATATTCAGGATCCATGCCGTAACAGTTGCCCGGGAACGAGTTCACGAACAGCTCAAGCTGGTTGTAGGCACGCTTGGAGATATGGATGCCCATGCGCCCGAACATGTTCTCAAGATGGTTCACGGGTTTCTGCATGTCCGTATTGCGGGGACAGCATACCACAAGGTTGAAGTGCGTATAGACAAGTTGCTTCCCCTCGCGTGCCACCACCTCCTGCACATGCTTGATGTCCTCCACGGCAATCTGGTTGCTCGGATTGGGGATGGAGGCGTGGCGGTTCTTCTTTTTTTCGAGGGCGGAAAGCTCCCTTTTCTGGTTGGGCATGAAAATCATCTGGTTGTAGATGACGGTCTCCGCTTCCGGGATGCTGTCGATGGCCGACATGAGGTCGAGCGGCAACGTGCTGTTGTTCACCTCCACGTTGGCGAAAGGGCGGACAAGCGACGGTAGCCCGGCACAGTCCACATCGACAAGGGAGAACACGCGGCATTTGCGGTCGCCCATGCCGATGCCCTCGTCATCTACCTTGAAATTGCTCATGGTGACGACCGGGCTGTTGAAGTCCAGCGTGAAATACCGGTCAACATAGCTGTCACATTCGTCGGCCGTCAGGAACCTCACCTTCATGCCGCCGTCACGCAGCTGGTCCTTCACCTTGCGTATTTTCACAAGGAAGTCCTTCCATTTCTTCATGTCAAAAGAATACAGCTTCCCTTTCTTCGATTCCTGCGTGATGACGAGGTAAGTTTTCGTGTCGGTATAGGGGCGGCCCTCAAAATAGGTGAAATAGGATCTTGACAGGAACTCCTTTTCCCCGGCGTCAGCCTGCGAAAATCTCCTGCGGCAGAATATGTCCTGCTTGTGTATGGCATAGCCCTCGCCGAGGGTCTGCGCCACCGCCGAGAACAGGTGGCAGAAATCATAGTAGCGGTCGGCATCGGCGGAATACTTTTGCACCGGGTTCTCCATCTCGAGCACGGCTGAATACTCGCCGGTCTTGGTGTAGATGACACCGATGCCGTCGTTGTCCTCCACAGAGAAATAGATGTCATGGAAGACGCGCTTGCGTTTGCCTCCCGTGCCGAAAGCGGCCACCGAGATTGCCATCCCTGTCAGGATAGCCACGAAAAACAGTATCACATACCAGGTCATGATGCTTAGAATAGGTAAAACAGTCTTGTTTTCATGTCGCCGTGCCCCTTGGAATTGTAGGCGGTGATGAACCATCCGGTCATGTCAATCGAATAGAAGGTGTCCTCGCCGGATTCGCTGGAGGTGGCATAGGTGCCTTCGGGCATCTTGAAGAATGCGGGCAGGCTGTCCCTGCGTTTTTCAAGATGATAGGCGAGCTGCGCCATTTCCGCAAGCGACGGAATATAGGCCGACGGCAGCACACGCTTGTCCTGGAAGTTCTTGAGGGCATGGCTGTCCGCATGACGGAGTATGCCCTGCGTGAGTGCGGCTCCGTCGTCGAAACCCAATGCACAACTGCCCGGATATCGGATGCGGGGGCTGAACACGATATGTTCCTCATCCTCCTGCGGCTGTCCGAAATATCCCTCACGCAACTTGCCGTCAGCCGTATCGAAGATATGGCCGGTTCGGAAAGATTTTTTCCCGAACCAGTTGCTTGTACTATTGTCGTCTAAGGCGACGGCCTTGCCGTGTCGCCCGTCTGTCTTGATGACCCATGCGAGGCTGTTTCCGTCCAACTTGGGCGACAGGGTACCGTCCTTTTGCAGGAAATATCCGACCTTGACCGAATCAGTGCCGGTAACGGCAGGTCTCTCAAACGGATGTCCGGTGTCCACCCAGCTGCTACCCACAGACAGTTTTCCATCGCTGACATGAAGACGCAGTTCGGTAATGCTTCCACGTCTCAGAGGCGGTAGTGTGGTGGATATGGACAACTTTTCTCCGTTGACTTTGAGGAATATCTGTATTTCCCCGGAATCCTCCGTAGGAATGAGGTTGAAGTCGTGCGGGATGCCGTTGTTCAGCAGGCAGTCCTTGTTTGGAGAACATACATTGCCGGCATCGGCACGTGCCCCGTCCAGTTTCCCTTTAAGCGGAATCAGGAAGGCTGCTGTTGAAACGCAGTTCCCCCGTATCTCCAGAATCTGCATCACGTCACTGATATTGTCGCTTTTAAGTATCAGGCGCAGTAGTGCGGTAAGTTCTTCTAATTTCATTGTAATCTTTGTTTTGTCATTTGTCTGTATCACGGATAGGATCTGTCCGGCGAGTCTTTCGCCAAGCGGATGGTTTACCCTGACGGTGTCGCCCGGATGCAGCGATGGAAGGAACGGATAGCAGACAAGGGGCATCGCCGTACTGTCGGCCAAAACAGGGACAGAAGGCTTAAACACTTTGCCGTCGAAACGGAACTCCACGGCCTTACCGTCTTCCATGCCGTCAAGCCATACGGCAAGCGAGCCTATGGCTTCCAGTTCGTCCTTTGTCCGTCCCGTGACTTCTATCTCAAGAGGTCTGGACATCTTCGACCAGCCGTCCTTCACCTTTTCCGCCGTATGGTGAGCGGAAAGTGCGTCCTCCTTGCGGATGTTTCCCGAACATCCGGCAAGCAGCAGGGCAAGCAGCAATATCAATCCGTAATGTCTCATGCTTTCAAATCTTTTTTGAACAGGTGAAAACGAATATCCCTTTGTCTGTTTTCTTGGAGTGAAGCCCCTTGCGTTGTTTCACCATGATGAAACCGGCTCCCGTGCCCACGGCTATTACAAGCACAATCAGTCCGGCGAGGAAGCCCAGCACGCAGTAGCCAATGATGAATCCCACTATCGCACCGCCCGCTGCTCCAGCCGCCCAGTAGATGTAGCGGCCCTGGATACCCAGGAATTCAAGAGGCTTCTGAAGCCCCTTGAAAACCGGGTAGACGGTATATCCGTTGTCCGCGTTCTCTGCCATAAGGTCAGGAGATTCCGAAGAACAGAGGCAGTGCCTGGGCTGCCGCAATCAGGAAGATGCAGGCTCCGACCACCATCATGATCTTCTTTTTCAGAATCTGCTTCCGAATTGTAAAGTGCTGAATATCAACACTCCCAAAAAGCAAAAAGTACCAAAAGAAACAAACTGGAAACAAAAATTTCAAAAACCCCAAAATGAAAACATCTGCTTAACATATCTTAACACG
>JALFBL010000051.1 GCA_022773395.1 Prevotella sp.
CACCTGCAGCAACTATACGGTTGACCTGTATGCCGGCGAGAAGAAGATAAGGACCGAGACCGTGACGGAGCCTCTGAAGATGTTCGAGAAAAAGCAGTTGAGCTTCGACTTTGCGACAACCATATTCGATGAGGCCGGCAATGTTACCCTGAAGGCCGTTGTGGCATCAGAAAATGACTTCAAGGCAGAGAACAACCAGGCTGAAAGCATGATTGCCATCAAGCAATCTACGGTAGCTGTTCCAACAAACCTTAACGCAACGGAAGGTAATGGCAGTGTGACCTTGACATGGAGCATTCCTGAAATGTCCATCACTGAAGTGACTGACGACTTTGAATCTTACGGTATTTGGACATGCGCGAACATCGGCCAATGGACACTCGTTGACGGTGACAAGGGCATAACGGGAAGCTTTTTCAAAGAAATGAATTATCCCTCGCAAGACACACCGTTCGCATATACCGTATGGGCACCGAAAGACTACACTGGCGATGGAACTGTTGATGTCACGAGCCAAATTTCAATGAGACCGCATAGCGGTGATAAGGCCTTGGCGTCTGTTTATTCATTTGTGATTCCGGAAGGGTCTGAAAAAGGTGAGTTCATTGCCAACGATGACTGGCTGATCAGTCCTGAACTCCCGGGCATGGCGCAGACTGTCAGCTTCCATGCCACGCACTATAAGGCAAATGACGGCTCAGCCCAATATCCGCAGACATATCAGGTGCTCTACTCGAAGACCGACAAGGAGACGGCATCCTTCACTGCCATTGACGGCGACCGCAAAACAGCGGGCGACTGGGAGAAAGTTTCCGTAGAGTTGCCGGAAGGTTCCAAGTATTTTGCCATACGCCACATTTCCAACAAGGACGATGCGTTCATATTCCTGGTTGACGATGTAACCTACTCTGTAGGTGATGGCGAGATTGCAGGCTACAACGTCTATGTTGACGGTGAACTTTACACCAATGTCAAAGGCTCTGAACTGACAGCGGTCGTAAGTGGGTTGGTGAACGGCACTCACCAGTTTGCCGTTACTGCCGTATATTCCAATGGTGCAGAGTCAAGGCCCGTAATAGTTGTTCTCACCACAACGGGCATCGATGGCATCTCTCCCGACGGCAAGCCGGTTGACATCTACACGGTCGATGGACAGCTCGTCCGCAAGCAGGCCACGAGTCTTGAGGGTCTGAAGGGTCTCTACGTCATCGGCAACCGGACGGTTCTCGTCAGATAACCAACTTGATTGGATAATCAGACCGTTGTTTTTCATAAGACTTTGTGCCAACTGCCCGGACAACAAGAAAAGTGTTGTCCGGGCGGTTCTTTTTGGGGACCGCACAGCCTTGCCGCAAACCACGGAGAGGGCGGCTGTGCTCAAATTATTCGACAAAATGCAGGGAAACGCTTGGCGGATAAAGAGTAAAGCCTTACCTTTGCATAAATATGAGATTATGTATGTAATTAGGTGACAAATGGAATTGGGAAACATCATGAAAATAATGAGCTTGAAGAAGTGGTCGCTCCTCGTTGTCTGTATTGCGATGGTGGGATGCAGACAGACTGTGAACAAGAGTGAAGCAGTGGAGAACGAAATGGAAGATACGGCAAAGGTGAGCCTGAAATATGCCGAGGGATTTTCGGTGGAATACCGCGACGGTTACAAGTTGCTGGAAATTTCCGATCCACAGAAAAAAGATACGGTGAATCGTAAAACCTATCGTTTTGCTTTGGTGAACCGAGGCGAGAAACCAAAGGGCATTCCGCAGGGCTACCAGAAGATTGAAGTGCCCGTGCGTGGAATCATCTGCATGACATCGCTACAGTTGAGCGGTTTCATCAAATTGGATGCACTCGACTACATAGTGGGTATAAACAGTTCGCGACGCCTGTTCGACAAGGACATCAAGAAAAGAATCAGGGACGGAAAGATTGTGACCATCGGCAAGGAGGGAAACTTTGACGAGGAACTGATCATGGCTGCCAATCCCAACGCCATCTTTGTTTCGCTGACCAAGCGCGGAGGTTTCGACAAGATGGAAGAGGTGGGCATACCTCTTGTCCCGTATCTGGGCTATCAGGAAACCACGCCACTGGCACAGGCAGAATGGATTAAGTTCATTGGCTTGTTTACCGGAAAAACGTCTGCGGCCAACCGCCAGTTTGCAGAAATGGAAAAATCCTACGAGGATGCCTGCGCGTTGGTGAAGAATGCCGAGAAAGAAAAGGGAAATGCATTTCGCCGTCCCGTGGTGCTTTACGGGAAACTGCATGGCAGCAACTGGTATGCCATGGCAGGCGACAGTTACATTGCGCAGATATTCAAGGATGCCGGTGCCGACTATTTCATGAAAGACGACGGGCGCACGGGTGGTCTGTACATCGATTTTGAAACAGTCTATGCCCAGGCGGGCCGCTGCGATTTCTGGGTGATTCAAAACAAGGATGCCCATCCCTTGGGCTATGCGTCGTTGAAAAGTGAAGACCCGCGCTATACCGATTTCCGTGCGTGGAAAGACAGAGGGGTGGTGAGTTGCGAAACGGGTAAGACACCGGTGAACGAGCTTTCGCCTATGGAACCCGACAGGGTGTTGAAAGATTTTATCCAGGCGTTTCATCCCGGATTGCTGAAAGACTACCAGCCCAAATATTATATGCTCTTGAAAAGGTGATGCAGAGAAACGTATTCCCCCTGATGCTATTGATGACTGGGATCATCATTCTTTTCTTTATGCTCAATTTGCTGTTGGGCACAGTAGATATTCCCTTTCCATCGATTGTGGGCATTCTGACTGGAAGCGGAAACGAACCGGTAATCTGGAGCAACATCGTGCTGAAATCGCGTGTTCCCCAGGCCTTGACGGCAACCGTAGCGGGTGCAGGGCTGGCCATCAGCGGTTTGCAAATGCAGACGGTGTTCCACAATCCCCTTGCCGGCCCTTCTGTATTGGGCATCAGCAGTGGGGCTTCGCTGGGCGTTGCCTTTCTCATTCTTGCCTCTGGCAGCATAGGCGGTACGGCTCTGAGCAGTTGGGGCTATGTCGGCGATGCGGCCCTTTCTGTGGCAGCCGTCCTCGGTTCGCTGGGAGTGATGAGCGTCATCATGTATGTTTCCCAAAAAGTGAGAGGTAACGTCACCTTGTTGATTATTGGTGTGATGATTGGCTATGTGGCCAACGCCATTATCGGGGTGCTTAAATATTTCAGTGCCGAAGAAGACATTCGTGCCTATGTCATTTGGGGGTTGGGCAGTTTTTCCCGTGTTTCGGGTGGCCAGATGTGGCTGTTCGTCATCCTCATGCTGGCCCTCATTCCTCTTTCCATGTTGCTCATCAAGACCATGAATTTGCTGTTGCTGGGCGAACAGTATGCCCGCAACCTTGGGCTCAACATCAAATCGGCCCGCATGCGGGTGATAGGCTGTAGTGGCGTGATGATAGCCATTGCCACTGCCTATTGTGGCCCTATCATGTTCTTGGGACTTGCTGTTCCTCACCTTTGTCGCGCGATATGGCGCACCAGCGACCACCGCATTCTCATGCCGGCCACCATGCTCACGGGGGCTGCTCTTGCTCTGGTCTGCAACATTATAGCCCGCATGCCAGGCTTTGAAGGGGCACTGCCCATCAATAGCGTCACTGCCCTCGTGGGAGCGCCCGTCGTGGCATCGGTGCTGTTCAGGAAAAGGCATGCGAACTGACCGATTCCCGTAACAGATGGCTTGAAAACGTGTACTTTTTATGTACCAACAAAAAGAAAGTTTGAACAATGAAAAAAGACTCGCTGTTGATTGTGAGTGGTGGTATGGATTCCATCACCATGCTTTACGAGTATAAAGAACGCATAGCCGTTGGCATCTCTTTCGACTACGGCGCCAACCACAACGCAAAAGAAATTCCTTTTGCCCGAATGCACTGCGAGCGGTTGGGCATTCGGCACATTTCCATAGATCTGGGATTTGTCAGCGACCATTTCAAAAGTTCACTTCTGTCTGGTGCTGAGGCTATTCCTGAAGGACACTACTCTGCCGAGAACATGAAATCCACAGTGGTTCCTTTCCGCAATGGCATCATGCTTTCCATAGCCTGTGGCATAGCCGAGAGCCAGAGGCTCAAATATGTGATGATTGCCAATCATGGCGGGGATCACGTGATTTATCCCGACTGCCGCCCCTCCTTCATCAGTGCCATGTCGGCTGCCATCAGTGCAGGTACTTTTGCCAATCTTGAAATTCTTGCCCCATATACCCATCTCACCAAAGGCGAAATTGCCCTGCATGGAAAGGAAATCGGCATAGATTATGCGGAAACATGGTCGTGCTACAAAGGCAGTGACAAACATTGCGGCAAGTGCGGCACTTGCGTGGAACGGCAAGAGGCCTTGGCCTATGCGGGAATAGAAGATACGACTGTGTATGAAGAATCCGAATCATACTGCTTTTAGATTTTATTTGGGCTTTCGTCTTTTCCCATCTATGAAAAATAAATAAAAATACTCATTTTACATTGAAAAGAAAGGGAATGTGGGCGGAAATGCTTACTTTTGCATCATTAACAAGGAACGTTTTCGTTAAGCCAAATGAGCAGAACCAGGTTTGCTTGAGTTGTGCCATGGCGGGAAAACGCATTTTTGAGGAATGAGAAAAGAACGTTTTTTATGGTCAAGATAAAAGTAATCAACCGTGGGCATCATCCGCTGCCGGCGTATGCCACTTCCCAGAGTGCCGGGATGGACTTGCGGGCCAATCTCGAAGAATCGGTCATCTTGCATCCATTGGAACGCAAGCTGGTCAAGACGGGATTGTTTATCTCTCTGCCGGAAGGCTACGAGGTGCAGGTGAGGCCGCGTAGCGGGCTGGCTTTGAAACACGGCATCACCGTGCTGAACACTCCCGGAACGGTGGATGCCGACTATCGCGGTGAGATAGGCGTATGCCTTGTGAATCTTTCACAAGAGGATTTTGTTGTCAACGATGGCGAGCGCATTGCCCAAATGGTGATAGCACGGCACGAACAAGGCGATTTCGTAGAGGTGGAGGAACTGGACGAAACCGAGCGTGGAACAGGCGGATACGGTCATACGGGCGTGAAATAAGAACAAGGATAGAAAACGATTAAGAATTGGAAATGTCTTTTGGGAAGAGCGGCAGTCAAAAACTTTTCGGTATGGCCATCGTTTGCATTTGCGCGATGGCATTGGCAAGTTGCGCCCGGGGCATGTCCCGTGCAGGACAGTCGGCCGTTTCCTTTGTCAAGCCGCCTGCCGTTCCACAACTGTCGTACAACGATGAGCAGCGCTTCAAGTATTTCTTCCACGAAGCACTTGGCAAACAGATGGCAGGCGAATACGATGCCGCTTTCGACCTTTTCAACCATTGTCTCAGCATCAATCCTTATGCTGCCGAGGTATATTCCATGCAGGCCTCTTATTATGCCGAGCTGAACAACGATTCCACGGTATTGGCCTATATGAAAAAGGCAGCCGAACTGTCTCCCGACAACGACATTTACCTTGAAAGATTGGCGGTAGCCCATATCAATTCCAACAACATGAACGAGGCCATTCGTACCTACGAATGGCTTTACGCCGGCCATAAAGACCGTTCCGACGTGCTTTCCGTCCTGCTGCAGTTGTACAACCGGCAGAAAGACTACGACAAGATGATCCACACCATCAACCGTTTGGAAACGGTGGAGGGCAGCAGCGAGCAAACGGCTCTTTCCCGTATGCGTGTCTATGCCCTGCAAGGCAAGAAAAGGGAAGAGTTCAACGAACTGAGAACGCTCTCCGACAAGCACCCCAACGACATGAACTATCATGTGATGATGGGCAACTGGCTCTTGCAAAACGGAAAAATGCAAGAAGCACTCGACAAGTATAATTTCGTGTTGAAACAAGATTCCCAGAACCTTTCGGCCAAATTGTCCATGATGGACTATTACCGTATGGTGGGAGAAGATTCGCTTGCCAGCGAATGGCAGGAACGAATGCTGTTGGATCCCGCCACCCCCACGGGCAACAAGATGATGCTGATGCGCAAAGTGGTGGCTGAAAACGAACAGAACGGGGCAGACAGTACGGAAGTGCTCGACCTGTTCGAGAAAATGCTCGCACAGCCCCAACAGTCATCCGACATGACCGAACTGTATGCCGCCTACATGAAACTGAAGAAGATGCCGCAAGACAGCATCAATACTGTCCTGCGCAAGGCGTTGGGCATTTCGCCCGACAATGTGGGTGTGCGCTTGCAGCTGATACAGGCGTTGTGGGAGGAAAAGAATTTCGATGAAATCATCTTTCTCTGCCGACAGGCCACCGCATACAATCCCGATGAAATGGCTTTCTACTATTTCCTGGGACTGGCGCATTTCCAAAAAGATGAGGCCGACGAGGCGTTGGACGCGTTTCGGAGGGGAGTGGCACAAATCAATGCGGAGAGCAACAAGGACATGGTGTCCGACTTCTATTCCATTATGGGCGAAATCCTTCACGGAAAAGGAAAAGACTCGGAGGCGTTTGCCGCATACGACAGTTCTTTGCAATGGAAACCCGAAAATCTGCCCACTCTGAACAATTATGCCTATTATTTGAGCTTGCAGAAAGAAAGCCTGTCCAAGGCAGAGCAGATGAGCTACCGGACGGTAAAGGCGGAACCCACCAATGCCACTTATCTCGACACCTATGCCTGGATTCTGTTCATGCAGGAACGTTACGAAGAGGCGAAAATCTATATTGACCAGACTTTGCAAAACGATTCCATGCCTACGGGGGTGGTGCTCGAACATGCCGGTGACATCTATGCCATGAACAAAGACATGACAAGGGCTTTGGACTACTGGCAGAAAGCAAGGGATGCCGGAAACGACAGCAAGGTGCTGGCAAGGAAAATCAAGTTGAAGAAATACATCAAGGAGTAACGATGAAAAGAAAATCAATCATAGCTATCTGTATATTTGCGGCTGCTGTCGCGGGGTTGTCTTCGTGCGGGTCCAAGAAAAACATGGTGAAAGACAATGTTGGTCTTTCTGCCCAGGGACGCGGCGAACAGTCAAACGGGAAGGTGCCCGTCACGGAAAAAGACATGCTGGCCAGTACGAAAGAACTGCAACAGCAGCAGTTCTTGAAAAAAGTGGCCGACAATGCCGTTTACAACGATAACATCACTTCCAGAATAGACTTCAATCTGGAAACGGGGCACAAAAACGTCAGCGTGGGTGGGCGCCTGTACATGCGCAGGGACGATGTGATACGCATTCAGTTTACCGTGCCCCTGCTTGGAATGGAGGCGGGGCGCATAGAGTTTACCAAAGACTATGTTATGATTGTTGACCGCATCCATGCCGAATATATCAAGGAAGACTACAACCGGGTGGATTTCCTTAGAAACAACGGACTGAACTTCAATGCCCTGCAGGCCCTGTTTTGGAACACCCTGTTCGTGCCGGGTTCGGAAAGGGTGACTCCTTCTTTGCTGAAAGAGTTTGCCGTCAAGTTGGTTCCGGGCAATGCTCTCTCGCAGGTGCAGCTGAAACGCGACAAGATGAACTACGTGTGGCAGGCCGACAATGCACAGGGGCTGATCCGGCAGGTTGATGTTACCTACGGAAACGGGCAGACTCATGTAACGGGTCTTTATGGCAGTTTCAAGCCTTTGGGTGTAAAACAGTTCCCCTGCGACTTCACATTGGACATTGCGACATCGGCCACGCAGAAGGCACGCAAGGTGAAGGTAAACATCAAAATGAACGGTTTGAATACGGATAGTAACTGGGAGTCGCGCACCACCTTGTCGAAAAAGTATAAGCAGGTAAGTGTGGAGGATGTAATGAATAAACTGATGAATTTGTAATGAAACGGATCGTTATCTTTTTCCTGTTGGTGTCTTTTACCTTGTTTGCTGTAGGGCAAACCCCAAAGACCACGACAAAACGCAAGGCGAAGACAGCAACGACTTCGTCTAAGAAAAAGGCTGCCGCCCAGAAACGGAATGCAGGAACCACCAAAAAGGGAAAAGATAAATCCGGTACCGCCACTTACAGTACTAAGGAAATCAAGGGTCTGCAGAGCCAGCGCGCCCAAATACAAAAAAAGATAAAGGAACAGGAGCAGTTGCTTCGGGTCAACAAGGAAGACGTGAAAAAGCGGTTGGACAATCTCTTTGTCATCAACAGCGAAATCGAGGAACACCAGAAGTCCATCGACGGCATCCAGCATGACATCACACACATCAACGGCAACATCAACCTGCTCAAGGCACAGCTAACCACACTGGAACAGCAGTTGCAGGACCGTAAGGCCAAGTTTGTGCAATCTATGCGCTACATGGCCCGCCACCGCTCTATCCAGGATCAGTTGATGTTCATTTTCTCTGCCAAGAATTTTGCGCAGATGTACCGTCGCATGCGTTTTGTGCGTGAATATGCAGCTTACCAGCGGGCACAGGGCGAACTTGTAAAAGCCAAGCAGCAACAGATAACCTCCAAACACGAAGAACTGCAAAAGGTAAAGGGCGAGAAGAACATCCTGCTCTATAAAGGCAAACGGGCACAGGTAGCCCTACAGGGAAAGCAGGAGGAACAGCAGCAGGTGGTCACTTCGTTGCAAAAGCAGCAAAAAACCATTCAGGGTATCATTGCCGACCAGCGCAGAAAAGACCAGGCACTGAATGCGCAAATCGACCGTTTGGTGGCAGAGGAGGTGGCAAAGGCTCGTATCCGTGCAGCCGAAGAGGCAAGGCGAAAAGCGGCGGAAGCAGCGGCTGCCAAGAAAAAACGCGAAGAGGAACTGGCCCGGAAAAAGGCGGCTGCCGAAGCGGCCGCCCGCGAAAACCAGCGGAGGATAGATGAGGCGAAGGCACGTGAGGCACGCTTGAAAGCGGAAGCCCGCGAAGCCGAGAAACGCGATACAAAAGAAAAAGAATTGGCAGCCAGGCGTGCCAACGAGGCTCAGGCAGAGCGCGAGGCAGTGGAGCGCAAGGCTGCTGTGGAAAAACAGCGGAACGAAAAGGAACTGAGCGAGGCCAAGCGTGCCAATGAGGCGGCTGCCACCCTCAACACCGAAGATCGCATGCTCAGCAACAATTTTGCCAGCAACAAGGGAAGGCTGCCCATGCCCATTTCCGGTTCGTACAAGATCGTGAGCCACTATGGGCAGTACTGTGTGGAAGGCTTGAAGGGCGTGACGCTCGACAACAAGGGCATCAACATTTTGGGAACCCCGGGAGCACAGGCACGCAGCATTTTCAATGGAGAGGTGAGTGCTGTTTTTGCCATCGAAAACACCATGGTGGTGATGGTGCGCCATGGCAGTTACATTTCCGTTTACTGCAATCTTCGTTCCGTGAATGTGCATCGGGGACAGAGGGTAACTGCCCGCCAATCGTTGGGGACGGTTGCTCCTGACAACATTCTCCAATTCCAGCTGCGCCGAGAAACAGCCAAACTCAATCCCGAGGTCTGGTTGGGGCGATGATAGATGAAATTTGTATCCGTCATAGGAATGGGTATTTATCAAAGTCCCCGGTTCGGGATAATAATTATTGAAAAATTCTCTGTGGAACGGCCTGAAGAGAGGATTGTTTTTCGTAACTTTATAGTTGAAAATCAAAGTATAACGAAAGGCTATTCCTTTTTTGGGAAATATCCCTATCTGTATAAAGCAAACAGGGACATGCCGTTATCCATGCGATCTACAATGTGCCGAGTCTCAACAAGGACGGACACAAGGAACTGTCGCGGGCATGTATGGTAAGTTTCTTATATAAAGTTTTTCCTCTCCATTTTCCTGCCGGAAAAAGTGTTTTGGCTAAAAAGATGCTGGGATTGGAAAAGGTAAAAGAAAGATAGGGAGAAAGAAAATCAATCCAAGTGAAGTTTTCGACATATATATTGAAGTATATTTCAATATAGAGTTGTTTTTCGGCATATATTTATCAGAAAATCATTATAATTGGACTTAAGTTTCGATTATAATTGATTACCTTTGTATTCAAAAACATATCATAGAACGTATGAGTAAAGATATAAATCGTTTGAAGGTGGTTTTAGCAGAAAAGAAACGCACCAATAAATGGTTAGCAGAACAGTTGGGAAAAGACCCGGGAACTGTTTCAAAATGGTGTACAAATACCATGCAACCGAATTTGGAGACATTGGTGGAAATCGCAAAAGTCCTTGAAGTGGACACTAAAGACTTATTGTGGTCGATAAAAAACATTTAATTTAACATATACAAATGCCTAAGACGATAGTTTCTTTGTTTTCCGGATGTGGTGGTCTTGATCTAGGATTTACAGGAGGATTCACATTCAGAGGACAAGATTATAATAGATTAAATACCGAAATAGTGTTTGCCAACGATTTCGACCAAGACGCTCAATCTTGTTATAATGCTAATCCGTTATTAACAAACGATGGAATCAACTGTCTTTTAGCTGATATTAGAGACGTTGATACAAACGAGATTCCTGACTTTGATATACTTCTAGCTGGATTCCCATGCCAGCCATTTTCAAACGCAGGCAAAAGACAAGGAGTGGATGATGAAAACGGAAGAGGTACATTATTTGAAGAATGTCATAGGATAATTGCAGCAAAGATTGAGACAGGTCATCGTCCTCAAGCATTTTTGTTTGAGAATGTTAGAGGCATTCTATCTTCCCATGTCGCAAATGGTAATAGTGTACCTGAAGAAATCGTTAGAATCATGGGCGACTTAGGTTATGATGTCTCATACAAGTTAGTTTGTGCTTCTGATTACGGTGTTCCCCAAAAACGCTATCGTGTTCTAATGGTTGGAATAGACAGAGAGTTGAATCTTGGACATTTTGATTTCAACTTATTGAAAACAATTGTTCAAGAAAACAATATCCCATCCGAACATTATGGGAACATTGAAGAACTGGTATTAGGAAGAATACTACAAGGCGTAGAAAACTTACCTGATAATGAAGTATGGGAATTTAGCCCAGGAACACAACAAACAGTAGATTTAATCGGGAGTTGTGCTCACGGCATTGAAGGATTCCAATATTTTCATGATGGATATTCCCATACGAATTTACCTACAATATGTATGGAAGGAAAATCATGGAAAGACATACCCTACGAAATGTTAACCCCACGATTTAGAAATATCTATGATAATCCTAAACGTTATCATGCTCCAAAATTTTTTAGACGATTTGCTTTTGGAGAAATTTGCGGTACAATTACAGCTTCTGCGCAACCTGACAAATGTGGAATTACTCACCCCATTGAAAATAGGCGGTATTCTGTTAGGGAATGTGCAAGAATTCAGTCATTTCCTGATAACTACTCGTTTAATACAATACCTTTAGCAGCTAGATATAAAGTTATTGGTAATGCCGTTCCTCCAATACTTGGCTGGGTTACAGCAACCGCTTTGTTAAGATTCCTTCCAATTAATGAATAATAGATATGGCTTATATTGACAAAAAATCCCTATTGACAGCATATAAAATACTGTCACACAATACAAATAGCCCTTCAAGTCAAGGTGCCACCCAATTTATAAGTGCCATCAGGTATTTATTTGCATTAGACCATTTTGTTTTTAAAACCAATAAAAATTGCGATACAAAGGGAAAAGAGGATAGAGAGCTATTTATTAATTATGTAGGAGATGTTGTAAGTATAGATGGGTCTTGTTATACATCGAACTTTTTCACGGATATAAAAGACGAAAAAGATTATAAAGTCGGAAGCAATTTCTTTTCCGTAAATGTAGTAAAAGAGTCTATTGCGAATCCGGTAGTTTTACATGATTTTCCACGTAGGACAAAAGATGCCGCATTATTTAACGTGCAAAATGGAGTTTTATCCATAAATGAGACTCTTTACAAGAACATAAAGAAATATATAAAAAACAAAGAGTGTAGAATTGCTCTTGCAATATGGTTATGCAGAAAATATAAATTTAGCGTTTCTGAAATAAACAGATCAGAAATCAAGAATTGTTTAACCATAAACTACTCCACTAGTTTATTAAATGAATTTTTACCATCAGATTCTGATTTTACAGAATATATAGCAAAGTATGGGGGATTGAGTTTATCACAGGAGGAAGCTAAGATTTCTCCAAAAGAAATTTACAGAATGTTTGACAGCAAAGACAAAAAACGTACAGATTTTCAATACTATCACTATATAGACATTATCACCGCCATCAAGACGAAGCCCTTCCTTTTGCTAGCCGGTATATCCGGCACAGGCAAGAGCCGCATCGTCCGTGAACTTGCCCGTGCGTGTTGGGACGAAGATTCCACTGAATATAAAGCTCAGAAACCTAAGAATTTTGAGATGATTCAGGTAAAACCCAATTGGCATGATTCTACAGAACTGATAGGATATGTGAGTCGTGTCAGCGGAAGCCCCATATATGTGATTGGAGATTTCTTGCGGTTTATCACACAGGCATGGGAAAACTTGGACATGCCTTACTTCCTTTGTCTGGATGAAATGAACCTTGCCCCTGTAGAACAATATTTTGCGGAATTCCTTAGTGTGATAGAATCTCGTAAAAGTAATGAAGACGGTACGATCATGACAGACCCGATTCTGAAAAAAAGTACAGAGGACTGGTATCGAGTATTGACGGCCGAACTGACAGGAGAAAATGAAAAGTTGAGAAACCGATTTTTGGAAGAGGGCATCACCATCCCGCAAAATCTCATTGTAGTGGGTACGGTAAACATGGACGAGACGACATTCTCTTTCTCCAGAAAGGTACTCGACCGTGCCATGACCATTGAAATGAACGAGGTGGATTTGTATGCCGGATTGGACAGCAAATATGAACGCATTGGCAAATTGGATGGTGAAATGCTTATCGGTACAGCCGTAGAAGGTGTGGATGTATATGCTGAGCATGAGGAGGTTTGTGATAAGGTGTTGACCTATTTGCAGGCCGTGAATGATGTGCTTAATGGCACACCGTTCAAGATTGCCTACCGCACGCGAAACGAGTTCTTGCTGTATGTGGTAAACAATTTACCTTACAACAGGGATGAAAACGGAAACGGGTTGAGCGAGGATGAGATCATAGCAACCGCACTGGATGAGATAACCGGCATGAAGATCTTGTCGCGTATTGAAGGTGATGACACGAAAGTAAGACACTCCTTTCTGGAAAGACTCGTGACCACGATCGATACGCAATTGCTGGCGTTGACCGGAGAAGACAAGCAAATAGAGTCTCTTTCCATAGCCAAACTGAAAGAAATGCAAGAACGGCTGTCGTCCGGTTATACGAGTTTCTGGAACTGAGAGCAATCACACGCAAGGAACAATGGAGCTGCTCACCATCAAACATCAGGATTTTGAAATGATCGTCGAATGTACTGGATTCGATGATATTTGGCATAAGGCCAAGAATAATGTTGGGGAAGAATGTCTGCACTCTGCTTATTCCTGGTCGGAAGGTGTGGTGTCCGTTATTCTGAGCAACTATATCGGAGAGGAGATTACGATTGAAAATAATCAACATGCTCCCGCCATATTTTTCGACAATGTCGATTATCCTGTTTGGGTAGAATTCAAGGAGAATGTGAAAAAGGCTCAGTTTGGTTCTATTCTCCAGAGCGAAAATGAAAAATTTACTTTTCGCAGACATATATTGGCCGGGTTCTTGAATTATGGCAATGAGGTAGGACGCAGCGAAATACAACTCATGTATGAAGTGGGGACTGAAGTCCGCACTTTTGTTTTCTCCTTTGAGGTATTGAGTACAAAGCTCAACTATCATGAGCATTGGAAGGCGATCATAGAGGATATTGAACAAGAGTACAGAATGCTTTCGCTTGACTATATGCGAAGAACATTTCATGGCTTTTCGCCCGCAGCCAATGGTGATACTCCGGAAATAATCTGGTGGAGCGTGTTTGCCAATGAACAAAAGAAATTCATAAAGGCTTGCAAAAACATCATTGACCGCCCAAGACATCGACTGCATGGAAAGAAATGCTATAAACGTGCCGACAAGTTGACATTTGTTCCCTCTTGCATAGAAAACGAGTTGGCGGAACACAGACAGGACAACACCCATTTATATCGTGTAGAAGAACGTGTATGGACAAACGATACACTGGAAAATCGTTTCTTGAAATTCGCACTTGGAAAGATCACGGATAAATATGCTATCTTGAAGAAGCGCATTGAAGCGGTAAAGAATGCCTCGAATGTCATGAAAGAGGATATGCAGGCCACAATGGCCACTTTGAAACACTTGCAGCGAAATCCTTTTTTCCGAAATGTGGGGAATTACAAAGGAATGAGCCAAGAAAGTTTGGTGCTGCAAAAGGCTACCGGATATAGTCAGATATATCGCACATGGTCGCTGCTTCGCCGCTCTTATTCGCTGAATGATGGCATATACCGCTTGCAGACCAAGGATATCGCAACACTTTACGAGATATGGTGTTTCATAGAAGTAAGCCATATCGTGAAAGAAAAGTTGCATTTGTCTGATGAGGATATTGACCATAGAAACCGTATGGAAATGAATGGTCTGTTCACATGGGATCTGGGAAAAGGAGAACATTCGCGCATACTTTTTAAGAAAGATGGCATTGAGTTGGCAGAGCTTGTTTATAATCCCAAAAGCACGGACAGGAATAATGGTGATGTCGGAATGAAAGATCTTGTGGTGCGCACGGTGCCACAAAAGCCTGATATTGTTCTGCAACTGACCAAGAACGATTTGCAAGAGGGAATGAAGATGACCTACCTGTTTGATGCAAAATACCGTATTGCCCGAAAGCAGAATGGTGCCGATACCCCTCCCGATGATGCAATCAACCAGATGCACCGCTATCGTGATGCCATCTACTACCGGGAACATGACGAGAACGCTTTGAAAAAAGAAGTGATCGGTGGCTACATCCTTTTCCCTGGAGATGGCGACCCTGCCAATGTGAAACTGTCCAATTTCTACAAGAGCATAGCTGAGGTGAATATCGGCGCATTCCCTTTACGCCCCAAAGACCCGTACAACCGACAGCTGCTGGCACACTTCATCGAACAACTTATCAGCACCAAATCACAAGAGACAATCGTCAGAGTGATACCCCAAAAGGGAACATTCGTGGAAATAGGTAACCGTGTGCTCATCGGGCTGGTGGCCAACAGTGGCCGAAAAGGCTATCTGCAAAGTTTCAAAGATGGCAGTGCCACTCTATACTACACCGGCAGCCATTTCCCAACAACGATAGCCCTGCAAGGCCTGCACTACTTCATGCCTTACTTCAAAGGAGAAGGCATTCGTGATGTCTATGAGATAATGAGGGTCAGAACGATCACTTCAAAGGAGGTGAAGCAAACAGAAGGAGAAGAAGATGCCGATGACCTTCGGCTCGCCTTTGAGCTGCGCTACTTCCGTAAGCTGTATGCCAACATTCAACCCATCAATACAGGCAAGATGATAAACTACACGTTTATCGACACTACCTTTGATGAGCTGGATAAAATAGTGATATTGGATGAAGGATTGTGAATTGTCAAGCAAAGTTATGGCCGTAAGCGACACAATAAGAGGATTCGGAGCCTGACAGGGTGAGCATGCTGGCCATCTGTAACACACCGGCTACCGGATGATCCATGTAATGCCTGTCTATCAGCAAACGAACGCCGAATCTGTATTCAGCATCACAACATTGACAAATTCTACAGGTTCCTTTGCTGCGGCATCTGTTACACGACCGAACACCTTATTTTGGTTTTGAAAACTTACCGGAGACATGTGCACGAGATACGAACAGACAGTTACCGTATGGCGCTTCCTGCAGGAGAATATCTGCTTTCAAACTCTTTCGTATTTCCTGCGTGTCTTTTTTTTACATTTCTTTACAAATCTCGTGTTAAAATTGTCCGATTTTTTCCGCAGGATTTACTCGTAAAATAGAAAAGTGACGGATGATTCGTTGAAAATGGGGCAAAAAATGCGGAGCGATTTTTTTCGGGTGTTTCAGTAATTTATGCCTACTTACATCGCAATTTGGCATATTTTACCGGGTAAGTAAGGCTTACTTACCCGGTAATTTGGCATAAATTACAAGGTAAGTAGGCATAAATTACCGGGCAGGATTTGTCAATATTTTTCAACTCGCTGTATGCCAGTCGTTTGGAAAACGCCCGTAGAATCGCGTATTTGGGCGCG
>JALFBL010000112.1 GCA_022773395.1 Prevotella sp.
TTCGCCCAAACGAAATCCCCTCTCGAGTTCGAGACGCTGCGCCTCGGTTAACTCCAATACTTTTGGCTTTCCCATAACTAATAGTAGAACGGGAATTCGATATATTTATTTTGTATAAACTAATTTTGTATACTTACTTAAATAATTAAAATAAAATACTGTCCTTTGATAAATCTTTTTGCTGTATTAAACGGGCGTTGGTCTGCCCTTATGAAAGTAGTAAAAACTTGGCAAATGGATATGACAATTCCGGAAAAGGAATTCATCGGGATTCCTTTTCCTGTCGCAGTTACGCACAATGCCTCGCGCGCGTACGAGAAGAATTTCCGGGGAGACGTTTATTCTTTGCTCTTTAACAAGGCTTGCCAAGGAACGCAACATCTTCGTGCTGCCCCCCATAATTTGGGACGAACGGGCTTTTGAGAGGTGAAAGCAGGCAGAAAGGAATGACAGGACAGAAGAGCCGGGCAGCAGCTGAAACAATTGTTGGGGTCATTGACTGCTTTTTCATTTCATTTATTTTGCAGTATATCAGGTTTGCTGTAACTTTGCAAACCGGAATGGAACGGATATTGATTACAGGCGCTTCGGGGTTCATCGGCAGTTTTCTGGTCGAAGAGGCCTTGCATAGGGGAATGGAAGTATGGGCAGCTGTACGAAAGAACAGTTCGCGTGAGTTTCTCACAGACAAACGCATCCATTTCATAGAATTGAATCTTGCGTCGGAAGACCATTTGCGGAAACAGATGAAAGACCTGCGGTTCACCTATGTGGTACATTCCGCCGGCGTTACCAAGTGCCTGCATGCAGCCGATTTCCATCAGATCAACACATTGGGCACACAACATCTTGTGCGTGCGCTCATGGCTTTGGACATGCCGCTAAAAATGTTCATACAGATGAGCAGCCTCAGCGTTTACGGCCCTGTACACGAACAACTTCCCTACCTGCCCATTGACGAACACGATGAACCGCATCCCAACACGGCATACGGAAAGAGCAAGCTGGAAGCGGAACGGTTCCTGGAATCCACCCAAGGCTTTCCCTACGTCATTCTGCGTCCCACAGGCGTTTACGGGCCGCGCGAGCACGACTATTTCATGATGGCGAAAAGCATCAAGGGGCACACCGATTTCTCTGTGGGCTACCAGCGGCAAGACCTCACCTTTGTCTATGTCCACGATGTGGTGCAAGCCACTTTCCTCGCCTTGGAACGGGGAAAGAGCGGCCGGAAATATTTCTTGTCCGACGGTCAGGTGTATAGCAGCCGTACGTTCAGCGACCTGATTCTCCGCGAACTGGGCCATCCCTGGTGCCTGCGCATCAAAGTGCCGCTTTGGGTGTTGCGTGCCGTAACCTTCTGCGGCGAATATGTGGGAAGGGCAACGGGAAAGGTTTCGGCCTTGAACAACGACAAGTACCACATCATGAAACAGCGCAACTGGCAATGCGACATACAGCCTGCCATCGACGAACTGGGCTATCAGCCCATGTTCACCATAGAACAAGGCGTGCCCGCCACCATCCTGTGGTATCGACAGCACGGATGGCTGTAACCGCAACGTACCGACAAATTCACTCCTCCACAACATTTTTTACAGATGATGAAACAGATCAAAGACCTTTTTAAGATAGAGCCAAAACCGAGCAAGAATCTCTTCGCCTTCGAATGGGTGGTCATGGCATACCTTGCCCTCACGCTCCTTGTCATTCTTTTCTGCTTCACCAAGGTGCAGAATCCCGAAGCCATGATATGGGGAAGGGTGCGCGTACTGGCACTCACCGCCGCCACCTATGCCGTTTACCGCATGGTGCCGTGCAAATTCACACGGTTGGTGCGCGTGGGTGTGCAGATGGGATTGCTCTCGTGGTGGTATCCCGACACCTACGAACTGAACCGGATGTTCCCCAACCTCGACCACCTTTTTGCCCAATGGGAACAGAACCTCTTCGGTTTCCAGCCGGCACTGCTTTTCTCGCAAGCCATGCCGGGAGCCTTGTTCAGCGAACTGATGGATCTGGGCTATGCCTCCTACTACCCCATGATAGCAGCCGTCACCCTCTTTTACTTCTTCTGCCGCTACAACGAGTTTCAGCGTGCGGCATTCATCATTCTCGGGGCCTTCTTCATTTTCTATGTCGTGTTCGTGTTCGTTCCCGTCGTGGGTCCCACGTTCTATTTTCATGCCGTGGGCGTTGAAGAAATAGCCAAAGGCATATTTCCCAATCTTCACGACTATTTCAATGCCCACACCGAATGTTTGCCATCGCCCGGCTATGCCGACGGCATTTTCTACCAACTCGTAGAAGATGCCAAAGCAGCAGGCGAACGCCCCACCGCAGCATTTCCGAGCAGTCATGTAGGCGTTACCACCGTCCTCATGTTTCTTGCCTGGCACTCACACAACCGGCGTCTGTTCTACATCATGCTCCCTCTGTTCGTGTTGATGTTCTTCGCCACCGTCTATATTCAGGCTCACTATGCCATCGACGCTTTGGCAGGCCTTGCCAGCGGAACTCTGATACATTTCCTGTTGTTCTTCCTTTCACAAAAGATGGTTCGCCCATAAGCACATACGTTTTCGCTTTCCATCCCTTTTGTGAAGGATTTTTAACAGATGCCCGGAATCCTTTAACACGAAAAACGGCCGTTTTCTGGAAAATGTTCCCCGCGCGCCCAAATACGCGATTCTACGGGCGTTTTCCAAACGACTGGCATACAG